>NZ_CP170339.1:2787500-3145865 GCF_042445055.1 Falsihalocynthiibacter sp. SS001
GTCGGAGCGGTTGGCGTACAGCGCGGCGCACCTGAAACAGAACGCTCCGCACGGCTGGTGGGGATGTTCAAAGACCCCGCCAAGGCGGTTCGCATCGCAACAGCGCGAAATTTCCTCGGGATGCAGATCGCCCATATGCCACCGCGAATGGCCGAAGACATGCAAAATGCGATGTCTGAATGGCAGGATACACTGGCTGCAAAAGCAGATTTCCCCGAGACCCAGCTGGTTCTTGGCGGGCTTGCATTGACCGTTCGAAATATGGATGGAGCGATAGGTGCATTCGAGGAAGCGGTCGAGCTTGACCCACAGCTAATTGACGCTTGGGGAATGATCATTCGCATCAACGCGGCCCTCGAAAACCTGCCCGCAGCGCGAGATGCCGCCGATCGCGCCGTAGAGCTAAACCCAGACGATCAGTATCTAGCACAACTGAAAAATCAACTTGCCACAGAGGAGTAATCTCGGGTTAATATACCCTTAGGCCGCGTCAGGTTCCCTGATTTTTTTGACGCGCTGTATGTATAGTGAACTAAAATTTTCCCATAGCGGCACTTGTTTTATTGACGTGCGGCGCGGCCAACAAAATGGCTAATGAATACAACAGTAGGAGATTGATATGACGAATCCCTTATCCTCAAATAGAGTTCTAGGACGAATGTTAGGCGTCAGCGCTGCGCTGACGTTAACGGCAAGCGTGGCAATTGCCCAAGACAGCAAACCTAATATCCTCGTGATTTGGGGCGATGACATCGGCCAGTCCAACATCTCAGCCTATACAATGGGCTTGATGGGCTATCGTACGCCGAACATCGACCGTATCGCCGAAGAGGGGGTGATTTTCACCGACTATTACGGCGAGCAATCCTGTACCGCAGGGCGTTCCTCTTACATCATGGGGCAATCGGTCTTTCGCACCGGCCTTTCCAAAGTCGGCCTTCCGGGCGCTAAAGAGGGCATGAACGTTGCCGACCCGACAATCGCAGGTCTATTGAAGGCTGAAGGCTACGTGACTGGTCAGTTTGGTAAAAACCACCTTGGTGACTTGGACGAAATGCTGCCGACAAACCATGGGTTTGACGAGTTTTTCGGCAACCTTTATCACCTGAATGCTGAAGAAGAGCCCGAGAACGAGGACTACCCAGCAGACTTGGTCATGGGAGATGGTCGCACGTTCCTAGAGACATTCGGTCCACGCGGCGTCGTTAAATCGTCGGCTGACGGAACCGTCGAGGACACTGGCCCACTTACCAAAAAACGCATGGAAACCGTTGACGACGAAACCGTAGCGGCAGCTGCAGACTTCATTGAGCGCGCTGTCGCTCAGGGCCAACCCTTCTATGTTTGGTGGAACGGCACCCGTATGCATGCACGAACCCACGTGAAGGAAGAGTTACGCGGAATTTCTGGCCAAGACGAATATAGCGACGGGATGGTCGAACATGATCGCCATGTTGGGGTGCTTCTCGACAAGGTTGATGAGTTGGGAATTGCCGACAATACGATTGTTCACTATTCGACTGACAACGGCCCTCACATGAACACTTGGCCAGACGCAGCCATGACGCCATTCTTTGGCGAGAAAAACACCAACTTTGAGGGTGGCTGGCGCGTTCCGTCAATGGTACGTTGGCCAGGCAAAATCGAAGCCGGCTCCGTGAGCAACGAGATTATGCACCACATGGATTGGTTGCCTACCTTACTTGCGATTGCAGGAAATCCAGACATCAAAGAGCAGCTTAAAGAAGGTGGCGTGCAAGCCATTGGACGCGAGTATAAAGTACACCTTGACGGCTACAACTTCTTACCTCACATCCTGGGCGAAGAAGAAACCGGCCCTCGCAAGGAAATCTTTTACTTCTCGGACGATGGCGACCTGACTGCTCTTAGGTACGGCGACTGGAAACTTTTGTTCCTAGAGCAAAAAGCCTACACAACTCTTCGCGCATGGATGGAGCCATGGACAGAATTGCGTATTCCATTGATCTTCAACTTGCGTCGCGACCCCTATGAGCGCGCCTATCGCACATCCAACACTTACTACGACTGGATGTTTGATCGCGCCTATATGCTGGTACCCGCCCAAGCCTATGTCGCGAATTTCCTAGAGACCTTCAAAGAGTTCCCACCGCGCCAAAAAGCGGCATCATTCTCTCTTGAGCGTGTTCTTGAAGCGATGACTGAAAACCCGACGAGCCAATAAAAGTTATTGGGTAGTCAACAATATCTATTTGGCGCCAGAGGTCTCACCTTTGGCGCCAAACTTATTTAAGTGTTCGATAATTTGGAAATGACATGACAACCCTAGACCAGATCGAAGACCTGAAAGCCCGCATGGGCGACTCCATTATCGGTCAGAAAGACGTCATTGAACGCCTTTTGATTGGCTTACTTGCGGACGGCAACCTCCTTATTGAGGGTCTCCCTGGTTTGGCCAAGACACGCGCCGTCAAGGCAATGGCCAACAATCTTGAGGCCGACTTTGGCCGCATCCAATTTACGCCTGATTTGCTCCCATCTGATGTGACCGGCACCGAGGTTTATCACCAAACCGAGGATGGCGCACAGTTTCGGTTTGAGCCGGGCCCGATCTTTGCCAACATCGTTCTCGCCGACGAGATCAACCGCGCGCCAGCAAAGGTGCAAGCCGCTCTCCTTGAAGCAATGGAAGAGCGCCAAGTCACCGTCGCGGGCACAACACACAAGATGCCACCGCTCTTTATCGTGATGGCAACGCAGAACCCGATTGAACAAGACGGTACCTACCCCCTCCCCGAGGCCCAGATGGACCGCTTCATGATGCATGTGCGTGTTGATTATCCACCCGTCGAGGACGAGGTGCTCGTAATTCAACTTGTGCGCAACGAAGAACGCCAGAAGGGTCAGAAAACGAAAAGCGAAAAGCCCGCTCCCATTCCACAATCCGTCATTTTTGACGCGCGCCGCGAGATTATCGACATTCACGTATCCGATGCGATGGAGCGCTATATGGCCGATATCGTCTACGCCACGCGTCTTCCGGGTGCATTGAGCGAAGAGCTTGAACGATGGATCGAAGTGGGCGCCAGCCCGCGCGCGTCCCTCGCGCTTGATAAATGTGGTCGCGCCCAAGCGTGGCTTTCGGGACGTGACTATGTCGATCCTGCGGATATTCGCGCCGTTGCCCATGATGTTCTACGCCACCGCCTTGCGCTTAGCTTTGAGGCACAAGGCGAAGGCGTGACGCCCGATAAGGTCATTGAGACGATCCTCTCGGTCGTTGCGCTGCCGTGAGGTCGCGTTATGGCAAGCCCAATCGATCCAAGGATACACGTTGACGCGACACACCTAAGGGCGCTCGCCGCCCGTTCGCGCGGGATTTCGTTCCTGCCGTCACAACCCTCGCGAAGCATTCTGAATGGTCAGCACGCATCGCGACTAAAGGGGCGTGGCCTCAACTTTGAGGAATTGCGCCACTATTCTCAGGGCGACGATATCCGCACGATCGATTGGAAAGTAACCGCCCGTACCGGCGAGCCTTTCGTCCGCGTATATACCGAAGAGCGCGATCACTCTGTGTTGCTTATCGTAGATCAGCGTATGTCGATGTTCTTTGGCAGCAAACACAACATGAAATCCGTCACCGCCGCAGAGGCGGCTGCGCTCGCGGCCCAAGCCGTACACGCCAAAATGGATCGTGTCGGCGGGATCATCTTTAACGACACCGACATGACCGAGCTTCGCCCACAAGCAAGCGCCAAGGGTCTAAGCCAGTTCATCGCAACCCTCGCCGAAGCCAACTGCGCCCTGAATGCGTCCGGCACGGGAGCAAACTCTATGTCGCTCAACCGCCCCCTACGTGCGGCGACCCGGCTTGCAAAAACGAATGGGCAGGTTCTGATTTTCAGCGACTTTGACGAAATCAACGACGAAACATTCAAACATCTGCGCACCCTTTCTCAGAAAAACGATGTGATCCTTTTCTCAATAAACGATCCGTTTTCCGAGCAACTCCCCGAGGATATCGAACTGGTGGTATCGGATGGTCAGTTGCAAGGCTTGCTGCGCACCAAAGAAACGAAAGTTCGTCAGAAAGTGCACGAATTCGTATCGGGCCGCCTCTCCGAACTTTTTGCGTTTTCCTCGAAGTACGGCATTCCAGTAATCCCGCTCACCAGTTCCCAAGATACGCTACCGCAGCTTCTTAATTTGCTCGGGCGCAGGCAGGTCGGCTCATGAGCACCGATCTCTCGACACTTCAGCTTTCCGAGCTCTATGACGAGCTTATCCCGCCAGAGGCCCCGCCGGACATCTCTATGATGCCACAGACCGCGGGATGGTATTGGCTCGGTGCTGCCGTACTCTTGCTCATCGCCTACCTGCTTCGCCTGTTTATCCGCCATCACCAGCGCAACGCTTATCGCCGCGAAGCGCTGACGGCCCTGCGACACGCCGACAATGATCCCACTCAGATCGCAAGCATATTGCGTCAAACCGCCTTGGCGGCATTCCCCCGCGATCAGGTCGCCGGAGTAGTCGGTGACGATTGGCTCGCCTTTCTTGACGACACAGCGGGCAAGCCACTCTTCAAGGATACATCTGCTGGGCAAAGCCTGTTGCTGGCACCCTATCGGGACATGCCCGCCGACCCGAAATTGGCCCCTCAAGCGCATAAGTGGATAAGACAGCACAAAGTGAAGGGAGCCGCGTAATGTTGACCCTTGCCCTACCCTTTGTCCTGTTACTCTTGCCGCTTCCGCTTTTGATTTGGCGCAAAGCGCCGCCGCACAAGGAAATCTCGTCTGCGGTGCGCATTCCGTTCTTTCAATCGCTCACGAAAGCTGCGGGCATATCCCAATCCACCGGTGCGATTGTGCGATCGCATACGCGCGTGCAGCTCATTGCAAGCGCACTCGTTTGGGGCCTTGTCGTTCTTGGCCTTGCTCGCCCCGAAAAGCTGGGTGAGCCGATCACAATCGAGACCTCGGCCCGCGACTTGGTGCTTGCCGTGGATATTTCAGGCTCGATGGACACCCGCGACATGGAAGCGCCAAACGGCACCGCCAAACAGCGCCTTGAGGTTGTCAAAGACGTCGTCGCCGATTTTATCGCCGAGCGCGAAGGCGACCGCGTGGCGCTTATTATCTTTGGTTCAAGCGCATATCTTCAGGCCCCCTTCACCGAGGACCTTGAAACCGCAGCCGAACTCTTGAACCAAACCCAAGTTGGCATGGCCGGCCCCCACACCGCAATTGGGGATGCGATTGGGCTTTCCCTTAATACCTTCGAAGGTAGCGATGTTGAAAGCAAACTCATCATCCTCCTGAGCGACGGCACCGACACCAACAGCCGCATGACGCCTCTGAATGCTGCGGATATCGCCGCGCGGCAGGGCGTCAGCATTTCAACGATTGCCGTGGGAGACGAAAACGCAGAGGGCGAGAACCGAGTGGACGTCGCAACGCTTGAGGAAATCGCCCGGCGTGCGAACGGTTCGTTCTATTTCGCCAATGATGCAGAGGGTCTGTCAGAGATCTATGACGAGATCGACCAGCAAAACCCACGCGTTATCGACAGCGCAGAATACCAACCCCGCGAGTCCCTTGCGCACATCCCGCTAGCGCTTGCGCTCTGTATTACGCTCGCAACGCTTCTGTGGCTGTTCATCGCTTCCCGATTCAGGAGGCAGCATGCTTAGTCTATTTCACTTTATCCGTCCCGAATGGCTTATTCTTTTGCCGGTCATCTTGGTTCTTTGGTGGATCATCCGCCCCAAAAAACAGGCGCCTGAATTACTTACACAGGGAATTGCGCCGCATTTGGCCAAGGCGCTCTTGGTCGGGGCCGATGAGAAACGGCGCTTCTTTCCCATTGACACCTTGGCGCTGGCATTCGCGCTTCTGACGATTGCGGTTTCCGGCCCTACATGGAGTCGTGTGCCCAATCCGCTTCTCGCTCAGACAGCACCGCTGATCGTGTCGCTCAAGGTTACACCTTCGATGGAAACCGACGACCTTCAGCCATCACGACTTGAGCGTGCGAGTTTCAAGATTCAGGACCTCGTGGCGAGGCGCACAGGTGCGCAAACGGCGCTATTTGCCTATGCGGGAACGTCGCATCGGGTGGCGCCGCTTACCCAAGACCCAAACATCATCAGCTCATACCTTCAGGGGCTTTCCCCTGCCGTAATGCCAATAGACGGCGATCGAGCGGACCTCGCACTTGCGCAGGCCGAGATAGAGCTGGCACGTTCAGAATCGCCAGGCGCACACCTGTTTGTGCTGGATGATTTCAACCCTGCGAATGTAAATGCCTTTTCGGAAAATGCGGATGAGCGGGCGCCTATCGTGTTTCTCATTGCGGGTCCATCAACGCTAGAGGTTCCACAGCTCGGCTCTATTCCGAATTCCTCCGTTGTTCACATGACCGTAGATGACAAAGACCTAAATGACGTTGAGCGCAAGGTGCTCTCGGCCTATCGCAAAGCGCTGCTGGATGACGAAACTCAGGACTGGAACGATCGTGGCTGGCTGTTTGCTTGGCCTGTCGCGCTCTTAGTTTTGCTCACGTTCCGCCGCGGTTGGACAATGCAATGGGCGGTGATCCTTTTGTTGATGATACCACTGCCGCGCGCGGCACATGCCGACGGCATCAAGGATTGGTTCTTGACCCAGGATCAACAAGCGTGGCGGGCGTATCAAAACAAGGATTTTTCCAAGGCTGCCGAACTGTTCCAAGATCCTGAATGGCAAGCGTATTCGCTCTACATAAGCGGCCAATACGAGGAGTCCGCCGCCGCATACGGACGATTTGATACCGCTGAGGCCGCAACAAATCAGGGAATGGCGTACTTGCGGCACAGAAAATACCGCGATGGCGTGCGCTCGTTTGAAAAAGCTCTGGAGATCGATCCAAACTATGAGGTCGCACAGCACAACCTAGAAGTCGCTCAGGCAATCGTTAAGTTCGTCGAAAGCACCCAAGCTCAATCCGACACTGGCGAGGATACAGGCATCGGCGCGGACGACACCGTATTTGATAACGAAAGCGGCCAAGGCGAGGATATGGTCATTTCGCAGGGCGACGAAGCGGCGGCCATGACCGACGAGCAATGGATGCGAAGCGTCAACACGAACGTCGGAGAATTTCTGGGCACGCGCTTCCGCCTCGAAGCATCGGAGGCGAGCGAATGATCCACAGAATTATCGCCGGTATTATTGCTGTTCTCTCGCTCGCAATCCCCGCGCAGGCACAAGATCCGCAAATTTCGTTCGAGTTTGAAGAAGAGCCCGTAACCGTTGGACAGCCCTATATCGTGCGTCTCAAGGTCTTGGTGCCCACCTATATGCCCAAGCCGCCAATCTTTCCGACGTTTGAGGTTTCGAATATCATCATGCGTCTGCCCGAACGCTCCTCTACTCCCCTGAGCGAACAAATAGATGGCGAAACGTGGTCAGGGATTTCGCGCGCGTATCGGCTCTATCCTATGGAGTCGGGCACGATCAATATCCCGCCGCAGAATGTCACGCTCTTCTATGTCTCACCCGACAATGCCGACGAAGTCTTGACCTATGAAGGCGAAACGCCAGAGTTTCAAATCCTTGCGACCCTCCCTCAAGGAGCCAGAGACCTTGATCCGCCACTCGTGGCCAAAGGATTAACGGCAACCCAAACGCTCACGCCCGAGTCCGGCCCGATTGCGGTCGGCGACTCAATTGAGCGCCAGATTACAGTAACGATCAACGGGACATCGCCGCTGTTCATTCCACCAATGTCCGACGGTGAAGAAATCGCGGGCCTTGCAACCTATCCGCAAGATCCAAGCGTATCCGAGACCTCGGATCGTGGGATCATGTCCGGCAAACGTGAAGAAAGGATCGTTTACATCGCTCAGACTGCGGGCTCTGCGACGATACCCGACATTAACTTGGATTGGTTCAACATCGAGTCCAACGCAGTAGAGACCCTAACCCTCCCCGGCATCACAACTGAAATTACACAGCCCAGCGCAGTTTCCCGCGCAATCGACGGCAATTTGATCGCGTCGATTGTGATTGGCCTGCTTGTTATAGCCGTCGTGATTTGGCTTTGGCTAAAATACATCCGTCCGCGTATACGCCGTGCAAAACTGCAGATGGACGCGAATTATACCACGACCCGCCATGCTATGAACAAGCGTGCGCAGTCGGCGGCCAAGGAGCGGAATCTTACCGCGCTATTTGCCGCCACCGACACGCTCAAGCCGCACTCGCCGGAATTGTCTTCGGCGCTCATCGCTCTAACGCATGCAACCTATGGAACGGCTGGCGCATCCTCTTCTGATCAATCCAAACTTTGGAACGATGTGTCCCACGCCCTGCGCAAATCCTGCCCGCCCTATCCGCTACGTACGGTTTTGGGAACGGCGCCAAAGCGGCACATCAAGGTCGGCCAAGGATTTGGAAATCAGGGGCTATAATCGCCACGCGCATATAATCGGGTTGATCTTTGGGGGATGACTACATTATCTACGCCCAACTTTTCCCCCAATATTGCAAGGCGTATTTCAAATGGTTCCAAGTTTCCTCGTAACCCATTCTGGGGGTTTCCACGCGGATGAGCTCCTCTCCTCGGTTATCCTCACGCGCCTTTTCCCAGAAGCCGAGATCGTCAGAACCCGCGATCCCAAGTGGATTACGCCTGCTGCAGATCGGGTGATCTATGATGTGGGCGGAAACTATGATGCAGAGGCCCGTATCTTTGACCACCACCAGCGCGGCGCACCGCTGCGCGATGATGAGCAGCCCTATAGCTCGTTTGGGCTAATCTGGAAGCACTTCGGCCATGACTATCTGCGCGCGACGGGCATCCCAGATGACCACATCGACGCGGTACACAGTTCATTTGATCGCAGCTTCGTGCTGCCAATTGATCTGACGGACAATGGCGTTCTTAGCCCCTCAATCGCAGGTCCACTTGCGGGCATGACGCTTCCTGCGCTGCTTGAATCACTTAAGCCAGTCTTCGACCGCACCGATACCGAGGCAGAGACCGAAGCGTTTCACAATGCACTCACCGTTGCCCGTGCATTCGCAGAGGCACGCATCGCGCGGATCGCGGCCAAACTGCGCGCGGAATCTGTGGTGGAAAAGGCCGTCAATGATGCAGGTGAAAGCCCAATCCTTGAGTTGCCAATGGGTATGCCATTCCGACCGACCGTTGTGAAAATGGGCGCGGATCACCTCTTGTTTGTGGTAACGCCACGCGGTCAGGACTGGTCGATTGGCGGCATCCGCAAGAACGAAGAGGGTTTTGAACTCCGTGCGGACCTTCCGAAATCTTGGGCGGGACTTACGAACGCAGAACTAGAAGAAGCAAGCGGAGTTGAGGGTGCAACATTCTGTCATAACGGCCGTTTCATCGCGGCAGCCAGGACACGCGAAGCAATCCTCAAGATGGCCGAAATTGCGGTCGAAGAAGCAAAGGACGACGCGCTGGCGCTCCCCTAATTAGGGAGCACTTTGCCCATCGCCACATCAAGGCGCGCGGAGTTACAGAAGCACTTCTTGGCGTACTCCAGCTTGCGAACCGAGCCATCTGAGTAGCCTACCGCTTCGCCGCAATCTTCCCGCGCCGCACCTGCCATCTGATAGGCGGATGAATTCAAACCGTTCTTGGTATAGCTGTTATATACCGACACCGCGCGATCCAGCTTTGCGACCAGATCATTTTGCAGCTCTGCACCGATTGCATTCCGAGAAAGCGTTATATTTCTGTAGCTTGGACAAGCCGCCAAAATATCATCAAGCTTCACCGTAACGCGGCGGTTTTGACGCTCTGGAACGCTCACAGGGATAAGAAGCTCGTTCTCGCCGCGGCTTTCAATTGTGCCAATTCGATCCACCGTGGCCCCTGCTGCAAGCAACGCAGCACGCACAGCTTCGGCACGGCGGCGCCCGAGATCATAGTTATATCCGCTCGTCCCGACCGCATCGGTGTATCCAACAACGATCGAGGGCTTGTAACTCGTCGAAGCGTTCAGCTTGGCAGCGATTTCAACGATTTGTTGCCGCGCCACTGCGTCGAGCTCTGTTGAGTCAAAATCAAAATTAATCACACCGAATTCCTGCGCATTCGCATGGTTCGGAGCAAACGAGAGGGCGAATAAAATTCCCAGAACTTGAGCGAAACGCTTCATTTCAACCTCGTATATTAAATGACACACAAATTGAATGTATTTACTTAGAGTATGCTTTAACCTTTGAGTTTTGCAACTTTTTTGCGTTAACATTTGATTAGAAACGATACTGGTGTATCTTTTTACCATATATTATTTAAATAAGAGGACCGAATAATGATAAAATCGCCCTCACTACTTGCTCTCTTCGCTTGCGTCTCATTTTTTCCTGCAAGCGTGCAAGCACTATCGTTGAACGAAACCATCTCTTACGTCCTTGAGACAAACCCAGACATCAAGGCAGCCGAAGCAAACAAACAAGCGATCGAGTTCGAACTGCAGCAAGCACGCAGTTTTTATGCGCCGCGAGTAGAACTTGAGGCTTGGGCCGGCGCGAGTGTTGATAACGGCAGCACTATTCCTGACCTTACTGCTGCCGATGATCCGATTTCGGGATATTCGCTGTCGGGCCGCATTACGCAAATGCTCTTTGATGGCTTTGAAACGCGCTCCGAAGTTGAGCGCCAAGCCTATCGCATCGACTCTGCGGCGTTCCGTGTTCTGGAGCGTTCAGAGGTTCTTTCGCTAGAGGCAATCCGCACCTATTCCGATGTTCTGCGGACACAAGAGCTTCTGTCCCTTGCACGCCAGAACCTTGAGTATCACCGCAACGTCTTTAACCGCATCCAATCCGCATACAACAGCGGGATCGTTGGCGTCGGCGATCTGAACCAAGCCCAAGAGCGCATGATTCAGGCCGAAGATATCATTATCGATTTTGAGTATAACCTCGAAGACACTAAGACCATGTTCCTCGCCGTTGTCGGTGTAGCGCCCACAAACCTTGGAACAGTGCCTTCTATTGGGTCACGAATTCCGGCCACGATAGACGATGCTCTTGCCATCGCTCGGCAACGGAACCCGACAATCCTGTTCGGTCAGGCCGATGTGGGCGCAAGCGAGGCTCTTTCGCGTCGCATTGACTCAAATAGGTATCCCACTCTGTCTCTCGAAGCGGATGGGCGTATCGGCGAAGACCTTGGCGGATTTGAAGGGGGCGTGTCGGATGCGCGCATCGGCCTTGTACTTCGTTATGAATTCCAAGGCTCCTCCAATCGTGCAAACCGTCAGGAACACCTTCGCAGAGCCGCCGAGAGCCGCTCCACCCTACTGGCACAAACGCGACGCGTAGAAACAGAAGTCCGTCAAAGCTGGTCCACACTGCGCGCAGCGCAACGGCGCTCAAATGCGATCCGCGCGCAATCGGAACTATCCCGCAAGTTGCGCGGCATTTATGAGAAAGAGTTTGAAGTCGGGCAACGTTCGTTGCTGGATGTTTTGAACACGCAGGCCTCGCTCTTTCAGTCCGAAGCCAACCTCGTGAACGCAATTTCCGCGGAACGGTATGTGAAGTATCGGGTCCTTGCCTCAATTGGCATCCTGCTGCCTACTCTAGGGATTGAGCCACCAGAGGACGCACGCACATATGCGCGCCAGCACGAAGGCGTGCGCGACTTGAATGCCAAGAATGACCAGCGTTTGTATGACGCCAGTTCCTTCAGCGCATGGCGCAAGACTTTGGAATAGTAAGAGAGGCCCGAAATATCACACGACTCTCACCAAGAAGACGAAACGCCGGCGGGCCAAACAGCCCCTAAGATTGTCGTAAGGCCTACTGCTCGGGCAAAGAAACCAACCGCTCGCGCAGCCGAGAAACCACAATGGGCATTTCGCGGCGCATCAATTGATCCGCTAGTTGCGGCTATGTCGGCCTGTGCCAAATTATTTGGCCGAGAAATACAGCCAGAGACTCTGACTGCTGGCGTTGCTCTTCCGGGCGACGGGCTCTTTACGCCGCAAATTGCGCTTGGCGTGGCCGAGAATGTTGGCTTTCGCGCGCATCTGACACGCCGCAGACTGGCGGACTTACCCGAAGCGGTCCTGCCGTGCATCCTCTTTCTGACCGACCGTCAGGCCTGTGTGCTTGTTCGGCTTGGCAAGGACGAATGCCAGATCATCTGGCCCGCCCGCTCTGACGATCCGATAACCGTGAGCACCGAAGAGCTTCGCAAAAGTTATGTCGGCCACGCCCTTCTTCTGCGCCAACCGGTATCGGAAACGACAGCGGCGCAGCCGGCAGAAACGACCCTGCGGCACTGGTACTGGTCAATCGCACGCAAGTTCTGGCCGGATTATGCGCAAGTGATCTTGGCTTCAATTGTCATCAATCTACTCGCGCTAGCTTCGCCGATCTTCACCATGAACGTATATGATCGGGTGTTTCCGAATGCGGCGATCATAACGCTTTGGTCGCTGGTCGCGGGGGTTGGCATCGCCCTTGTCTTTGACGCCATTCTGAAATGGGTGCGATCAAGCGTGGTGGACAGGGTGAGCCGCCAAGTGGATCAGTCCGTGTCCGCGTCTATCTTTCGCCACATCTCGGATCTGCGACTTGAGAGCCTGACACAGCCGTCGGGCGTATTGATGAATAACCTAAAGGATTATGAGCAAGTTCGGGATTTCTTCTCGTCGCAAACGGTGGCGACGATTACGGACCTGTTGTTTAGCGTGTTGTTTATCGGCGTAATTTATTACGTGGGCGGCCCGCTCGCCTATCCGCCAGCAATTGCGTTTGTAACGGTTATTCTGATCGGTTTGCTTGTACTCTTCCCGCTCCGCAAAGCCTCGAACGACACTCGCGCCAACAGCAGCATCAAGAACGCCGTCGCCGTCGAGGCCGTGGCGGAAATGGAAACGCTCAAGGCGATCTCTGGCCAAGGCCGCATGCAAGGGCGCTGGGAAAAAAGCGTAACCGAAAGCGCCCGCACACAGGAACGCACCCGCAAACTTTCAGTCTTTGCAACGACTGTAACGACACTTGCGCAGCAGTTCTCTTCCATCGGGATCGTTGTGACGGGCGTTTATCTGGCGCTCGACGGCTCTATCACTATGGGCGCAGTGATTGCGGCGATGATCCTCTCGGGACGCGCTCTGGCCCCGACGGCGGCGCTCTCGGCGCTATTCACGCGGGCGAGCTTTGCGTTCTCGACGCTCAAGAGTCTGAATACCCTCATGAGCCTGCCGTCCGATGCCACCGCAAGTGCGCAGAAACTTAACACTCCGGTTGACGATGGAGCCTATGAACTCAAGGATGTCTCGCTGCAATATTCCGGAACGGAAATTCCCTCCCTTCGCGAGGTTTCCCTAACGACCAAGAGCCGCGAACGCATTGCCCTCATTGGGCCAGTGGGTGCTGGCAAAACGAGCCTCGTGCGCTTAATGGCGGGGCTATATGCACCAAGTGAGGGTTTGGTCCTGATTGACGGTCTGAACCTTTCGCAAATCAGCCCCGTTGTCCTGCGTTCGCATGTGCAACTGGTACCGCAGGACGCTGTGTTATTCTCTGGTACGTTGGCCGAAAACATTGCCTTCGGCGTCCCGCACGCCACGATGCAGGATGTCCTTCGCGCAGCGCGAACCGCGGGCGTCGACCGTCTTGCGGCAAAACACCCTGAAGGGTTTGCGATGCCGATCCTTGAGCGCGGCAAGAACCTATCTGGTGGGCAACGTCAAATGATCGCGCTTGCACGCGCGCTTCTTCCACGCCCCGATGTGCTTATCCTTGATGAGCCGACATCCTCAATGGACAGCCAAAGCGAGAAACTTTTTATCCAACGCCTGAAAGCAGCCCTCGAGGAACGTCCCATGACGCTCATTGTGTCCACGCATCGGATGGGCTTGCTAGAACTGACCGATCGCGTTGTATTTCTAGATCAGGGACGTGTTATCGCCGACGGTCCTAAGGAGGACGTACTTGACCGCCTCAGCACCCTAACGAAAGCGGTGCCCAAATGAGCAAGAACAACTGGGAACTCCGCGATTTCGCAACGGGAAGTCAGGCGGCAAACCTTGGCCGCTCATCCCGCTTGTTGACGGTACTCCTTTTGGTGCTGGTCGCCCTATTTGTAGCAGGGATCACATGGGCCTCTGTCGCGCGGATTGAGGAAATGGCACGCGCGACGGGTCGCGTTGTCCCCTCTGGCAAAGCGCGTACTGTCGAGAGTTTTGAAGGCGGGATCGTTCGCGAAATTCTAGTTTCCGAAGGGGATATCGTCGAGAAAGACCAAGTCTTGGTTCGGATGGATGATATCGGCTCTGGTAGCAGTTTGGGTGAGTATGAAGCGCAACAGAAGGCGCTGCAGATACGCAATCTTCGCCTTGAGGCGGAGCGCGCCAATCTGGATGAATTTGATCTGAGCGATTCTGACTTTGACCCAGACGATCCGATTGTCGTGCGAGAGGTCGCGCTTTTCGACTCTCGCCGTGCCTCGTATTTTGGACAGCGCGCCGTGCTAGAAGCTCAGCAGCAGCAGCGACAACAGGAAAGTGACGAATTGCGCGCCGCATTGGTGCGCGTGAACGAAAACCTTGCCCTCCTCGAAGAAGAGATAGACCTAAAGACCCAAAGCGGCGTAATCCCTCGCACCCAGATCATCCCCCTAGAGCGCGAAAAATCCGCCCGCACCCAAGAGCGCGATGCGCTGGAGTTCCGCCTTAACCAAGCAATAGCCGCCATTCAGGAAGCCGACGCCCGCCTCCAAGAGGCCGCATTAGAACGGCGCGCCCAAATCAGCCTTGAACGCTCGGAAACTTTGAACCAGCTCAACGTGATAGACCAAACCGTAAAGCGCGCTTCGGACGTGGTTGTACGCGCCGCGCTACGCTCGCCAGTGCGAGGAATCGTGTCGGTACTGAACGTAAACACATTGGGCGCAGTGGTCGCACCAGGCGAAGAAGTCCTGCGCATCGTGCCCGCAAACGATCAACTCCAAGTCGAAGCCCGCGTTCGCCCAGAAGACATCGCATTCGTTCGCCCCGGTCTGGGTGCCAAAGTAAAGCTCACCTCGTTTGATTTCACGGTCTACGGATCCCTTGAAGGCCAAGTCGTCCGCGTCGGCGCCGACGCAGAACAGGATGAAGCCACCGGCGAAATCTACTTCCCTGTCATCGTCGAAACAGAGAAAAACATGCTGGAACACAACGGAGAAGTTCTAGAAATCCGACCGGGGATGGTAGCGTCACTTGATATCCTAACTGGCGAGCGAACAATTCTGGATTACCTGCTCAAACCATTCCGCAAAGCCCAACTCGAAGCCATGCGAGAGCGGTAGTATTTATGTCCTGCTCAATGGCCTCCAGCCCCCCCTTGTAAGCGCCTAGGACTCGCCGTTTTCTCTCAATTCGCCTAATTATTTCGCAATTTTCACTGAAGAGCATGAGGAAGCAAAGGAAACGCTGCCACTACCCGCCCACCCCAGAATGCATCATTGCGTGCTGGACGAATTCGCCTTAAGGAAGCATAAGATTAGTACCTTATATTTTTGCCGCGCGGGCTTGCCAAAACAATACAAAGGAAACTTTGACGGTATGGGAAACAACCAATCTTCATTGCGCCGTTTCAAGAAATTATTAGATAGCGACCAGAAGGCGCACGATCCCAATATCGACATACGTGAGTACGTTCTTTCACTTAAGGACAAAAAGGTAGGCATCGGGCTTATCGAAGAAGTTCTTGATGTTCGCTTCGGTGCAAATCTTCGCAATCTTTTCCCTAATGCCGTGTCCGTTGACAGCGACGAAATTAGCGCGTGCGATTCCTATATATGCCACGGGACAATTCATCCCGAGAAAGAACGTTCGCATAAGGGCGCCGTCGCACTGTTTGATGCGATGCCCAGCGATAAGAACCCGCTCCTAATTGAGACCAGTTTCCTAGCGACCTCTCACAGTTGGGCGCATAGCACGCAAGACAAGAACCCCGATTACGCCTGTCTTGGCTACGTTTATGACGATATCGCACATTATTTCATGGCCGATTACTCCAATCGCCTAAATCGAAAACTCAATAGCGATGCCGAACCCACTCCCAAAGAGCTTGCACGCGCCGAGCGCCTGCTGGAGCGGATCGTTGGCAACCGGATTAGTAAATATAACGCACAACCGCTAACTGCTCCGGTCATGACCGAAGGGTTTAAGCGCCGCGTACTGGTGTGCGACCAAGCATTCGCTGACGCCTCCACGATATACGGCAAAGTCGGCGAGGCCGAGTTCGAGCAAATGCTCCAAGCGGCCATCGACGAGAACCCAGATGCGGAAATTCTTGTCAAAACTCATCCCGACGCGGAGTGGATGAAGGGAAAGCGCACGGGATATTATGCGCACCTGCAATCAACCGGACGTATTCGCCTGCTGCGCGCGCCAGCAAATCCTTACGCACTGTTTGAGCTCGTCGATACGGTCTATGTTGGCACAAGCCAGATGGGACTCGAGGCCCTTTTTGCCGGCAAAAAGGTCGTGACCTTCGGCGCACCCTTTTATGCTGGCTGGGGGCTTACCGATGACAGACAGACAATCCCGCACAGAGAGCGACAGCGCACTCTCGCGGAACTATTCCACTACTTTTACATCTGGTACTCAATCTACCATATTCCCGGCGTCGAAGGCCCGGCAGAGATTGAAGATGTACTCTCATTTATTGAAGAAAAACGCCCCCACTCGATTGAAACCATCGCGCCGAAAAAATCCGAGCAACCAGCCGTTTCCATTATTATTCCCGTTTACGGCGTAGAAGATTTCATCGAAGAATGTATCGCCTCAGTTCAACGCCAAACCCTTGAAAACATTGAGATCATTCCAGTCAATGATTGCAGCCCGGATGGGTCGCAAATTATTATCGATCGTCTTGCAGCTGAGGACCCACGTATCAAGCCGCTCGTTTTGGGCAAGAACATTCAGCTTGGTATGGTGCGGAACCGCGGGATTGAAGCGGCCAGCGGCGAGTATGTATGGCTCTTGGATGGCGATGATTGGCTGTCGAACGACGATATGCTGCGAGAGCTTTACCAAAGTGCCAAGAAAAACGATTTGGACATGGCCCGCGCGCAGAAAGCGTATGAGGCCGTTTTCGACGACAATGGAAAATTCCTCCACAAGCGCGCCGACAAATCCGAGCGGCATTTCCAGAATAGAATTCCCAAAACAGACTTCATCGAGTCACCAGAGATTCTGCAAAGCAGGCATTGCTGGACATGGCTATATCGTCGAGATTTCTTGCTGGAAAACAACATTCGTTTTGTGACCCAACGCTGGGAAGAGCGGGCGTTCCTGCATCAGGCATACACGACTGCTGAGGCGATAGGTCTGTTCCCGATTAAGGGGCCTGCGTATCGAGTTCGGGCAAACTCTATCTCGCACCGCAAGCGCGAAACGCGCGACTATGAGTTGATGTTCGAGAACTTCCGCAAGACGTTCGATTATTACCTTGAGGCTGGAGCGCTAGAGCTTGATCATCCGCTTCGCCCGCATCTGAACTTCCAGATTTCAGAATTCATCCAGTCTATGTTGCTTTCCACTCCCTATGACCACTATCGGGAGCTAGGGGAAAAAGAAGAGCACGAGTTTATTCTCTCTATCCGTGAGCAACTCGTTCGATGCGATTTTCGCGCCGAGGACTTCGATATTTCCGCACGAAATCTGAACCCAAGATATCTGGACACATCGGCATATCCCCTCATGATCGCGGCTATGCTGTGCGAGCGCTGGGACATGCTGAAAAATGCCTTGGACCTTGCTCCGATAAGCCAATCGACGCTCTACGAAACGTTGCTGCAAGAACCTCAGAATAACACCGAGGCAATGTTTCAAAGTACGCTATCAAAATACGCGCGGAATGAACTCGTTACTAAAGCGGATGTGGCATCCGCACCCACTCAACCAAAACCACGGGTAATTGTGCATATCGGCGCGACCAAGACCGGCAGCACCTTTATTCAGCACATGCTAGAGAAAAACCGCCCCGCTCTACTTCGGGCGGGTGTGTGGTTCCCCGAAATCGGTCTCTTTTGGCAAAAAAATCGTCCGCACAAACAAGCTGGCCACAGCAGTTTGACGAGGTCGGCGCTTAAGAACCTTCCAGAATTCCGCGAGTATGTCGAGGCAGGTCTTGCGCTGATGCAGGGCAATATTCACACCATCATTGTTTCAAGCGAAGCATTCTTTCTTCACAAACATGCCCCTGCGATTGCTGACTATTTTGAGGGTTACCCGCTTGAGATGATCGCATATCTGCGTCGCCAGGATGAGTGGGCCAACGCTCAGTATTGTGAGTTTGCAGCCGGAGGTGCCGTCGGAAGAGTCGATGTCGCCTTTGATGAATGGCTAAACAAGCCAGAGACCAAAGAGCTGCTTGATTACCGCATCCCACTTGATGCTTGGTCCAGGAAAATTGGCCGCGAGAACGTCAAAGTGCGTGTCTTCGAGAAGGCTCAGCTCCATGGAAACGATCTTGTTTCAGACTTCGCAGAGGCGACGAAACTGCCAGAACTCGCCTCTATGCCCGAGCCAAAGGACCGAAACGAAGCATCGCTATCAGCGACGCACGTCGAGCTCATTCGCGTATTCAACAACAAACCATTCGCAAGCCGCGAAGCCTACTTTGATTTCATTGAGGACGCGACTACCGGTCTTCAAAAATGGCGGACCGAAAAAGGGCTTCCCATTGTGAAGCCTTGGATTGTTCCTGACGATACCGCGCATGAAATCATGAGTGATGCTGAAGAAGTAAACCAAGAAATCGCAAAGACTTATCTGGGTCGTGATACGGCTCTGTTTGGTCCCGCAAAGCCGAAACCGGAAGAGATCGCGATTTATCGTGAGGAGGTAGAGATCGTTTCTGAAGCTTATCTCAAAGCCTCTCTCAAGAACGGCGGAGTGATCCAGAAAAAGTCGAAGCATGCGTCGAGCCGCCCAGCAACGATCATCAACTATGGGCTGTTTGGCTGGCGCTATTGGGGCCTTTCTCCATTGATCGCAGCACTCTACGAACGCCGCGGCGCCAATCCCGAAATGATCGACAGTTTCCGCAAAGAACCCGCCGAATATGCGCGCTTCAACTGGTCTCATCGGCATAAGTTTATCACTACGTTGCTGTATCCGAATTTCAATCCCATGGGACCTTTTGGCATCCTCCGCATCTGGCTGCCGCCAATAAAGCTCGTGGCAAACGTGATGGGAAAATCCAACCTAACTGACGCGCTTGCCAAAGATCCGATTTACTTTGCGCGCAGCATTCGCAGTCCGCTACGCCGTGCCGTTGGCCGCATCATGTTCCCCTTTGGCGAGTTGAGATAAAAGCGTTTGCGCGCAACTGCGTCGCACCCGGAGACGAGAGTTGATTTGCCCCTGTGTTTAAAATACTCAGGGGCAACCCGCACTTATAGTGCAGCGCCTAAAGGGATCAACAACAATGACATCTGACCGATTGAAGGTGATCCTTGAAGTGCCGGTGCATTGGTTTCGGAACTCTTTGGATGGCGAACGACATCGGGTGTTTTATTCAAGCTTGCTCGGAGCCTTAAGCAGGTTTGAGGCGCGTGTCGATCTTCGCGATGCGCCGTTCGGCACGGACGATGCCCCCCGCGTCGCGCCCGCAGACTCGTTTTTGTTTTCGTTTCATTCCCATGGAGAGACACGGCGAGTACTGCGCCTCAAAGAGAGCTATATTCCGCCGTACTATACTATTGATCGCATGGGGTATGGCGGGTTTTCGGAGCTAGCGAAGCATCCGCAACGTTTTGAGGAAAACATAGCAAATTTTGACCTTCGGAAGGGCAAACAAACGGTCGAAAAGTGGCGGCAAGAGTTCCTTCAGAACAACATTTCTAAATACAGCCAACCGTCCACATCCGAGCAGCGCTTGCCCGAGAGGTTTCTGTTTTTCCCGCTGCAGACCATTGATGATCCAGTTGCAAGCCTTGCTCACATAGACCAAATGGAAGCGCTTGAGGTGGCGGCCCGTCACTGCGTGAAAGTTGACCTACCGCTGGTCGTCAAACGCCATCCTCTGTGTCGGTCTCCCCATATTGAGAAATCTCTTCAGCAACTTGTTAAGAAGTACCCGGGTCTTGAAGCGACCGACGCATCAGTTCATCAAGTATTGGACAAGGCCTACGCCGTCATGGGCGCAAACTCTGGCGTGCTGTTTGAAGCGCTCATTCATGGCAAGCCTGTCATAAGCTTCGGAACCTCGGACTATCGCCAGCTTACCTCGCAAGTGAATCACGCAGCTAAAATACCAGCGGCAATTGATACCATCAAAATTGCAGATCAAGACAGCGTTGCGCGCTTTATTGGCTGGTATATGAACGACTACTGCGTACACGCGGAAGATATCGACGCGGTATTTGCACGTATCAAGTCCCTTTTGCAGCAAGAGGGATCCGCCCACGATTGGCACAAGTCAGAAGAAACGCTTGTCTTGGATCATTACTCGAAACTTGACAAAATTCGGCGGCGCGAGGCTGTTTGGGGGCGCAGCTGGGTCATTCGTTTCCTAAGTCGGATCATTCCCTAGACGCTATGAATGCAGGAACGGCGGCGCGGTTTGCTCTTTGGTGAAATGCGTCGCGACGTCCAGTGCTTCTCGAATAGTGATATCCATATCCAGATAGCGATAAGTGCCCAAGCGCCCGACGAAGGTCGTGTTCTGGACATTCTTTGCCAACTCAACGTATTGGGCAAGCAGTGCTTTTTCTTGCACCTGCCGGATGGGATAATACGGGATATCGTCGGGCGTGCACTGACGCGAGAATTCACGATAGCAAACGGAGGCTTCGTGGCTCTCCCAAGGCGCGAAATGCTTGTGCTCGGTGATGCGGGTATAGGGAACCTCTTCATCGCCGTAATTCATCACAGCACAGCCCTGATAGTCCCCGTCATAGGTAAAGCGTTCGAAATCCAATGTACGATAGCCCAAATGCCCTAACGAGTAATCGAACCACCCGTCTAGCGGACCCGAATAGAAGACATGTTCGTAATCTGCCGCCTGATCGCGGACAAATTTGGTCCCAAGCCTCAAGTCGATCTTCGCGTGGTCCAGTATATTCGCGACCATATTGGTATAGCCGTTTTCTGGCATACCTTGATACTTGTGAAAGAAGTAGTTGTCGTCGTAGCTAAAGCGAACGGGTAAGCGCTTTAGAATAGACGCCGGCAATTGTGACGGATGAAGCCCCCATTGCTTTACGGTATATCCCTTAAAGAACGCCTCGTACAATTCAGGGCCAACAAACCTCAGGGCTTGCTCCTCAAAGGTCTTGGGGTGTTCAATGGAAGTGTCTGCACGCTCTTGCTGAAGAAATTGGCGCGCTTCGTCAGGACCCATTGTCTTACCGAAATACTGATTAATTGTGTGGAGGTTCACAGGCAAAGAGAAAACTTGCCCCTGTGAAGTTGTCTTCACTTGGTTCTTATAGGGCCGAAAACGCTCGTACGAATTCACATAGCTCCACACTTCTTCGTCATCCGTGTGAAAAATATGAGGGCCGTACACATGCACCAAAACGCCAGTCTCAGCGTCGCGCTCAGTGTGGCAATTCCCCGCGATATGATCGCGTTCATCCATGACCGTCACGCTATGCCCTGCTTCGGCAAGCTTACGTGCAATCACCGCTCCGGAAAGTCCCGCCCCGACACATAGAATGTTCACTTAGCTTCCCTCTCCGCTTGGTTGGAGCAATCTAGGGGGCCTATGGCGTAATTGCAATTCGTCGAGGGCACGGTCGGGTCTGAACTTACTTGCCCTGTGCCCATTCAAGCACTTGCGTGTGACGTACATCCCGTCGGCGCAAAATTCCGTCGCGAATAGCGCGCAACATGAGGCTAAGGAAAAGCGCTCTGTCATCTTTGTGGTCCCGTATCTTAAAGAGCCACTTTGGAATAATAAACAGCAAGGCCGGCCAGAAGAATACCCCGGCGGCAAGGCGGTACAGCATGAGCAAGTTGCGATGATAGTAATAGATTTTCCACATTGGGTGGAACCGTCCACGCTGTGCGGTAAATGTCGAGAGATCGTGCTCAAACCTGATACGCGGCTCGAAACACATCTTACCGCTCATTTCGCTCAAACCCAGCGTATAGATCCCGTCATCGCCATAGATGAATAGCTTTGGATCGGGATAACCCGCGATCTCCAAACCGCGCCGCGAAATAAAGAACCCAACGAATGATGTAACATCAATCGGCGACGGCTCTGATCGGCTATAGGCTTCGGGACGAATATGAAACCCACCGCGACCGTTCAGCATCGCACCAAAAAATTCTCGCAAATGCCAGAACGGATTGCGAGACGGACGGTTCATTTCGCAAATCTCCCCAGAAGGAAAATAAACGGCCGCCGCCATCCCGTCCCATTCCGCCACATCAAGGGCCTGAAAATTCGCGAGAGCACCTACTTCAGGGCGACCGTCATCATCCATCACGACCAGCCAATCAGGATCGAACCGCGAAACAGCTTCTTTCATCCCGCGATAGAAGCCACCGGCGCCACCGGTATTCGTCTCTTCTCGCAAGACAACCAGTCGATCGTCGGTTTGTTCATTTAACCAAGCGTCAGTACCGTCTGTGGACGCATTATCCACCAGTACAATGGCCAGAAGCTCATCCGCCGGACTATCCAATAGACGCGCAAGAGTGACCTGTAGCTTATCGAGCCGATTGCACGTAACCACCACAGCAACCAGCGATTTATTCGTATCGTGTAATGTCATTTATCTTACGCTAACTAATTTCCGCACATAGGTCACACTCTCTCCGCTAGGTCAACTAGAACCATGTAATGTTAGGAGATTGAGCAGGTCCTCGGAGCACGCCAATTGCACGCCGCGCAACGCCTGTGATGAGCCGTGTGCCTACATTGCCCACGATCAGTCTTAGCTGAGCACTGGCACTTCGCGCAGCCTATCTATTAGCTCATCGGGAATCGTCTTAGGCCCCGATTGAAAGCTTCCGCGCGAAACGAAGTTTAGGTGGCGCGAGATGATGTCCATTTTCTCGGAAGTGATCTCGTCAAAAAACGCGCTCATATCCTCACGTTCAAGTAGTTCCTGTATCTTTTGCCGATGCAGTGCGACGGCAGTTTCGTGAAGTTCTTTGATGCCTTCCAGCGCAAGCAGTTTTTCCAACATTGCTTTCGTCTTGGGGACGCGTCGTTGGATTGAAGTGTCCTCTTCCATGTTGAAATTCATCCGAAGCCAATAAATGCTACCTTGATCGCGGTTGACATGGTTCACACGGCCACGGTCGCGCTTTACAAGAAAGCTCTCGGCGGAGCGTACGGCGTAATGGTTCAGCGTAACCAGCTCATATCCGTAATCACGAATGCCAAATCTCCAACCTTCGTCGTAATAATCCTCTGGCACCTGCGCACCGGAACCATTCACCCACGGAACCTGTCCCTCAATCATTTTGCGCAAAGGTCGGTGCACACCCAGCTTACCGTATGAACCGGCAATTCCTGGCCCCTGTGTTTTGAAGAGCGTTTTCATTCCCCAAGCCTGAATCGGCGTGTGACAGAATTCTGGCGCACATCTTGTGAACTTCTCGGTGAGGAGAACGTCGTCATATCCTTTCTGCGAGGCGTTACCAAACAAGCGCCACTGCATTGAAATCATCTCTGCCTTTGGAACTGCGGCAAATAGATCGTCCAACTCGCCATCTCCAACATGGATGTTTGCATATTCATCCACGTCCGAGATCAGAATCCATTCGCTATCCTTAACTAGATCCAGATTCTGAGCGTATTTCAAAGCACCTTTTTGCGGGTTCACACCGTGGCGCATATTTAGATAGGGATTATCCATGCGCGTTACGAAACCGTGCTCGGAAAGCTTATCCAAGAGCTCCACGGTGCCGTCATCACAGTCATTGGTAAAAACCAGTACGTGATCAAACCCGATCGACAAATGATGAGCGAGCCATTCCAGGATGAAAGGCCCTTCGTTCTTCATACAGGTAATAATGAGACGCCGCGCCATTATTCCGCCTGCTCCAACTCTTTTTGTAGTCGTTCCAGACTCCTGCGAATGTTACCTGCCTCGCGCTTTCTGAGCGTATATTCGCAAACCTGAATCGCGAGTTTTACGTGCCCACGTTTTTCGGCTTCCATTAACAAATCATGCTGATATCTCGGAAGATCGCGGCGCGCTCTGAGACGCTTGTAAAAACGCTCATTCGTCAAGTTGTCGTCAAACATATCTAGCAAGAGAGGTTTAATGATCCCCATTTTGACGAACGCATTCGGAAGCTGGTGACCAAAGAACGGCATTCGCAGTTTGCGAATATTCGGGCCTTCGAGCCGGTCGACCTGAACGCGATCTAATTCGAAGTATGGGTCGGAAATTACGACGACATCTTTGGCGGCATCCGTAGCGCCACGTGCGTCGCAATACCGACCATCCCAGTCCAGCTTCTTGCGCCACCCCCAGCGGTTATCATCCGGCATTATACGAGGATCTAGCGTTGTTTGCGGAGCTACGGCGAGCACGCGGGCATTGGGTACACAACGAGAGTAACTAAGCGCCGCAAAGCCACCCATCGATGTGCCATAGAAAAGCACATCGTCAAATTGGTCGAAAAACTGGCTGCTGCTCAGCAAATCAAAGCAATCGTGCACAAAGTCATGCCTAAACCAATTGCGCTGTGACGCCATGACACCCAGTATCGAACAATCAAGCTCCTCCGAGAGCACCTTGTAACCCCAGGGCCATCGTTGCTGATCTGTCTTTACCACGCTCAGATTATCAAACACGATCACAAGCCGTTTGCCACGCGGTTCAAAGAACAAAGCGTTATCAGGCCCCTCCCAAAAGAAGCCCCCACATTTCGCTGCATATGCACGCGCGTCGCGGTAGCGCTCTTTGAATTCACCGGTAATGGCAGAAACCGGCGGCTCTGGTGTGTGGAAATCTGATGAAGTTGTTTCGGGGGGATCCACTTGAACCGAATTCAAATCACTATGTGCGGTCTTTGCGTTCAGCAAACTCTCTAGGTACCCGAGTTTTTGCTCTGCTTGCTCAGGTGAGAGAGTGTTCAATTCTGGTTCGGGAATGGCCACGCCAGTTCCTTCGTCGTCATCATCCCCCGCGCTTTCCTGCTCTGGTTTGGTCAGATAAATGGCATCAGGTCGCGCAATTTCTGTGAGCTCGTGATACAACTCCGCATAGGCAGAATCCGCCTTTAGCGTTGCGATCTTGGCCTTGTGCCACTCGACGGCATCATTATGCAGTTTAGACAATTGCTCATCCGCCAAGAGAGCAGAACGCTCTTTCTCCATCATCGGCAGGCGCTCAATCATGCGCGGGTCTTGCTCGGATGTGTAATTTCGGCGCATCCAGTAATCGATGCCCTGATCCTGTTCTGTATGGTTGATACGCCCACGATCGCGCTTCACCAAGAAGCTCTCGGCCGACCTCAGAATATAGTGGTTCAATGTCGCAAATCGGTACCCAAGGGAACGCTTGGTGGAGCGCCAACCGTTATTTGTCAAAAGCATTTCAGGCATAACGCGGCCAGAGCCATTGACCCAACGAACGCGCGACACAGCCTCATCATTCTCGATTTTCAGCGGCCTATGAACACCGATTTTAGTGTAGGGCGCCGAGCGATGCACCATGCTCTTGAAGCCCCATCCCAAACGAGGCTTTGGGATGAATTCCGGCGCGCAGGCCGTGAACTGCTCCATGATCGGGCGATCTTGGTATTCGCGGATGTTGTCGTTTCCAAAAAACTTCCAAGTAAAGGAAATCACGTTCGGATCATTACAAGCCTCGAACAATTCGGGGAAAGTGCCCCCACCGACGTGAATGTTCACGAACTCGTCCACGTCAATCGTCAATACCCAATCTGCGTCCTGCAGCACCGGCTGTTTTTGAGCATCGTTTAGCGCAACGTGCTGTGGCTTCTTGCCCGATGCAGGGTCCCACGGGTTATCAAGACGGGTGACAATCCCGAGTTCCGCCAAACGATCCAGCATCGCGTTGGTGTTGTCGGTACAATCGTTCGTATAAACGAGAAAATGCGTGACCCCGATTGCCTTGTGATATGCGATCCACTCAAGAATAAACGGCGCCTCGTTTTTCATGGAGGTCAGCACAAGTATCTTGTCTTGCGTTATCTTTTCCTCGGGCGGCGATAGCGCTGGCCACATCGCCTTCGTGCGCGCTTCGAGGTTATTTATCGCGGTTTGGTATTCGCGCGTTTGTTGAAGCGTGGCCAGCGGCAGGCTTTGAGGCTTTGGCTTGGGCACCTCTTGTGGCTGACTTACCTCTTCTTTGGCAATTTCATCTTGCGTCTTAAAGCCGGTCGGCGGCCGATCTGGAATGGGCGCGTTTAACGGGTCGATATTATGGCGTTTTAACGCGCGACCCAAGAAGCTTTCTGGATGAGCAACGCCATTCTCATGGGTGATCAAGCGACGGCTCAAACGCCTATTCCACAAGTGAACGCCATAACAACCATCGGTCAACTGCCGATCAATTTCATCGCCGGGCTTGAGGAGGTCACGTCGGTTTTTGAACGAGATCGGATAGAATGCCTCTTGCGGCATCGCGTGTTCAATTTCTCCCGACTGCTTTAGAAAATAGGTAACCGCTGCAGGTCCCCATACGCCCCATGGCAATTCCGATACATGGACACGTTCGCCGCGTTCTGCCGCCGCAATTAGCTTATCCCGCTCCTCACCTTCGATCCAAGGCGGGATTGGATACTCGTTCTCGCAAAACGCGTTCAAACTTGCCAACGTTCGAGAAAACCGCGGCAATCCAAATACTGCGTTACAGACTAGTCTGTTGGTTTTCTCCCACCCGAACACGAACTGATCTTTGAACGCCCATGGCTGCATACACAGCATATCGGCATCGACCCAGATCACATTTTGAAGAGAGATCATTCGGTACCGAAACAAGTCCGCATGAACCGCAGGCGAACCAGAGGACTTGTGACGAATGAAATCCGAAGCGGGAAAAATTTTATTGGCGTCAAGCATCTCGACACCATCAGGGCAATTATCCACGTTTTCGTATGTATAGAGAATTGTGCGGTGCCCATGATCTGCAAACGACTTAAGGCAAACTTGCTCAATATAGCTAAGATTCCCGCCAATCCAAAGGGAGGCGACCGTGGGCAATTGCATATCAAGCACTTTCGTCAAAACTCATCATCAAGATACGCCTATCTTTAGGACAGCTTGATGGCTTTGTTAAGGCTTGGACTTGGGTTCTGTAAAAACTTACGGATCAGGGAAATTGGCGGCCCCGGAAGGACTTGAACCCTCAACCTCGGACTTAGAAGGTCCTTGCTCTATCCAGTTGAGCTACGGAGCCGCAGTATGTGTTTCTTAGCTACGCCATAGTGAAGTTCAAGCGAAAATCGAATGGCGGCTAGGTTGCTAATCCAGATGCTCTGGAGCAGCGCTGTGCAGAGATAGCAGCTAGTGCGTCCATGCTCCACGACGGTTTGTCGCAAAGTTCTCGCCGTACCCACCGGCACGAATAACCGGCTTGCGGGTCTTAGGCTCTTGAACAAATGCATCAAGCCCGTTTGCTTCTGCATACTCAAGCGCGGCTTCTTTGCTGTCGAACTTTAGGCGCACTTGGCTTTGGGTGTCATTCGAACTCGTCCAACCCATAAGCGGATCAACTTCGCGCGCAGAAGCCTGAGCAAACTCAAGAATCCAAACTTTCGTTTTACCCATGCCGGACTGCATGGCATTTCTGGATGGCTGATAGATTCGAGCGCGCATGTCTGACTCCCTTTAGCTTGGGGACTTATGGCAATATTTCGCAAACAGAATCAAGTCCAAAGCATTGCAATTTTAGGGGGAGAGAAGCGGCAGAGATTGCTGGCCATCGAACCGGGAGCGATTGGGGTGTTGCCGAGGCCAGCAATCATGCTGCTGCTACAAGATCAGGTTAGGCACATAATTTTCATACCGCAACTAAAAAACACTCTTAGGTTGCATTTTCGAACTAACTGGCAGGAGAAACGGCCCCTCCCCTTGAAGTGGAACAAAAAGTGATCAAATCTATCCGCGCACAAGGAACCGATTCATGAATATTCCAGAGACCCCTCAAAAGCCGCACAACCGCCAGAAACTCGAGGGTGGTAAGCGGTTTGTCATGCATACCGAGTTTAGCGCGGCGGGCGATCAACCGACCGCGATCAAAGAACTGGTTGAGGGGATTAATTCTGGCGAAAGAGATCAGGTTCTCTTGGGCGCGACAGGTACGGGCAAGACCTTTACGATGGCGAAAATCATCGAGGAAACCCAGCGGCCCGCGATCATCCTTGCGCCTAACAAAACGCTCGCCGCACAGCTTTATGGGGAATTCAAAGGCTTCTTTCCTGACAACGCGGTCGAGTATTTCGTCTCTTTCTATGACTATTATCAACCCGAGGCATATGTCCCGCGGTCCGATACTTTTATCGAAAAAGAGAGCCAGATTAACGAACAAATCGACCGCATGCGCCACTCGGCCACGCGGGCTCTGTTGGAGCGGGACGATGTCATTATCGTTGCCTCGGTGTCCTGTATTTACGGTATCGGGAGTCCCGAAACATATACCGAAATGACTCAAGATCTAGAGGCCGGTGAATCCTACAGCCAGCGCGAAATCATGGCCGGCTTTATTGCCCAGCAGTACAGTCGGAATGACGCCGCATTTTCGCGCGGCACGTTTCGCGTTCGTGGCGATAGTCTGGAGATTTGGCCAAGCCACCTAGAAGATCGCGGCTGGCGGTTCTCGTTTTTTGGTGACGAGCTAGAGACCATTACCGAGTTCGACACGCTCACGGGCGAGCGCACTGGCAAACTGGATCGCGTGCGGATTTATGCGAACTCGCACTATGTGACCCCAAGACCAACGCTGCTTCAGGCGATCAAGTCGATCAAAGCTGAACTCAACCAACGTCTCAAGCAATTCGAAGCAGCGGGGAAACTACTCGAAGCCCAGCGCATTGAGCAACGCACCAAATTTGATCTGGAGATGATTGAGGCGCAGGGGTTCTGCAACGGCATCGAGAACTACTCCCGCTACCTAACGGGCCGCGCTCCGGGCGAGCCGCCCCCCACTCTTTTCGAATACATCCCTGATAACGCAATCGTTTTTGCCGACGAGAGCCACGTTTCTGTCCCGCAGATCGGCGGAATGTACAAAGGCGACTATCGTCGTAAACACACCCTTTCCGAACACGGATTTCGCCTTCCGAGCTGTATGGACAACCGTCCGCTCAAATTTGAGGAATGGGACGCCATGCGAAGCCAGTCTGTCTTTGTGTCCGCGACACCATCGAAGTGGGAGCTTGAACAATCAGGCGGTATTTTCGCCGAACAGGTTATCCGTCCGACGGGCCTACTCGATCCTGTCATCGAGGTACGCCCTGTCACAACCCAAGTGGATGACCTACTCGACGAAATTCACCGAGTTACCGCAGATGGGTTCCGTGTTTTGGTGACGACACTCACCAAACGTATGGCCGAAGACCTCACCGAATACCTGCACGAACAGGGTGTCAAAGTGCGCTATATGCACAGCGATATCGACACACTTGAACGCATAGAGATCCTGCGGGACTTGCGCCTTGGTGCTTTCGATGTGCTCATCGGGATCAACTTGCTCCGAGAGGGGCTGGACATTCCCGAATGCGGCTTGGTCGCGATCCTTGATGCCGACAAAGAAGGTTTCCTTCGGAGTGAGACTTCTCTTGTGCAGACAATTGGCCGAGCAGCGCGAAACGCTGAGGGCCGGGTTCTCATGTATGCCGACAAGATCACTGGCAGCATGGAGCGCGCAATCGGCGAAACAAACCGTCGCCGTGAAAAGCAAATGGCCTATAACGAGGCGCACGGCATCACACCGCAAACGGTCAAGAAAAACGTCGATGACGTGCTGTCGGGTCTTTATCAGGGTGATGTCGACATGAACCGCGTCACGGCCAAGATAGACAAGCCAATGGTCGGCGCAAATCTGGCGGCCCATTTGGACGGCCTTCGCCAAGATATGCGCAAGGCCGCAGAGAACCTCGAGTTCGAAGAAGCCGCGCGCCTGCGTGACGAAGTCAAACGGCTGGAGGCGGTTGAGCTTGCAGTGGCCGACGATCCATTGGCCCGCCAATCGGCAATTGACGCCGCAAGCAATTCAGCAGCACAAAAACGAGGGCGTAGTACAGCGGGCCGAGGAGGTACACGCACACACCGTGGAAAATCTACGGCCAAGTTCTGAGCCGCTGAATCCACGGGGTTTTCCAGTGGCATAAACTGTCCTATTATAGGGGCTTATTTCCGTGATCGGAGGGTATCCATGCGTGCCATAACCGTTTCTAAATTAACAGCCTTCGCCTGCGCACTGGTCGTTCTCGCTGGCTGCGCCACGCAACAGGAACGTTGTGTAAACTCCGCGACGCGGGACCTTCGGACTGTTACTGGTCTGGTCGCCGAGACCCAAGCAAACATCGCGCGTGGGTTCGGCTATAACGTTCAGCGAGTGCCGTATACCGTGTATGAAACGTGCTACTACGCGGCGCGGCGTGCTTACGCTTGCCCTCAAACATACACACGTACGATCAGCACCCCTGTAGCAATAGACATCCAAGAAGAGAAACGCAAACTTGCCAGCCTGCAACAGCGAAAAACAGAGCTTGAATCGCAAGTCTCGGAATGGATCGCGCAGTGCCGGTTAAAATATCCTGAGTAGCGCCTAAAAAACGGCCGCCACTTCGTACATCACTGGCTCAAAACTCTTGCAGAGTTCATTAATTGCGCGATTTCGCTTTCGCATTTCGGGCGTGCGTAACATCGCCTGAAAATCTTCGCGGCGCTTCCACTGTGAATAGTTCGCGATGCGTGTTTGGGCGTCATTTACATGCAAACCCGCTGCGATAAATCCGGGCTGTTTGCTGATAAATTCGTCATACGCCTCTGTCAGCGCCTCAAGCAAATCCTGACATGTCCCCGGCGTCATTTCAAATGTGGTGACAACGGTTTGAACGGGGGCAGATACTGAAATATTTGGCATAAACTCCTCCTATTCCCGAATCCTAGCGCAACCCCGCGATTCCACCAAACGTAATGAGAGGGCAATCGCTCGCCCTCTCCTGTCCTGAAGCGCGTATTACGTCGGCGTATCCATCCGAACCGTCAAATGCACCGTCCCACGGCACGCCACCGACCACTTGACCCTAAGCTCATCCTGATCGCTCCCCTGCTTCAATGAGGTGTATGGGAACTCCACGACATGTGTGTTGCTTGATCGAAGAATTTTCCCGTCCGGAACCAACCCAACCATTGATTTGGTCATGCCGCCGAACGGCAGCTTCTTTTCGGTATCAACGGTCCAGCTTGATGAGTCAGATTCCTCAGTGTGACGGAAAGACAGCGGATTAAAAATCGGCTCATTCACCAAGTTGAACGTGTTTCCCTCAACGACAACATTGCGCGCCTTGTTCATGTCAAGACTAGCATAGGTCTCATCGACATGATCCACACGATCAATGCTTCCGTTCAGTGCGCGAAATACGTTTCCAGAGATATTCAGCCCCTGAAGGTAATGCCCTGTCCCATATGGCTTGATAACAATCCAATTAAACCACGGCGCCACATCGTTAACTGTAAAAATGTTACCAGTAATGGTCAGCCCACCAAATGAGAACTCGCTATTGAAATCAGGGGTCGCATCGTGCTCGTTCGTCATTTCGATAAAGTTGTTATCGATATAATTTCCAACGATTGTCGACTTTGGATTCGTCGTCGTAAAGATCAACCCCGCCTTACGGATGCCATCTGTTTCGCCGTCACCATGGAACCAGTGGTTCCCCGAGAACAAATGCCCCGTACCATTCCAAACACCAAACGATGCAAAGCGCACGACGCGGTTGTCACGAACTTTGGTGTCATTCGCATTCACATTAACCGCAATCGTTGTTCGATCTTGTGAGCGCATAGACTGTTCGTTCGACAAGAATTGGCACCGATCAATCAGCATCCCCTGACAACCACCACCAGGCGACGTAATTCCGCGGTCCTTAGGTTTCGTAATGAAACAATCCCTCACTTGAAATGCCAGCCCGTCAGGCGCAAGCATGATCGCACTCGCGTGCCCGTTACATTGGAACTCAATGTCCGAAAGTACGAACTTGTCCAACCCCGAGAAGCCACTAAAATCCAATGCATACTTAAATCGAGTAAACGTATAATTCTGCGTCCCTGCCGCCCCAAAGAGTGGCTGGCTCAACGTCACCTTTTTCGCCCCTACATTGACCGCGCGCACATATACTTCACGTCCAACGCCAGCGCCTTCAACGAGCGAACCAACCGCAATATTCGCGATATTATCAACGTTGGTCAGAACCTTCGCGTCATTCTCCGAATACTTCGCGACCGAGGTCACAACCTCATCGTTCCACGCGGGGCCATCGACAACATTGAACTGACCATTCCGAATGACGCGTCGCACCGCATACCCCGAAATATTATCGACAACTTCCTGAACATTGATCGGCTCGGTAAGTTCGATCCGGCGCCCCTGCATATCCAGTGAATCGTGATCGGTGAAATTAAACAAAGCTTGTAGAGCCTTTTTGAACGCCAGTACTTCATCACCGCCAAATGCCTCGACATAAGTCCCCAAGTCATAATTCTTGGTCAAAGCCAACCGTGCCGATACGGGCATAGAAACCGAGCCCTGAAACCGCACACGGTTCATGAATGTTACGTTGCTATTAAGCCTGAACACCCCCGCCGGCACCAAAACCTCGCGACCGTTGGCGGCATTATCGGCAGCCGTGAACGCATCAGAATCATCGGTAACACCGTCGCCAATCGCGCCGTAATCACGCACGTCCACCCAGTCCATCATATCGCGCAGGAACACATCCGTCGCATCCTCAATGCGCAGATCATCTATACGCACCACCGACCCGTTCGGCCCCGTAAACGTAAGCCCAAAATGCCCATAAGTTGCCGTCAGCCCCCAAAGCATGTCCACACCCACTCGCGCGCCTGTTCCGACAATCGCCGATACTTCAACAACATCGCCGTAGCCTTCCAGAGTCTTCGTCGGCCCCACTTCGACAAGCCCGGCCACGTGCGCATCTTGCGCTTCACCGGCCCAGCCCGAAATCTGGACGTCTGGTAAGTTGCCACTCACCACTTTCACCCGCGCACTAATGCGCAAATAGCAACCGGGGATTATCGGTGTTTTTCCCATCCAATGCAGTTTCTGGGTCGTGTTCGTCTTGAGCAGCTCCAGACAGCTGCCAAAATCCTGATCCGCCGAGACAATCGCTGCATACGGCGAACCATCATAAGTATCCGATCCCGCCGTTCCGTCTTGCGATGACCAAACATCCAATCCGCCCGCAAATGCAGATGGCATAAGTTCCAATCTTTCGGTGATGGCTATGTTCATTTGTTACCCCTTCGACATTTGCGAGAACGTGCTTTCAATTCAGACAGCGCCGTTTTTAACAAAAATGTCCTAACGCCCCCCTAGACATCCGTGCGCTGCTTCACCAAATCGGGAACACCGAATGCGCCTTGTATTCAGGCATTTCATGCGGCAAAACGAACAGAGTGAACGTAACAAAACGGTTCAATATGCGCATCGCGAGCTACAACATTCGCAAATCTGTCGGCCTCGACTGGAAGCGCAGTCCGCAACGAATCCTCAAGGTTCTTCGGGAAATTTCAGCCGACATCGTCGTCCTTCAAGAAGTTGACCGCCGCTCGGGCGCGCGTCAAAGCACCCTCCCCGCGCGCATCGACCCCGACGGGCTGAACTACACCTATGTTGATATCGCCGTTCGCCCGCGCAGTTATGGCTGGCACGGAAACGCAATTCTTTTTGGTCCGCACTATGAACAGATATCCTGCGAACGGATCGAACTCCCAACTTTCGAGCCGCGCGGCGCAGTCACCGCATTGTTTCAAAACGAAAACGGCCAGAAGTTCCGCATTATCGGTGCTCACCTTGCCCTGCAAAAAAGCATGCGCGCCAAGCAGGCAACCGTACTTTGCGATTATATGAATGCATTGCCCGACGATATCCCTTGTATTCTTGCTGGGGATTTCAATGAATGGCGATTGCACGGCGCAGCAGGTGAAGTGTTCGAAGACGAATTCACACTCTTAACACCTGGTCCCAGCTTCCATACCTCTCGCCCGACTTTGCCACTGGACCGTTTTGTCATTACTCCAACCATTGAGCCTGCGGAGTATGGAGTCTTTACTTCGGAAACCACGCGCAAGGCGTCCGACCACTTACCGATCTATTTGGACATCAAGAGTCTCTAAGTCTGAATAACCCCCTTGATATATCCCAAAATCTATTTATTCAGGACTCCGTACTAAATAGGAATTCCCGTTTTGCTCAAGATCGCAGACCCACTTTTGATGCGCGAAATCAATAAGTTCAGCATCCTTGAGACGATTCGACAAAGCGGTGAGATTTCCCGAATTGAGATTACCAACCGCACACAACTAAGCCGCACAACCGTCTCTGCAATCACTGGCGCTCTGCTTGAGACGGGCCTGATCGAAACAAGCCACACCGAGGAACCTTCGCGCGGCCGTCCACGGGTAAAGCTGGCACTTGTGGCCGACGCCGCCTATGCCTTCGGCATCGCGCTTGACGCTAATGGCCTCACGCTGTCCCTAACCAATTTTCGCGGTGACGTCATGATAACCGCTCGGCATAAACGCCGCCTTGCCGATTTAACTGCCTTCGAGATCGCCGACTTCATCACTCCTATCCTACGCGAAGCCTGCGCTGCATCGAATATTGACCAGCGTCGCGTAAATGGCATTTGCATCGGAATTCCCAGCCTAACTGATCTCGAGAATGCCACATGCACCGCCGAAGCGACATTCGCCTCCGTAACACCCGAACTACGCGACACTCTCGCCCAGAGAACCGGCCTCAGGGTATTCTTGGAAAACCATGCAAACCTGTTGGCATTGGATCATCAATGGACGGGGCACGACGGCACCTGCGCTTTTGTTGTCTTTCACGAAACGCTCGAACTCTCCATCATTCCGTCCAATGGCGCTCATGGACGTCTCGCCCCCGCAATCGGTCACACCAAAATCCGTGCTAACGGTGAAGTATGTGAATGCGGCCAAGTTGACTGCGCACAAGCGTACCTCTCACTCTCTGCGCTCACCAAACTGAACGGCAAAGCGGGGCAATCACTGGCCGACCTACTCGCCGCAGTTTCCCCCCAACACGCATCGCTACTTGCGGATGTCTTGGGCCAATGCGTTGCGCATGTACTAAACCTTTTTGCCCCTCAGAAGCTTATCCTAACCTGCGACAGCAGCGCCTTTCTTGAGCACATCTCAGACGAACTCATCGCGAGCATCAACAAGAACACAGCCAAACAGCACCTTAACCAAACGACCCTAGAGTTTCGGGCCGCGAACCCACAAAACGTGGCAAGAGGAGCCACCGCTTTTGTACTCCGTGAATTCTATAATGCGCCATGGTTGGCGAAGGAGGAAAAATGAAAACATCAGTCAACGTCGGTGTCATCGGATGCGGCAACATCTCGGACGCCTATCTCAAAGCGGCCCCGCAATTTGAGGCCATGCAAATCATCGCCTGCGCCGATATCAATCCCGACGCAGCGATTGCCAAGGCAGAAACCTATGGCATCCAAGCGCTTAGCGTCGAAGATTTGCTCGCGGATGATCGGATAGAGCTCGTCCTTAACCTGACCACACCACAACACCACGTGCCTGTCGGGCTACAAATATTGAACGCAGGCAAGCATAGTTATTCAGAAAAACCCTTGGCGATTGACCTCTCCGAGGCGCTGAAACTTGTCGAACTCGCCGCGCAAAAGGGCCTTCGCGTTGGCTGTGCGCCTGATACGTTTTTCGGCGGTTCTCACCAAACGGCACGCAAGGCTGTCGATGAAGGCATAATTGGCGCGGCCCTCGCTGGCTCTGCCTATATGATGTGCCCGGGCCACGAGGCATGGCACCCTAATCCCGATTTCTACTATCAACAGGGTGGTGGCCCGCTCATGGATATGGGGCCATACTATATCACCGCACTCATCAATATGATCGGCTCAATTGAGTCCGTCACCGGCGTCGCCAAGGCTGCCTACGCCAAACGAGAGATCACTTCCGGTCCTAGGAAGGGCGAGAAATTCAACGTCGACGTCCAAACCCACATTTCCGCAGTTCTAAGCTTCACCTGTGGCGCTCAGGTCAACCTGACAACAAGCTTTGACGTTCACAAACACACCCATAATCACATCGAACTTTATGGCTCCAAGGGATCAATGATCGTCCCAGATCCAAACAGATTTGATGGCGACGTAGAAGTAAGCAAAGCGAGCGGGGATTGGGAAAATGTGCCTCAAACGCATCTCTACGGCGACGACAACTATCGCGGCATTGGCCTTGCGGATATGGCCCAAGCCATTCTGGATGATCGCCCGCAACGCGCAAGCCTTGAACTGTCGCTGCACGTTCTCGAAGCGATGGAAGCGATCCTGACCTCGGCCGAAACAGGCCGCCGCGTCACACTCAAACATCAATGCGACCGCCCTGCGGCGCTGCCTGATACTTTGCCATTTGGAAAACTCAAGGAGGAGTGAGAAATGCCAATCAAGAAAGCCCTCATCGTTTGGGGAGGCTGGGACGGCCACACCCCCCAAGAAAGCGCAAAGGTCATGAAAGCATCGCTAGAAGATGCCGGATTTGACGTGACACTAGAGGATTCTACCGAAGCATTCGCCGACCCAGACCTTGGGCGGTTTGACCTCATCATGCCCGTCATTACAATGTCCACAATCGAGAAGGAGGAACTAACCAATCTTCTTGCCGCGGTGCGCGCTGGATCGGGGCTTGCGGGCTTCCACGGCACAATGTGTGACAGTTTCAGAAACGAACCCGACTACCAATTTATGACTGGCGGTCAGTGGGTTGCCCATCCGGGCGACATCATTGACTACACCGTACAGATAACCAAAACGGACGACCCAATCACAGATGGCATTTCCGATTTCGCCTATCACTCCGAGCAATATTATATGCACATTGACCCCTCGATCGAAGTGCTCGCCACCACAACATTCGACGGCAGTCGCTTTGACGAGATTGACGGTGTCGTAATGCCCGTTGTCTGGAAGCGTCGGTTTGGCAAAGGGCGCGTGTTCTATTCCGCACTCGGACATATTGCCGATGAGTTCAAAGTTCCTGAAATGAAAACCATGATGGAACGCGGCGCACTTTGGGCTGCACGCTAAACTCTTTCCGAGGCAGCCGCCCTGCCTCGGAATCCATTGTTGCGGCCTTGTGCACACCTGCGTAAAACAATCGCAAACAGCCAAAGAAGGATCGCGCAATGACCCACTCGACTGACGACTCCAAGATCCTGCTTTCCGTGACCGAGGGCACACTCGCAGGGACGGTTGCCGTTCCTGGCTCCAAGTCGATCACAAACCGCGCTCTCCTCTTGGCTGCCCTATCCGAAGGCACGACCAAGCTTACCGGATGCTTGGTCAGCAAAGACACCGAGCTCATGGCAGAGGCCCTACGCAATTTCGGTGTCTCGGTCAGCGCGGTGAACCCTGTTGAAACGGTTGTCACAAGTAGCGGCAAGCTCAATGCGCCCACCTCTCCGATCTTTGTTGGGAACGCGGGAACCACAGCGCGTTTTCTGACGGCTGCGGCCTGTTTGGCTGACGGCGAGACAGTCATCACTGGCGACGAGGACATGCAGCGCCGCCCAATTCAGCCCCTCATTACGGCACTTCAGGAACTTGGCTTTAACGCAAATAGTGAAACAGGTTGCCCGCCCGTGACCCTCGCTGGTCGCGCAGGCGAAATCGGCACGCGGGTCGAAATTGATGCGGGCCTATCGACGCAATATATTTCCGCCCTAATGATGATGGCGCCCCGTTTGGAAAAAGGGTTGGAGATTGCCCTCAAGAACGCAGATGGTCTTGATGGTGCTGGTTACCTTGATGTCACCACGCGCATTATGCAAGAGTTCGGCGTAACCGTGAAATCAAACGACGACGCAGCTTGGACAATCCCTGCAGGGAAATACAACGCCCCGAACTACGCCGTAGAGCCAGACTACTCCGCCTGCACCTATCTTTGGGCTGCGGATGCCCTCTCGAAAGGCGAGGTAACGATATCCAACTCCAAAGAAGGCGAAACGGCCCAGCCAGACGCCAAAGCACTAGACGTTATCCGCACCTTCCCGAATATGCCCGCAACGGTTGATGGTTCTCAGATGCAGGATGCGGTGCCAACGCTCGCCGTACTCGCCGCTTTCAACAAAACACCTGTCCGCTTCGTTGGGCTCAAGAACCTTCGTGTCAAGGAATGCGACCGCGTCGAAGCGCTTCGTGAGGGTCTCGTGCGGATCAACGCAAACCTCGCGACAGTTGAGGGCGACGATCTCTTGGTCAACGGATCACAGGACCTCGTCGCGGACGCCGACATGACCGAAATCCGCACCTTTAACGACCACCGCATAGCGATGTGCTTTGCGCTTGCGTCCATTCGCCTTGATGGCATCGTCATTCAGGACCCGAAGTGCGTCGGCAAAACCTTCCCTGAGTATTGGACCGAAATGGCCAAGATCGGCATGACAGCGACGGAAATTTAAAAGGCGCCACATTGGGCGCCTCTCGTTATACTACGCGTGGGAATAGAGGAAGAACTTCACCGAATTCCTTGCTCTCGGCCAGCCGATCAAGCGAGGGCTTCCACGCTTCGGCATCTGATACAGGACACCCTAGAATTGCGAGCGCCTTGTCTGCCGACTCTGGAATAATTTGGCGGAACGCCTCAAATAGTACCCGCAAGCTGTCCAACGTCACATAGAGCACTGTTTGCCCGCGCGCCTCTGTTTCGGGATCTTTGAGCAACTTCCACGGAGCTTGCTCGGTGAAATATGTATTCAACTCATCTGCGGCTTGAATAAGCGCCTCTGTCCGCGACGAAATCTCGGCCAGCGTAAACACTTCGGCAAACTTTTCTGCAGCAGCAAGAGCGGTGGCGCGCGCGGCTTCATCCTCGACTGTCAACGCGCCCTTCGCAGGAACCTTGCCGTCCAAACGATCAGAAGCAAACTTAGCCGCACGCGAAAGAAGGTTTCCAACCTTGTTACCCAACTCTCCATTATAGGCGGTTTGGATTAGTTCGACCGAAATCTGACTATCGTTTTCAGCGCGCATATGCCGTGCCAAGTAATAGCGAAGCGCATCCGCCCCGAACTTCTCGACCACTTCAAGCGGGTCAACAACATTGCCAAGCGACTTGGACATTTTCACGCCCCCCGCTCCGAGCCAGTGACCATGCACAGAGAGCTTCTTAGGAAGCGTCTCGCCCATCCCCATAAGGATGATCGGCCAATATACACCGTGCGTCTTGAGAATGTCCTTACCGATTACGTGCTCTACTTCGGCCCAATACTCCTGATAATCGTTCTCGGGCCAGCCCAAATTCGTCAGGTAGTTGATAAGCGCGTCGAACCAAACATAGGTTACGTAGTCCTTATCAAACGGAAGCTCGACCCCAAGCGTCACACGCGATTTCGGGCGCGAGATACACAAATCCTCAAGTGGCTCCTTAAGCATATTCTTGAGTTCGGTAAGGAACTTCTGAGGCTGAACGAAGTCCGGATTCGCTTCGATATGATCCAACAAGCGCTGGCGGAACGGCTCCATCGGGAAGAAATAGTTCGCCTCGGTGATCTCCTCTACAAACAGGTTCGGGTGGTCAAAACACTGGCCATCATCATTAAGGTCGGAGTCAGTTTTGAACTGCTCACACCCTTTACAATAGATTCCCGAATACTCCTTCTTGATGATCAAACCGGCGTCCATCATGGATTGCTCCATTTGGGCAACGCGCTCTTTGTGGAATGGGCGGCTTGTGCGGACGAAGTAGTCGTAATCAACATTCAAAAGGTCAAACGCCTTCTTGAACTCCGACGAACGCAGGTCCAGATATTCGTCAACGGGCAAACCAAGCTTCTCTGCGGACTCTTGGTTCTTCTGCCCATGCTCGTCGCAACCCGTGGAAAAGCGTGTTTCAACACCGTTGGCTTTGCGGTTGCGGATCATGATGTCACACATGACTGTCGTATGCGCGTGTCCCAAATGGGGAGCCGCATTCACATAATAGATGGGCGTCGTCACATAGCTTTTCGTCATTTTGTCACCTTACTAGACCGCATAAAAAAGTGGGCTCGCCGGATATATCGGCAAGCCCACCTATTAACAAGCCTCCCAGCGTTTCAACAGGGAAATCAGACGCCCTAGAACAGCTCGCGGATAAGCTCACTCGGGATATCTTTCTGCAACGCATCCAGATTCCGCTGGAGCGACGAAACCTTACCAGTCCCGATCAGAACGCTTACAACTTCCTTTTTGGCCAATCCGAAGTGAAGCGCCGCCGTCGGCAATGCGACGTCATATTCTGCGCACTTATCCTGCAAAGCCTGTGTTTGCGCCAGAATTTCGGCGCTCGCAGGTTCATAATTAAAGTGCGCCCCTTCTTTTGGTCCCGTCGCCAAGATACCCGAGTTAAAGACGCCCCCAATCACAAGGCTAACATTTTTCTCGCGACACAAAGGCACAAGCTCGGCTTCTGCGGTACGGTCCAAGAGCGTCCACCGCCCTGCCAACAAGATAACGTCAATCGGGTGCCTCTTTATGACTTCAACACAGACTTCGTTTTCATTCACACCAAGGCCATATGCTCCGATTTCTCCGCGTTGTTTCAAGCTCTCAAGATACGGCAATCCTGTTTCAAACAAATCCTGCATGTGCTTGGCATTTGCCTCGCCGTGGGTCAGCTCACCGATATCATGCACAAAAACGATATCGATCTTGGATGTCCCCAAACGCTCACGGCTGCCCTCAAGGCTCTCGGCAAACCCTTCGGCGGAATAGTCATAGTGCACATCGTTTGGTAATGGGTTCACAAAACCATCCGCCTCGGCGCGTTGCTCTCCGGGGCGAAGAACACGGCCAACCTTGGTCGAAATCACGACCTCATCGCGGTTTTTGCTCGCCAGAAATTCCCCCAACCGCGCCTCTCCACGACCACGACCATAGTGCGGAGCCGTATCAAAATAGCGCACGCCCTTTTTCCACGCCTCTTCTAGAACTGCACGCGCATCGTCATCTGAAACTTCGGCATAGATATTCGCAATAGCTGCGGTACCCAGTGAAACGCGGCTGACTTCAACGCCTGTATTTCCTATTTCACATTGATCAAACATGCTCTTTATCCTCTGATTTCTTAACTATTTTGGCTAAACGTGGTTTGGGCGCGGTGCAACCCTTGGAGTGTGCCCAAGCGATGAAATCACCAATGCGGCGTTGAATTTTCTCATTGTGGTTCCCCGCAATGTCCTGAATTTTATGATCCAGGAACGGGTTGCGGAACCGATCCAACGTTGTGGCCACATAGGTCTCGGCTTGCTCTTGCAATCCCGCTGCGGCAAACGCTGGAAGCACCTCAACCGCATATAGATCCTTCAAATCCGCGAGCGCGGGTGTGTCGTCCAAATACTCACGCACCAAGGCGGGCGGTGAAGTCTCGGTCAGCCAACGATCCGCCAGATACGTATGTCCAAGGTTAAGGATGAATAGCTTCAACGCCTCCGAAACTTCAAGGCTCTCCACGATTTTCACACAGGGATGCCGAACCGGCGGAACAAAGCCGTCCAGCCTCTCAATCGCCCAAAGCGCATATGGCTCTGCAATCGCGCCCGCAGGCTCAATGGGTTCTGAAACAATCCGATCAACAAGCGAATCGAGCCACATAACATCGGCATCCAGCCAATTCCGAAACTCTGGGGAACGCTTTAAAGCAATCTCAAGAACACGAGCCTTTAGAACCGCGCCATTTTTTACGATAAGCTCCATCGGCAGGATGGTGAGTGCACGCGCGTTCGCTTCAAATCGTGCAAATAACAACTGCTCTAGTTTGGCAGGGAATGACATTGCCTGATCGAAATCTGGCCCCCCATCCGCTGGCTGTGCCGCATAGCCCTTATCACCCGTATTCGAGATTACGTACTCCGCATCGCTTACAAATTGCTCAACGAGTTCCGACCAATTCTCGGATGTCGAAAACGTCTTGGCGACAGAGGTTACGTGCTGCGTGCGGTCGACGGGTTGACCGTTCTCAAGCCCCAGAATCCGAACGGGATAACCGCCCTCTTGCGTCAGCCCAACAAGGCGATCCGCGCGCGCCGATCCGTCGGTTGTCTTCACAACCGCTACGCGCCCCGCGGCCTCGTTTTTTGCTAGTGCCTCGGCGATGAACAGGTCCGCGTGAGCCTGTAAAAAGCGGCTGGTGCCAAACTGGAATATCGGTGTCTTAACGCGTTCGCTCATGCTGATAATGACCTGTCTAAACTAGTTTCATTCTCTTGCTCCCCAGCCACTACCGGCGCGAGAGGCGCTCGACGCACAATCAATCAATTTCTGTAATTTTATGCAATAAAAACTTTCGACAACAGCCAGATTTCGGCCTATCATCCTCGCGAAGTCCCGCATTAACATCCGCATACTGAACAACAATCAGGGTCAGAGCACGTGTCTCGCACCAATAGCGTCTATAAGAAATCCTATAATCGCGCGCTGGACTACCTTGCGACAATGAACGAGGATTCGCTCCTCCCGCCGGAAACGGAACTCGCCGATAAGCTCAACACAAGCCGAACAACCATTCGTGCCGTGCTTGAGCATCTGGACGAATCCAAAATCATCCATTGGGAAGGCCGCAAGAAAACCATTCTACGCGCGCCTGAGAAATCGGATTACTACGCCACGGATGAAACCCGCTCTGCCAGTGCCAAGGTCGAGAGCCTGTTTATGGACTATATTCTCGGCAGTGATCGCGCGCCCGGAACGATTTTACGCGAAAGTGAACTCGCCCGCGAATTCGGCGTAAGCTCCTCGGCAATACGGGAATACCTCATTCGTTTTTCCCGCTTTGGCCTCATTGAAAAAGAACCGAACCGCCATTGGGTGCTTCACGGCTTCACCCCAAGTTTCGCAGAGGAGCTCTCTGATGTCCGCGAAATATTTGAGATCCGCGCGCTGCAAACGTTCTGCGCCGCGCCGCTAACCAAGGAAAGCCGCGCTGCCCTATTGGAATTGAAGGCCGAGCATGACGATATGTTGGCGAATTTGGACACGGACTATCCAAAATTCTCGCGCTTGGACGAGCGTTTCCATAGGCAACTTATTCAAGCGCAAGACAACCGATTTATTGAAGATTTCTACAAGCTTATTTCGCTCATCTTTCACTATCACTACCGCTGGAAAAAGACCGCCGAGAAGGAGCGAAACCGTGTCGCCGCCCTAGAGCATCTGGCCGTCATTCACGCCCTGCTTGATGGCGAAACAGACAAGGCGCGCACAGCGTTCATGACGCATCTGCAATCGGCGCGCCGCACACTTCAAACTAGCGTAAAATGGGACTAACAGGCATGATTATCGACGCTCACCACCACCTTTGGCAAATTCACCGCGGCGTTTACGACTGGATCACCGAAGACCTCGACAAAATCCGTCGCGACTATTTTCCACGCGATCTCCTGCCTCATCTTCAACGCACTGGCGTGCAAAAAACGGTACTTGTCCAAGCAAGCGAGTCCATCACCGAAAACGCATTCCTCCTTGATCAAACTCAAGCAGGGGATTTCATAGGCGCCATTGTGGGCTGGGTTGACCTCACCCAACCCAATATTGACGAAACGCTTGATGAACTGTCCAAGATCGACCTTGTCAAAGGCATCCGTCCGGTCCTTCAGGGCATCGAGGATACAGACTGGATTCTTCGCCCAGAAGTGATCGATGTATTGCGGCATGCCGCCGAAATCGGTTTGAAATTTGACGCTCTGATCACGCCACGCCACCTTGATGCGATTGACCAACTGGCCAAAGTGATCCCTGAATTGCCCATCGTCGTCGATCACGCCGCCAAGCCCGTCATCGGACTCGATAAACCGTTCCAAACGGAATGGGCAGAAGGAATGGCGCGCCTCGCAAAACATCCGCAGCTGCACGCAAAAATCTCGGGCCTAGCAACGGAATTTGGCACCGGCTGGAACGCCGAAAACCTAGCGCCAACCGTAGCAACCCTACTCGAGAACTACGGCCCTAGCCGACTGATGTGGGGAAGCGATTGGCCGGTGCTAGAGCTTGAAGGAACCTATGAGGAATGGTTCGCCTGCGTTCAATCCTTGATCGCAGACTTACCAGACTCAGAGAAATCCGACATTCTCGGTGCAACGGCTCAACGTTTTTACGGCATTACCGCGTAGAACATTCAGCAAGCCCCTCGGCGATATCGGTAAGTGTCGCCACATAGAGGTCTTGGTTTAACGGGAGCTTCCCTCCGAGCGGGTCAGCCACGACAATCGCAAGCTCGTTATCGGGCGAGATTGTTTGGATGATCCGATCGTCAAAGTTCGGCTCAACCGCGACGCAGGTCACTTTGTTGTCGCGGATCAATGCCCGAATATTCTTGAGACGGCGCGGCCCTGGGTCGGCCGCCTCACCGTCCGCTATTGCACCGGCGGAAGGGAACTGAAACCGATCCTCAAAATACTGAAGCGAGTCGTGCTGTACAACGAATGCGCCATTTGCGCTCTTTAGGGTCTCTTCAATGCCAGCTGACACTTCGGCCAACTCGCTCACAAAACTTGCTGCGTTCTCTTGGTAAACACCCTCGTTTTCAGGGTCTTGTTCGGCAAGCACATCGGCGATTGCAACCGCCCAGAGCGCGCCATTATCTGGATTAAGCCAGCTATGCGGGTCCTCATCGCCATGCGAATGCCCGTGATCATCGTGATGCTCCTCGTGCTCCGCGTGATCGTCATCACCATGATCGTCGTGGCCTTCGTGATCGTCGCCATGCTCTTCATGGTCATCATGTGCCTCGTGAACACCATGGCCAGTGCGTGTATCGAGAACTTTCGTTCCTTCGATCTCTGCGAGATAGATCACCTCCGCTTGCGTCGCGAGGGTCTCGATTGGGCGCACGAGCCAAGGAGCGAGTCCCTCGCTCACACTCACGACCACATCTGCCTGCTCTAGCGCTTGCGCGTGTGATGGACGAAGCGCGAAATCATGGGGCGACGCTGCCTGCTCAACGATCAGTGTCGGCTCACCTACCCCATTCATCACCTTGGAAACGATAGAATAAATCGGTGCAATATCGGTCACAACTTTCGGTGCATCGGCATGGGCGGCCTGTGCAATTCCCGAAAGTACGAAGGCGGCGGTCAAAACATTTTTGTGCATACTGTCCTCTGGGGCTTGAATTCGCGCTGGACATAGATGTAATAGTATAACATTACAAGAGAATAATCACGAGCGAGTCAAATGCCCCCAACCGCCTTTGAGCCACATGACCACTCCAGTTGCATCGCAACCGGCATCGCAACAGTGGAAACCCACTGCGCCGAAAACAAGCTGCAACTCACCCCTGTGCGCCGCCGTGTAATGGAGATATTGCTCACCGAGCATCGTGCCCTTGGCGCCTACGAGATATTGGACTGCTTGCGCAGTGAAGGGCTGGGATCACAGCCCCCCGTGGCCTACCGTGCGCTCGATTTCTTGGTAACAAACGGGTTTGCGCACAAGATTGAGCGCCTGAACGCTTTTGCCGCCTGCATGCACCCCGGCGAGAGCCATGCCCCCGCGTTTCTGATCTGCAAGAGTTGCGATAATGTCGTCGAAACGACCTGCGCTCCGGTACTCGCCGCTGCCGCCGCAGGCGCAGACTTCAAGATCGAACGCACCGTAATTGAGGCACTTGGCCTCTGCCCCAATTGCAAAACGGACCATTAGATGAACCTAATCTCAACCCGAGGCCTCACGATCACCAAGGGTCGCAAGACCATTCTGGAGTCTGTGGATTTTCACATCGACAAGGGCGAAATCGTAACACTTGTCGGTCCTAATGGATCGGGTAAATCCACGCTCGTACGCGCGCTCATCGGTGCAGTTTCCGGCAACGGAAGTATCCAACGGGCAAAAGGCCTCAAGATTGGCTATGTGCCGCAGAAGCTTCAGATCGACCCGACGCTTCCGCTCTCGGTTGAGCGCTTCCTCGCGCTGCCACACCGTCACCCGAGCGACGTGATCAATGACGCGCTCGAAAAGGCGGGGGCGGGCCATATCGCAAAACACGCCATGGCCGACATCTCTGGCGGACAAACGCAACGCGTTCTCTTGGCGCGCGCACTGCTAAACAAACCTGATTTGCTTATTCTGGATGAGGCCACCCAAGGCCTCGATCAACCTGGGGCAGCGGCGTTTTACCATCAGATCGCGGATGTCCGCGACCGTTTGGGTTGTGCGGTATTGATGGTGAGTCATGATCTGCACGTGGTTATGGCCGCGTCGGATCGAGTGATTTGCCTGAACGGGCACGTCTGTTGCCACGGCACTCCTGCGATTGTTGCCTCTGCACCTGAATACCGCGCCCTCTTTGGTACTGGTACTGAAGGCGCGCTCGCTCTCTATCAACACAAGCACTCGCATCGACACGACGAATTTTGCGATCATGAGAGTGAGGAGAACGCTCATGCTGGATGATTTCATGGTACGCGCAGTCCTCGCGGGGCTCGGCCTCGTGATGGCGGCGGCGCCACTTGGCTGTTTTGTTGTCTGGAGACGCATGGCCTACATGGGCGACGCAACCGCACATGCGTCCATATTGGGCGTCGCAATTGCGCTCGGCTTCTCGCTTCCGATATTCTCAAGCGTGTTGTTTGTGGCGCTCGTTATGGCGATCCTTGTTTCGACCCTCAGTGACCGTAATTTCTCAACAGACTCGCTCTTAGGGGTCATGGCGCATTCTGGCCTCGCGTTCGGGCTTGTTGCCGTGTCATTCATCGAGGGCGTGCGAATTGACCTTATGGCCTATCTTTTTGGGGAAATTTTGGCCGTCACGCCACGCGATCTTTTGTTCGTTTGGGGTGGCGCGGCGATTGTGGTGGCGCTGGTGACTTGGCGATGGTCCAAGTTTCTAACCTCCACGCTCAGCCCCGATTTGGCATATGCAAGCGACATCGACCCACGGCGCGAACAACTCCTGCTCACCGTCGCTTTGGCCTTGGTCGTTGCAGTTGCGATCAAGGTGGTCGGCGTACTCTTGGTGACTGCGATGCTGATAATGCCCGCCGCTGCGGCGCGCCCTTTTGCGCGTACTCCTGAAATGATGGCCGTTGTGGCCACCATTATCGGCGCGGTGTCTGTGGTGGGCGGACTTTGGGGAGCGCTACTCTACAACACCCCCGCAGGACCGAGCATCGTGTGCATGGCGGCGATCATCTTCACCTTCACGTCGCTTTTTCGAATCCCGTTACGGGCGCGCTAACCTAACCGCGCGCGGCGCTGCGAATTGCGCGAATGTTGTCGCCATATGGCGCAGGATTCGCGACACTTCCGCCGCCAAACACCGCAGAGCCCGCAACCAGCACATCGGCACCCGCTTCAGTAACTAGCGGTGCCGTTTCGGGCGTAACGCCGCCGTCGATTTCAATATGAATGGGGCGGTCACCAACCATCGCGCGCAGTTTCCGAACCTTGTCGATCTGGCCGTGAATGAACTTCTGCCCACCGAAACCTGGGTTCACTGTCATCACACAAATCAGGTCAATCATGTCCAGCAGATACTCAATGCTCTCGGCCGGAGTTCCGGGATTAAGCGCAATCCCCGCTTTGGCCCCAGTGTTGCGAATGGCTTGGAGTGTGCGGTGAATATGCGGTCCAGCCTCATAGTGAGCGGTAATAATATCTGCACCCGATTTCGCAAACGCATCAATGTATTGATCCACAGGTGAAATCATCAGATGCACGTCCATAACGCCCTTGATATGGGGACGGATCGCTTTGCATGTCTCTGGACCAAAGGTGATATTCGGCACAAAATGGCCATCCATCACATCAACATGGATCCAGTCCGCCCCCTGCTCTTGGACGGCGACGATCTCGGCGCCAAAGTTGGCAAAATCGGCGGCAAGGATAGAAGGCGCAATTTTGATATTACGGTCAAAACTCATGTGATACTCCGTGGGCTAGGCGGGCGTGAAAATACTCTCTCGCTCCTTCCCTAACGTGCTTTGTAGCGTATGGAAACACCACAGCGTAGCGTAACTCTTGCCTAATCCCTGACCAAATGGTCAAACTTGCAATAACCTCAGAACCATGAGACCCTTTTGCCCAGATAATTTCGGAGCGAATTCAATGGAAAAAAATGCCCCCCACGCGGTTACGACCGCGACGGATGACGCTGCACAGTTGCCGCAAATCCACGAACTTCGCAATCCAGGGATGGAACTTGATCTGGATTGGGTCGCCTCTGTTCAGGCGAACACATCCGCGATTGAGCGCCGCGCTGCCACGATTTCGGGGCGTCGATCCGTCAAGAAAGACTATCAGGCGGCATGGACCCTTAAAGCGATTACGCTCATTGATTTAACGACACTGTCGGGCGACGACACTTGGGGGCGCGTGAAGCGGCTTTGTGCCAAGGCCGCGAACCCTGTCCGGCCCGATATCCTTGAGGCGCTGAACATGCCCCCGATCACAACGGGCGCGGTATGTGTGTATCACGATATGGTCGAAACCGCTGTGAAGGCGCTCGAGGGCACAAACATTCCGGTTGCTGCGGTTTCAACGGGCTTCCCTGCGGGGCTTTCTCCGCTTCACCTGCGCCTTCAGGAAATTCGCGAGAGCGTCGAGGCGGGTGCAAAGGAAATTGATATCGTGATCTCTCGCCGCCACGCCCTCACCGGCAACTGGCGCGCCATATATGACGAGATGCGCCTTATGCGCGAAGCCTGTGGTGATGCCCATGTTAAGGCGATCTTGGCCACTGGCGAATTAGGCACATTGCGCAATGTCGCCAAAGCGAGCCTCGTTTGTATGATGGCCGGCGCCGATTTCATCAAGACATCCACCGGCAAAGAACCCGTCAATGCGACGCTGCCTGTCACGCTTGTAATGATCCGCGCCATCCGCGCCTATCATGCGCGCACAGGCGTACGCGTCGGATACAAACCTGCGGGCGGAATTTCCAAAGCCAAGGACGCCTTGACGTATCTCGCGCTTATCAAGGACGAATTGGGCGACCGTTGGCTAGAGCCTGACCTCCTCCGTTTTGGCGCCAGTTCACTTTTGGGCGACCTCGAACGCCAGCTAGAACACCATGTCACCGGCCGCTATTCCGCCGCCCACCGTCACGCGATTGGATAAGATCATGACAGTAAAAGAGATATTCACAACAATGGAATATGGCCCAGCCCCCGAAAGCGCATCCGAAGCCCTCAAATGGCTAGCCGACCATAACGAGTCGTTCGGGCATTTCATCAATGGTTCGTTCACAAAGCCAGCCAAGGGTTTTACAACAACCAATCCCGCCACCGGAAACAAACTTGCGTCAATCAGCCAAGGCACGGACGCCGACGTGAATGCCGCTGTCAAAGCTGCGCGCAGTGCACAAGGCCCTTGGGCGAAACTCTCGGGTCACCAGCGTGCAAAGTACCTCTATGCGATCGCGCGCCTCGTTCAAAAACATTCGCGCCTTTTTGCTGTTCTCGAAACGCTCGACAATGGCAAACCGATCCGCGAGAGCCGTGACATCGACATCCCGCTCGTCGCTCGTCATTTCTATTATCACGCGGGAATGGCACAACTTATGGAGGCCGAGCTTCCTGATGCCGAAGCGATTGGCGTTTGCGGCCAAGTTATCCCGTGGAATTTCCCGCTTCTTATGCTCGCATGGAAAATCGCACCTGCGATTGCGATGGGCAATACGGTTGTCCTTAAACCCGCAGAATACACGTCCCTCACCGCACTACTATTCGCGGAGATCTGCGTTGAAGCTGGCCTTCCGAAAGGCGTCGTAAACATCGTAACGGGCGACGGTGAAACAGGCCACGCAATCGTCACGCATACGGATATCGACAAAGTTGCCTTTACTGGCTCCACCGAAGTCGGTCGTAAGATCCGCGAAGCAACCGCAGGTCAGGCCAAATCCCTGACCCTCGAGTTGGGCGGCAAATCCCCCTATATCGTATTCGAAGACGCCGATATCGACAGCGCAATCGAAGGGCTTGTTGATGCGATCTGGTTCAACCAAGGACAGGTTTGCTGCGCAGGTTCGCGCCTCTTGGTTCAAGAAGGCATCGCAGAGGACTTTTATGCGCGCCTTCGTCAACGGATGGCAGGACTTCGTATTGGCGATCCACTTGATAAATGCATCGACGTGGGCGCAATCGTAGACCCTGTGCAACTGGAGCAAATCAAGAAGCTTGTATCGGAGCATGGTAGCGACGGCGAAGTTTATCACGCCCCATGCAACATGCCTGCGAATGGCTGTTTCTATCCGCCGACATTAATTACGGGGCTTCATACGGCTTCGACTTTGATGCAGGAGGAAATCTTTGGACCAGTCCTGTGCGCCACCACATTCCGCACCCCATCCGAAGCTGTTCAAGTAGCGAACAACACACGATACGGACTCGCCGCGACGCTATGGACTGAAAACGTCAACCTCGCACTTGATATCGCGCCGAAATTGGTTGCGGGCGTTGTCTGGGTAAACGCAACGAACCTATTTGACGCGGCCGCAGGATTTGGCGGAGTTCGCGAAAGCGGCATGGGCCGTGAAGGCGGATGGGAGGGTCTGGCGGCCTATACCAAACCAAAATCCAAAGCCAAAGCCCTCTCCCCCGTTGCTCCGATCGCAACCCCAGCAAGCGCCAAGGTTGATGGTCTTGATCGCACAGCCAAATTCTATGTTGGCGGCAAGCAAGCCCGCCCTGACAGCGGATACTCCAAAGCGGTATACGCCCACAACGGCGCCCTGCTTGGGCATGTCGGCATCGGCAATCGCAAGGACATCCGCAACGCGGTTGAGGCCGCCCACAAGGCGTCTGGCTGGGCCAAGACCACGGGACACTTGCGTGCTCAAATCCTTTACTACATTGCGGAAAACCTCTCGGCCCGCGCAGATGAGTTCGCGAAATCGCTGGACTTGATGCAGCCCAAATCCACCAAGCATTCGGGCAAGGCAGAAGTCGAAGCCGCGATCAGCCGCCTCTTTACCTATGGCGCATGGGCAGACAAATTCGATGGACAGGCGCACGGTGTTCCTATTCGCGGAGTTGCTCTGGCAATGAAGGAACCCGTGGGCGTCATCGGCGCGCTCTGCCCTGACGAAGCGCCGCTCCTTGGGCTAATCTCTGTGATGGGACCCGCAATCGCGATGGGGAACACCTGTGTTCTGACTGCGAGCGAGGCCTTCCCGCTTGCCGCGACCGATTTCTATCAGGTTCTTGAAACCTCGGATGTTCCTGGGGGTGTCGTGAACATCATCACGGGATCACATGAGGAGCTAGGCCTGACGCTTGCGGACCACATGGACGTTGACGCGGTCTGGAACTTCTCGTCCAGCGATATTTCCTCTGTGCTGGAACGCCATTCAGCGGGCAACCTAAAGCGTACCTGGCTTAACCAAGGAACGGCCCGAGATTGGTTTGGTAAAGATGGAGAGGGCAAGGAATTCCTTCACCACGCCACCGAAGTCAAAAACATCTGGATACCATACGGCGAATAGTGTCGCTAACTGCGTGGCTTGCCCCCAAGCGAGGCGAGCCACGCCTTAAATTGTGCCCAAGCACCCTTAGCTTGCCCTTTGACCGCGCCCGCACGCTGATCTGCGGCGTCGAGCGCCTCTGTTGCGTCATCAAATAACGGATCAAGTTTGCGCTCGCGGAACTGCACCCAAACACGCCAAATCCAAATACTAAATCCGACAAGCAGAACAAGTATGACGATATTCACCCAAGGAATAAGCCGCACGTCCGGCCCTTCGACGACCTTGAATTTCACAACATTCGGATAAATCGACAGAAACTCGCTGCGCCAGCCATAGTGCGTAACCGCTACCCAGATCGGAGCATCACGCGTTGAAATCAAATCCGCTGCTTCCGCCTGAAGGTTCGAGCTATTGATCTTGAAATAGGGCGGCCAGCCGAATAGCCCAGTATCCTCGTTGCGATAGACCCTAACGCGGCCGTTCTCTTTGGAGGTATTCACCAATCGCAAATCGCGATTTTCAGACTGACCGTGCCCGCTATCCGGCTCGGCATAGAAGAAACGGTTCGCGCCCGAGAAATCGGTCCGGATGATCTCGGTTCCTGTAATACGAACGATATCACGCTGCGGTAAATTGTAGTGCAGCACGGCAAATATCGTGAGCGCCAAGAGTGCCCAAAAAGTGTATTTTACATAGCGCATGGCGACCTCAGTAATAATTGTTCAAGTAAAGAATGAGAACGTACAGCGTCAGCGGCACAATATAAACCACTACCAGTGCTTTGCGCCAAAATGACTGACGATATTCCTGCATTCCCTTTTCGACATAGGCGTCTCGCTCGCCCTTTTGAACTTCGGTACCAAACTCGTTCTCAAGCGCTTCGCGACGCCGCGAGGCCATAAACCACCTCAGGACAAAATAGATCACCGTCAATACAACGAAAGCGAAAAAGAGCATCCTGATCAGGTATATAAACATCGTTCCGTCGCCTTTTGGTTAATCTCGGGGTTCTCCCAAGAGTGCGTTCATCAACGGGCTTTGCGCATCCCGCAACCCGTCAATGATATCGAAGTGGTGCAGGTTCTTCTCAATATGGACTGTGGTATCAGGCCACGCTTCGCCCAGCCATTTGGCCTGCTCCACAAACACTGGCCGCTCATCCGCGCCTACCCATACCTTTACGGGTACATCAAGCGCTTTGGGGTGCAGCATCGGGCTCTCCGATATGGCCTCTGCTTCGTCAAGGCACAGTTTCTCATTCATTTCCGTTTGCATCAACGGCCGCAAATCCGAAAGCGGAGAAATCGGGACAACGGTTTGAATGCGCGATGCAACGGCGTCGGACAATCCATCTGGCCCCAACATTCGCGCAACAAGATGCCCGCCCGCGGAATGTCCCGCCAGGACGATTGGCCCCAACACCTTCTCGGCGGCCAGTTCAATCGCGGCGCGCACGCTTTTTGTGATATCGGAAATATGGACCTCTGGCGCCAAAGGATAACTTGGCATCGCCACGGCCCATCCGCGCTCTGTTCCGCCTGCTGCGAAATGCGACCAGAAGAATTTATCAAACCGAAGCCAATAGCCGCCATGCACGAAAACGATCAGCCCTTCAGGACGTCCCGCTGGTAAAAAAAGATCGAACGCTTCGCGTGGATTTTCACCGTATGGGATATTGACCCGCAAGCGCCCCGCTGCGTTTTCCATTTCGCGCCAATTGCGCGCATCTTCTTGCCAGCGCTCGATAAATTCATCCGCGTTCGGGATATATTTTGCGTTGGCGTAAGCGTCGTCCAAGTCCATAATTTTCCTGCCTCATTTGTCTTTATCAGATTAGCCCGCAACGAACGCTTTGCAAGGGAAGGAAATTTATTTTCACTCCGCTCCAAGGATTGACGTTTGGCGCGCGTCCTATTCATTGTGATGCGAATGGAAACGAATGACGAAACTTTGGCGCTGGCGGCTGCTGGCGGGGATGCCACGGCATTTGGCGTGTTGGTACGGCGGCATTATGACCGCCTGTTCGGGCTTTGTTATCGGCTTTTGGGTACCCGCACCGAGGCCGAAGACCTGACACAGGACATATGCGCCGCGCTTCCTTCGAAACTTGCCCAATTCCGTGGCGAGTCCAAATTCACCACATGGCTCTATCGCGTCGCGGTGAATGCCGCACATGATCGGCGGCGCAAACAATCGACACACGCCAAGGCTGCGACAGGTTGGGGCGGATGGGAAATTGGACGCCAAGCGGACAATCAGGAAGAGCGCGAGAAGCAACAATGGCTCTCAGAGGCGCTCAACGCCCTTTCGCCTGAATTGCGCGACACGGTGGCGCTTATTCTTGGTCAGGAACAGACCCACGCCCAGGCTGGCGAAATCCTCGGTGTTTCCGAGGGCACAATTGCATGGCGAATGTCCGAGGTAAAAAAGCACCTGCGCGCCTATCATCAAAAGGAGGGCTACCCATGAGCGACGATCTCGATGCCCTAAAGGCCTTCTTGGCCGATACTCCCGCGCCAGACGAGGCGAAAAAACGGGCGCACATCGCCCTCGCGGAGAAAAATTTCGAACATTTCCAAGGATCGCAATCCGAGGCGCGTCTTACTTCTGAAAGCTCCCCAAAAACGGTGGGCTGGATTTCAGGAGTACGACATATGCTTAATGTTATGACATCCCGCGCGGGGCTCGCGCTGACCACTTCTATCGCGGCCGTGGGCGTTGGAATTTTCTTTTTTGCACCAAACGAGCTTCCGCAACCTCTTGAGCGGGCAAAAACCGCTGCGCCCGATACTTTGGCTATTGAGACACAAGAAATGGCAAGCGACGCGCCGGTTGCTGAGCTACTTGTCGGAAGTGCGGCACTGCGCTCGCATCCTGCGCCCGCTCCGATGGGCATCCAGATCGTGGATGACTTCGCGCCATTCCCGCTTGAGGCAAGCTCTGAAGAGTTCGCAAACGAAGCCCCCGGCGCACTTAAGACCACCCAAGATGATCCTGTTTCGACATTCTCAATTGATGTGGACACGGCATCTTATTCTATCGTGCGCTCTTCGCTGACGAATGGAACATTACCCCCCAAAGACGCGGTGCGCATTGAGGAAATGATTAACTATTTCCCATATGACTATGAGGCACCAACGGGTGATGCGCCGTTTTCGCAAAACGTGACGGTGATGAACACACCTTGGAACACCGATACACAACTGGTGCATATTGGTATTCAAGGCGCGCTTCCCGTCACAGAGGATCGCCCGCCGCTCAATCTTGTTTTCCTGATCGACACATCAGGGTCAATGCAGGACATCAACAAGCTCCCGCTTTTGAAGCAGAGTTTTCGCCTGATGCTCGGCCAACTTCGCCCCGATGATCAGATTGCGATCGTGACTTATGCTGGTTCCGCTGGCCAAGTGCTCGAACCGACGCCAGCAAGCGAAAGCAGCAAGATCCTCGCAGCTTTGGATCAACTCGAAGCGGGCGGAAGCACCGCCGGTCAGGCAGGACTTCAACAGGCATATGATGTTGCGCAATCCATGCAGGAGGACGGAGAAGTCACACGCGTGCTCTTGGCAACTGATGGCGATTTCAACGTCGGTATCCATGACCCAGAAGCGCTGAAGTCATATATCGAGAGCAAACGCGACCAAGGCAGCTATCTCTCGGTGCTCGGGTTCGGACGCGGCAATCTGGACGATGCTACGATGCAGGCACTCGCACAGAACGGGAACGGTCAAGCCGCCTATATCGACACGCTGGCCGAGGCACAGAAAGTGCTGGTGGATCAACTCACTGGTGCGCTTTTTCCAATAGCGGATGACGTGAAAATCCAAGTAGAATTCAACCCCGCCGAGGTCGCGGAATATCGTCTAATCGGCTATGAGACACGCGCACTTAATCGCGAGGATTTCAACAATGACAAAGTGGATGCCGGTGAAATCGGCGCGGGCCATAACGTAACCGCGATTTATGAGATCACTCCCGTTGGGTCCCCTGCGATCAAGAATGATGAACTTCGGTACAGTGCAACGACCGTCGCACCATCACAGAGCGACGAGCTTGGCTTTCTAAAATTACGCTACAAACGCCCAGGCGAGAGCACTAGCGAACTAATTACTCAACCGATCACCGAAGGGATGGGAACTTCGAATTTAGACACCGAATTCGCAACCGCGATTGCAGGATTTGGCCAACTATTGCGGGACGACACGTATCTTGTGGATTGGGGTTGGGACGATGCAATCGCACTTGCTCAAAGCGCCAAAGGAGATGATCCATTCGGCTATCGCGCAGAAGCCGTAACATTGATGCGGCTGGCGAAATCGCTGAGCGAGTAACAAAAAAACGGCGCGTCCTGAGACGCGCCGTTTCGGCCTTTAGTTAACTTTTTGCGCTTCAATGCGCTTGTTTGCAGCGTAATCACCGCTCACAATTTCAATCTGGCGGGGCTTAAGCGCCTCAGGAACTTCGCGCTTAAGATCGATCGAAAGCATACCGTTTTCATGAGCGGCCCCAAGCACACGCACGTGATCGGCGAGCTGGAAGCGGCGCTCAAACGCGCGGGTTGCTATACCGCGATGCAGGTATGTCGCTTCGGTATCTTCTGGGGCTTTCTTCGCGGCAACGATCAACTCGTTTTCACGAAGCTCAACTGACAGTTCGTCTTCTGAAAAGCCCGCTACAGCAACAGAAATACGCCACGCGTCGGCGTCTGTTTTCTCGATGTTATATGGTGGGTAGCTTGGGCGCGCCTGATCGGTTGTCAGAACGCGATCCATGAGATCGGCAACCTGATCAAAACCAACGGTCGCACGATAAAGGGGTGCAAGGTCAAAACTTCGCATGGTCATTCTCCTATGAGCAACAACATATTTTCCACTGAACTTCCCTCTGGGACAGCTCGAGTCTCAAGGCCCATTATTGGCGCCCTGATAGGATTAATTTGGGTGGTGAAAATGTTGCTTTCAAGAGGCGCCCGCTAATTTTATGGACGCAAAAACTTGGCCCCAGACCGAACCACCCCAGATTCTTGCCCCGCACGCCGCACGGTAGGAGCGCCACGCTCGAACACGGTTGGCTCGGCTTCCATTTCTGCGAGCAATTCATCAATTTGCGTTTCAAGCGCAGAACCCAGCGCGACCTGCTGACCGCGCGCTTCCGCCTTGGCAGAGATCACCGAAACGATTTGTGGGGTCCCGTTGCGGGTGGTGAAAACCGGCGCTCCTGATGATCCGAAATCAATGTCGCAAGAGAACATCAACATCCGCCCCTGCCGCGCCAAAACGCTACATTCTTCCTGTAGGCTCGGGCTCCCCGCGCGATCATGAGCATAAGATACAACGCCAACCGTCGCACCCTTGCGTGGTCGAACATCCGTCTCGAATGGGGCGATACTCTTATTGTTGATCGGTTGCGACAACCGCAGGAGCGCAACATCATTCTTGACCTTCAATGCCGCATCCGAGGTATCAAAAACATACTCAGGATGCGCCACCGCGTGTGCGACCCAACGATAGGCCGACGCCCGACCATTGCGCCACCCTGCGAGAAATTCGATCTGGGTGGGATCGACCCGTTCCTTGGTCGTTTTGTCAAAGAGGCAATGCGCCGCCGTAAGTACCAGATCAGGCGCTATTAACGCCCCGGTGCACATGGACTTTTGGTTAATATTTAACCGCCCGACGGCCTCCCAGCCGCGGCTATCATTACCTGTGTGCAGCATGCGCAACTCATCTGCGAATGCCTGCGCAACACTAATTACTACGAACAAACCAACTAATAAACCGCGCATAATCTCACCTTCTTAACGCAGTTTTAGTTGCGACATAAGGCATGAATAAGGCTAACTCCGAGAAATCGCAGAAGGTATTGGACCGCCTGTTGCCCAATCCAAAAGCTCCACTGTATGAACAATAGGGACACCTGCGGCCTCCCCAATTTGCATCATACATCCGATGTTGCCTGCGGCAATAATATCCGGTTTGGTCGCCGCAAGCGTCGCGACTTTCCGCTCTTTTAGTTTGCCACTGATTTCAGGCTGCAAGAGATTATACGTCCCCGCCGAGCCACAGCAGAGATGCGGATCGCTTGGCTCGACCACTTCAAAACCTGCTTTCTTTAGCAATGCCTTGGGATGTGATTTTATTTTCTGCCCGTGCTGAAGCGAACACGCCGAATGATACGCAACGCGCAAATCGGACTGGGCGGTTTCAGGCAATTCAAGCTCCATGACAAACTCGCTCACGTCCTTCGCCAGCTCAGAAACCTTCGCCGCATCCTCGGCCAGCGGATCATTTCGGAACATATGCCCGTAGTCCTTGACCGTCGTGCCGCAGCCAGAGGTATTGATGATAATCGCGTCCAACCCTTCAGAGCGCTGTTCCTGCATCCATACCTTGATATTCTGCGCCGCGCTGGCGTGGCTTTTGTTTTCCTGCCCCATATGGTGAGTCAATGCCCCGCAACAGCCCATACCTTTGGCAATAACAACGTCACAACCCAACCGCCGCAACAGACGAATGGTGGCATCGTTAATGTCGGTATTCAGCGCCTTTTGCGCGCAACCAGTCATCAATGCGACCCGCTTCTTGCGCGGCCCGATTGCGGGGAAAACCTGTGCATCATCATTTCGGCTCACGGGGGGAACGTGTTTCGGAGCCATTTTCAACATCGCCTTCAGCCGTGCATCTGGCATGAGAAACGCGAACGGACGCCCGATCTTAGCCCCCAAAAGCGCAATCCGAAAACGCATGGGGTGCGGTAGAATTTGCGCCAACGTCCACCGCAGGAAACGATCCATCGCGGGCCGTTTGTATGTCCGCTCAATGTACGCGCGGGCCTGATCAACGAGGTGCATATAGTGAACACCCGATGGGCAGGTTGTCATGCATGCCAAACAGGAAAGGCAACGATCTACGTGCTTTACGGTCTTGGCATCCGCAGGGCGGCCACTTTCGAGCATATCCTTGATGAGATAAATGCGGCCGCGCGGACTATCGAGTTCGTCGCCCAGTACCTGATAGGTCGGACAGGTTGCTGTGCAAAATCCGCAATGCACGCAAGCGCGAAGGATTTCGTTTGAGCGCGCAATCTCTGGATCGGTGAGTTGTTCGGGCGTGAAATTGGTCTGCATCGTTTATCCCATCAGTCCAGGGTTAAGGAGGCCGCGCGGGTCAAAGCGCTGACGAAGCCCGTTAGAAATCTCTGCAAGCAACGGCGGCTCTGGAGGAAAAGCTGCGATTGCACTTACTTCGGGCCCAGAGCGCACCAAAGTTGCATGCCCCTCGAATGTGCCGAGACTTGCACGTAGGTCCGTGCCACTTGGCGTCAGAGCCCATACAAGCCCCCCCGCCCAATCAAATATAATGTGGCCACCAGCAATCTCTGCCAAGCGTGCTGCATCACGAGGCACGCAAGAAATGCGCCACACATCGCCTGCTTTTTCATGGAAATCTTCTACATCGCGAACACGCCTCCATGCTGCTTCTACGCTCTCTGGGTCGGTTTCGATTTGTACACCTGCCTGATCGGCAAACAATGCGCGGACCGCATCAGCGCGATAGGCAACCGAACCTTCAAAACCTTCTATCCGAAGCATCGTCACCGCATGCCCGTCCAATCCGTCTGGCAAATGCGCGGCACCAGATACTTCGTAAGGAGAGCCCATCGCACGCGACATTGCCGCAATTGCCTGCTCATTCGTTAGACCATTAATCATCACAATTGCCACAGCTTCGACCTGCGGCAATACCTTGAGCGAAACCTCACTTAGAACTCCGAGTGTCCCGTGGCTTCCTGCCATGAGCTTCACCAGATCATAGCCCGTTACGTTCTTCATGACACGGCCACCGTTCTTGATGATGTTGCCTTGGCCATCGATGAACCGCGCTCCGAGAAGGTGGTCCCGACATGCACCAACCTGTACGCGCCTCGGCCCAGAAATATTCGCGGCGACAACGCCTCCGATCGTTGGCGTACCGAGTGTGCCAAGCAACCCGCGGTGGTCCATCGGCTCAAACGCCAATCGCTGGTTTTCCGCAGCAACAACGCGCTCGATCTCGGCAAGTGGCGTGCCGGATTTTGCCACCAGAGTGAGCGCGCCGGGATCATATAGCGTCACGCCGGTCAACGCAGATGTAGACAGAGCCGTGTCCGCCTCCACCTGCCCCACCGGTCGTGTCCCGCCGCCAATAACACGCAGCGGCACTTTAGCATTAGTTAGGATTTCGGATATTTCTGCTTCGGAAGTTGGTAGGAGCACTTGATTATCCATTTGCCGCTGCCTCGCGCCGCGCTTCTGTCACTGCCAAGGGAAAAACCTTTGCAGAATTCAGAAGCCAATGAGGGTCGAAAACATCTTTGACCCACAATTGAGCCTCTAAGTCGGTTTCCGAGTATTGATCCAGCATAAGGTCGCGCTTCTCTACGCCCACACCATGCTCGCCCGTCAAACAGCCACCCACTTCGACACAGAGCCGAAGGATGTCGGCCCCCAAAGCCTCGCATTTTTCAAGGTCGCCTTCCTTGTTCGCATCAAACAAGATCAGCGGATGCATGTTCCCGTCGCCTGCGTGGAATACATTTGCAACCTCAAGCCCATAAGTAGCCGAGATCTCTCGAATACGGCGCAGAACCAGCGGAAGCTCGGACACAGGGATCGTCCCGTCCAAGCACATATAATCGTTGATTTGCCCCATCGCGCCAAAGGCAGATTTGCGACCAAGCCAGATCGCTGCACTTTCTTCGGGTGATTTGCTTTCCCGAAACTCGACGGGATTATGGCCCATGGCGATCTGTTTGATCAGGCCCAATTGATAGTCGATCTCCGCATCACTTCCTTCGACCTCAACAATCAAGAGTGCCTCGCAATCGGGATAGCCCGCCTTTGCAAAAGCTTCGCAGGCACGAATGCAAGGGCGATCCATGAACTCAATGGCGACAGGCAGCACGCCAGCCTTGATAATATCACTTACACAAGCCCCCGCGACCTCGTTGCTGTCAAAACCGATCAAGACAGGGCGCGCGCCTTCTGGCTTGGGTAGAATGCGCAGCGTGGCTTCGGTGACGACGCCCAACTGTCCTTCGCTCCCGCAAATAACACCCAAGAGATCCAGCCCGCCCGCATCCATATATGCGCCGCCAATGTCTACGATTTCGCCATCCATAGTGACCATCCGCACACCAAGGAGGTTATTGGTGGTCACCCCATACTTCAGGCAATGCGCACCGCCCGAGTTCATGGCGATGTTCCCCGAAATCGCACAAGCAAGCTGGCTGCTGGGATCAGGCGCATAAAAGAAGCCATTATCCTCGACCGCCCCTGAAACGCTCAGATTGGTACGTCCCGTTTGCACGCGGATAAAGCGATTATCGTAATCGGTTTCAAGCACAGCATTCATTCGCGCAACACCCAGCACAACACAATCCGCCGTCGGGAGCGCCCCGCCAGCAAGCGAAGTCCCCGCGCCGCGCGGAACCACTGGCACTCGCTCTTCGGAACACAATTTCAGAACCTGCGCGACCTCCTCAGTGGTTGAGGGCAAAACCACGCACATCGGCGGACAACGATATGCCGTCAGCGCATCGCATTCATAGGCGCGCGTTTCGTTTTCGTCATGAATCACAGCCCCCTTGGCCAGCACCGCTTCCAATCGCGAAACAATGTGTTTTTTGCGCTCAATCACGCGGGTATCAGGGCGGGGCATTTCCATCGCAGGCACCTCAATTCATTAATTGGTAAAAAAATATAACCAATTTTTCCGACTAGCAACCCGCAATCGTAGCAGCTATTGTAAAAGTCATGGAACTCCTTGCTAGACTTGCATATTTTGAGGTTTTGGATGGCATAGCGGTTGCCGTTATGCTGCTCAGTTGGATTGCGATCGGCTGGAAAATCGAAAATCCTTCGCCGAACAACCCCTCAGTTTCCATTATAATGGCCGATTACCGGCGAGAATGGATGCTGCAATACATCACGCGCCAGCCACGCATTTTTGATGCGACGATTCTGTCGACTCTGCGCATGGGCACCACGTTTTTTGCCTCTGCGTGTATGATTGGGATCGGAGGCGGACTCGCGCTTATCGGCAATCAGGAGAAACTTCTAGGGCTTGCGGAGGATCTCACACTGGATCGCGAACCTGCCGTCGTTTGGGAAGTGAAAATCCTGCTTGTACTGCTCATTCTGGCGAGTGGGTTCCTCAAATTTGTGTGGTCCCATCGTCTCTTTGGGTATGCCGCCGTTGTGATGGCCGCGGCGCCGAACGATGCCGACGATCCGATGGCGCTCAAGCGGGCCAAACAATCTGGTGAGATAAATATTACCGCCGCAAGGAGTTACAATCGCGGCCTTCGAAGCATATATTTTGCATTAGCCGCGCTGGCTTGGATGTTGGGAGCAATACCGTTGATTATTGCGACATTCATGACGAGCGTGGTCCTTTGGCGGCGTGAATTTGCGTCGCATTCACGTATGATATTACTCGAAGGATGGAAATCATGAGACTCGCTATCACCTGCTTGCTGCTTTCAGCTGGCGTTGCAGTAGCGGACCCCGCCGAGATCACCAACGTCCGCGCGTCACAGCACGGCGACACATGGCGTTTTGACGTAGAGATACTTCACCCCGATACGGGCTGGGATCATTATGCGGACGGCTGGAAGGTATATGCCCCTGATGGAACGCTCCTTGGCGAACGTCCTTTGGCGCATCCGCACGAGAACGAGCAGCCCTTCACACGTACTGTTTCAGGCATCAAAGTGCCCGATGGTGTAGATCATGTGATGATCCACTCGAACTGCAGTGTAGATGGCGAAACGGCCAAACCGTACCGCGTTAAGCTAAGATAATCAGCGCCGCCCTTCGCGAAGCCAAGCCCCCACAACAAGCCCACTGATCAATACAAACAATAGCCACGCCGGCACGAACGGCGTGACGGAAATCCCTGTGGTGACATAGGCCTCTCTCGGAACGAATCCAAACCAGCCTGCCCCCGCTGCATTACGCCCCGCGCGTATGGTGCGCGCATCGGGTATGCCGTTTTCCACTCGCACGATTCCACCGCGCGTGGAATTTACCAGTGGCGCAACGACGTCTGCGGTCCCGACAGTCTCAATAAACTCTCGTGGCGCGGCAGGACCAAGCGCCACGACTGTTGCGTGATCGCCCTGTGTCAGGCGATACAACCCCAAATCCTCGCCTTCATACTGTGCCTCAAAACGTCCTGGTTGGGTTTGCGACAAGTTTATTTGTTCCGTGGCGCCGTCGGGCTTGGTGATAATTACGGGCAGGTTTGCGTCGGACTCTTCGCCACCAAGTGTGCGCCGCACGATGGTCATTTCGGTGCCGGCGGCCGTTGCTCTTAGCGCTTCTTCCTCGAGTTCTGGCTCCTTCATCATCCAATGCGCCAACCGCCGTAACAGTTCAAGCTGCGGACCACCGCCATCAAACCCGCGATGCCAGAGCCACGCGTGATCGCTTGCCAGCAACGCTACGCGCCCTTCTTGAACGCGATCCAACTGTAGCAGCGGCGATCCATCGCCTCCGGACATAAGCGTATGCCCAGCCTTAGGGCCAACTTCTACCATCCGAAGCCACCGCCCCCAATCTGGCGTGTCTCCGTTTTGCAGGCCTTCGGTGACAGGGTGCTTTTGTCCCAGTTCAGTCACTTGCGGACGGAATTCCTGCTCAATCAAACGCGCGGTCGGCGCCGCAGGAAGTACATCCGAGAGCGCCGAGAAATACAGACTTTCGACCGAGGCAAAATCTGGCCCCGCCGCAAGCAGCACCGCGCCTCCGCGCCGCACGTAATTCGCGATATTCTCAAGATACGCAGCGGGCAAAATCCCGCGCCGTTTGTAGCGGTCGAAGATGATCAGATCAAAGTCGTCGATCTTTTCGAGGAACAACTCCCGCGTCGGGAACGCAATAAGCGACAACTCAGAGACCGGCACGCCGTCTTGTTTTTCAGGCGGGCGCAGGATCGTGAAATGAACCAGATCAACCGAGCTGTCAGACTTCAGAAGATTGCGCCATGTTCGCTCGCCCGGATGTGGCTCTCCGGATACGAGCAGAACACGCAATCGATCTCGCACACCGTTGATTTGCAGAATAGCCGTATTGTTGCGATCCGTAAGTTCGCCCTCAGCGGTTGGGACAGTGAACTCAACAACATTCATACCACCGTGCGAGAGCGTAAGCGGAATGTCGAGTTCCTTACCAATAGGAACGTCAAAGACCTGATCGGGTCCGCCATCAACCGACACCAGCAGCTTGGCCAGCGGTCCTTCAGTTGCAGGAACGGCTCCTTGGTCTTCCACCTTAATTGCAAGCGTAACCGGCTCTCCGATGATGCCAAAACCGGGGGCTTTGGACAGTACCAACCGCCGATCCCAATCGGTTTGATAGCCGCTCAGGGCCGCGTGAATTGGGGCTGGCCATGTGTTGCCATCCAATACTTCTTGTGGCGGAATGTCGTGGGCCTGCCCGTCGGTCAGGAGCACAATTCCGGAAATGCGCGCCTGTGGTAGCTCTGCGATGGCTTCGTTCAAGGCAGCGAATAACGCGGTTCCGGAATCCGCCGCGCCATCACCAAGCTCCACTTCGTGCAATTCGGTATTGGGAAGCGTCGCGAGTTTGCGGCGCAATTCGATGAGCGCACGGTCATTTTGCGCTGTGCGTTCTCCGATAGATTGGCTCGCGGATTTGTCACGAATAATCAGAACAATATCCGACAGCGCCTGCCTATCTTCGGATTGAACCGACGGGTTCAACAATGCAGCCAGCAAGAGCACGAGCCCCGCCGCGCGCGATGGCCAGCCCAATAGCCCACGCCAGACGAAAAAGCCAAGCGCAATCAGAGAGATCAAAGCGCCCGCATAGATCAAACTCAACGGCAGAAGTGGGTCGAATATAATACTCTGTGTCATCTACTGTCCCAACCTATCCAGCAAATCGGGAACGTGGACTTGGTCGCTTTTGTAATTCCCCGTTAGGACGTGCATCATCAGGTTTACACCAAAACGAAACGCTATCTCACGCTGTCGATCACCTGCGCGCCCGCGTCCAACGGTGAACATACGGTTGCCATTCGGCGCCATGGCCCACGCCGCGGCCCAATCATTCGCACCGATCACAACGGGCGTAACACCATCGTTTAGATTGCGAAATGGCATCCCCTCAGCCCGCTCGGCATTTGCGGGGGCCGCTTCGACCCAGACGGGCGGCCCAACGTATCGGCCTGGCGCGTCTTGAAGTAGATAGAAGCTGCGATTTAGGACGTGATCGCTCGGGAGTTCTTCGAGCGGCGGCACATCAAGCTGGCGCGCCAACATCCGCAGGCGTTTGGTATTGGCGGTAACGCTTGTGAACTGCTGCTCATCCGCGTCCTGCGTATCAAAGAGAATAAGTCCGCCCTTGTGCAAATACCGATTTAGCCGCGCATAGGCCGCTGGCGTTGGGATTGCCTGATTTTCTGTGACGGGCCAGTATATCATCGGGTAAAATGACAGCTCGTCCGTTTCAAGGTCGATGGCAATCGGGTCGGCTGGCTCTATGGATGTGCGCTGAAACAGGACCTTTCCAAGCCCCCACAAGCCCGCACGCGATATTTCGTCAACCTCTGCGTCGCCCGTAAGGACATAGGCCATAACGACCTCGCTTGTTGCGGCATAGGCCTTGTCGTCAAGCGGCGGCAGTTCCTCTTGGGCCTGTGCGCGATCGACTCCGACGAGCGCCAGCGCACCGAATACGACCATCGCCCGCGCTGCACGCGCCCCACGGAAACGGCCCGACACCCATAGCGACGCCATGCCATCCAACAAGAGTAACGCCAGAGCAATTCCAAGCAGTACCCCCTTAAGGTGTTGCTCTACTTTGCCCTGCCCTCGATCGACCACCGCATCAGAAGGCCAAACGCTTGGGCTTAGCGTCTGATCCGGCAAGAGCACATTTCGCGCGATTTGGCGGTTTTCGTTCCCATATAGCCCGGGCGGCAACTGTGCCGACACCACTGCATCCGCGAGCGTTTCGCCCTGTATCCCACCCAGATTACTTGGCGGCGGCGCGAGTTGTCCGTACCCGTCGAGAACCTGCAACGGCGTCCAAACGGTGCCGCGCAAATCCTCTGGGTCCAGCTGATTTGACTGTGTTGATATCGCCAAACGCTCCATCATTTGCACAAATAACCCTGAGAGCGGGAGCGTCGACCAATTCGCACTTGCGGTGACGTGGAACAGAACAATCTGCCCTTGCCCCAATGTCTTGCGGGTGACAAGCGGCGTGCCATCTTCGAGGCTCGCAAGAACGCGTGATGCTAGGCTTGGGTCCGGTTCGGCGACGACCTGAGAGGTAACGACAACGTCGGACGGTATCTCAAGCCCAAAGAAGGGTGATTCAGCAGGGAATGGACGCAATTGTCGTGGCGATCCCCAACTCATCGCGCCGCCGATGCTACGCCCACCAATGCGCAGACGAACAGGCATCAAAGGGTCCTCTTGGGCGCGACTGACATCGCTTGCTGCAAGACGAGGACCAGCAAAACGAACCAGTAGTCCGCCCTGATTTACCCATTCTTCAAGCGCCACCTCGTCGCGATCCGCAAGCTGCGCCACGTCTGCCAAAATAATCACATCTGGCCGCGCCAAAAGCGCATCTGCGATTGCCCCATCCACAAGATCCGCCGAAGGCACCAGCGCCTGTCGCAAATAATGCAGTGGATCAAGCAAAGCGAGTGCTTCGTCTTCGCTATCTGACGAGAATAACGCGACTTCGCGGCGCTTTAGGACATCATCAGCAAGGCTCGTCGCTCCTGCCGAATTATGCCCCGTGATGCGAAACTGCGTCACGCGATTCCGAAGCTCGGGCGGCAGGGTGAATGTCGCGACTGTCTCTCGTTCGCCCGCGACAAATTCGGCGGCGGCCTGTGCCAACACACGTTCAACTCCCGACGGATCAGACCCGATTGCGCTAAGTTGAACTTCCGCGTCACTTCCGTCAAATGTACGCAAGACAGGTACACGAATATCGCCACCTTCAAAAATCGGCCCCGCAAGCCCATAGACCGTTGCGGAGGGTTCGATAATCCGAACACTACCGAGGTCTGTGAGCACTTCGTAAAGATCGGCGCGCCCTTCACGGGCAACTCCGTCTGAAAACCACACCACATGCATCGGGCCATTGTCGGCAAATTCGGCAAGCAGTTGTTCCGCAGAGGCGTCATCGGGTCCCCATGGCTTTGGGGACATAGAAGGCAGCCTGTCGATGATATTCTCCGCAGCTTCAAATACGGGCACTTCGTTTGGCAGATCGGCAAGCGAGATGTAGGCCGCTAGCGTGCCGTTTCGCGCAGCATCGGCCAAAACGCCGCTCAATTGCTCTTGGCGACGCGACCAATTCGGCGCAGAGGCCCAGCTTGAATCCGCTATGATCAGGATGTTGCCATCCTCGTTCACTTCATCATTCTGTGGATTAAGGAGTGGTTCAGCGAAAGCGATAATAACAGCCGCAAGAGCAAAAATCCGCAGCAACAGTAACCACCACGGCGTGCGCTCGGTCTGATTTTCGTCGTCCTTAAGCCCGAGCAACAAACCCACCGCCGGAAACTTGCGAACAACTGGCGCAGGCGGAACAGCCCGCAACATCCACCACAAGATCGGCAAGAGGATCAGCAATAACAGAAACGCTGGTTGCGCAAATCCAAGTGGTCCGAGCGTCAACATGGCATCCCCTCGCTAACAGCGCGGTACAGCCACAATAGAGCTGGAAGCGGTGCCGTGTCGCTTTGATAAACCGAGAATTGCCACCCCGACGATCGCGCAAGCGAGCGCAACATATCCTGACGCTGCGCCAGCCGATCCTTATAGCGGTCACGAAGCCCCACGGCCTTGAGAGTTTCGTGCCGCAACGTGCCGGCGGGGCTTTCGAATACGCTTCGTCCCTCATATGGAAACGCTACTTCATGTGGATCAAGCACTTGAAGCATCGCGCCGCGAACACCGTGTGACTGAGCATTCGCCAACAAGGTCTGTAGCGGCTCTGGATCCCCCAGAAAATCGGACATCAAAACGATCTGGGTGTTACGCTGGAGCCGCTTGGCAAACGGCGCACCAAATTCGGCAGGGTTTTCATTAATAAGCGCCGCAGCGAAACGGTTAAGCGCACCACGGCTTGCACTGGCGGGTTCTGCATCTCCCAATAATGAGATGCGCTCTCCTCCGCGATGCAGCAGCACGGCGGTTGCGAGGGTCAGAAGTTGAGCCTGATATGCCTTATGCGGAACATTCTTGTCTGAGGAGAACCGCATACTCGCTGATGAATCGGCCCAGAGCGCGACGGACTGCATCGCCTGCCATTCCTTTTGACGGATAAAATGCGTATCCGAACGCGCAGAGCGCCGCCAATCGATATCACGAAGGGAATCCCCAGCAACGGCTTGGCGGTATTGCCAGAATTCATCGCCCGCGCCGCTGCGTCTTCGACCATGCTCTCCTAATTGGATAGAAGCCGCCAGTTGCTCCGCCGCGGCGAGCAATCCAGGCAACGCAGATGCAAGGCCCTCTGCCCGATCGCGCTGTATGGTGGCGGCATGTGTCACGCGGCTTTACTCGCTTCCAGTATTGCCGTGCAGGTTTGGGAAATGATGCTCGGCAGTGTTTCACCCTGAGCCCGCGCCGCGAACCCAAGCGCCATACGATGCGAAAGCACAGGCTCAGCCAACGCCACGACATCACCAATATTCGGTGCAAGGCGGCCCTCCAAAAGTGCCTGCGCGCGGACCGTCATCATAAGCGCCTGTGCCGCGCGTGGTCCGGGTCCCCACGCGACATTCTCACGTATGAATGCGGGCGCGGTTTCATCGGCTGGCCGACATGCCCGCACCAAATCAAGAATCGCCTCGACCACTTGTTCGCCAACGGGCATCCGACGCAAAAGATTTTGTGCCTTGAGAAGTTCACCCGCCGAAAAGACCGCCGAAACAGTCGCGTCCTCGGTGCCCGTGGTTGCCAAAACAATCGCGCGCTCTGTCTCGCGGTCGGGGTAATCGACGTTGATCTGAACAAGGAAACGGTCAAGCTGTGCTTCGGGGAGCGGATAGGTGCCTTCTTGCTCAATCGGGTTCTGCGTAGCGAGAACATGGAATGGCGCCCCCAATGGGCGTTCTTCGCCTGCTATGGTGACTACTTGTTCCTGCATCGCCTGAAGGAGGGCTGATTGCGTGCGAGGGCTGGCGCGGTTGATCTCATCTGCCATGAGAAGCTGACAGAATATCGGGCCGTGAATGAACTTAAATGCGCGCGTTCCGTCGGCGTTGGTATCAAGGATCTCAGAGCCCAAAATATCGGCGGGCATCAAATCGGGCGTAAACTGAATACGGTTCCCCGCAAGACCCATAACTGTCGATAAAGTATCAACTAATCGCGTTTTCCCCAATCCGGGAAGGCCGATCAGAAGCGCATGGCCGCCGCACAATAATGCCGCCAGAGACAAATCCACGACGCGCTCTTGGCCGATAAATTTACGGGTCAGATTCGCTTTGGCTTCGCCGAGTTTTTCGCTCAGGGCTTCGATCTCTGCGACTAGATTTTCCGTATCAGGCATGCAACCGCTCCGTTTTTATAATATACTCTGTATTAAAGGCGCAATTTCAGCGGGGTACAAATGACAAAAGCGAAATCTGATGAAAAGATCGTGAGAACGCCGTCCGAACCGTCGGCTTCCGAGCTTCCAAACACCCTGATTGCCGCCGCGCGTGAGGCTGGCAAAAAGGGTCCGGCGCCCGTGCATCTATGGAATCCGCCGTTCTGTGGCGATCTGGACATGCGAATTGCGCGGGATGGAACATGGTTCTATTTGGGCACGCCCATTGGCCGTCACGCGCTGGTTCAGCTATTCTCGTCAATCCTGCGGCGTGATGGGGATGATTACTTCCTTGTGACGCCCGTTGAGAAGGTCGGAATTACCGTCGACGACGCCCCGTTTGTCGCGATTGACTTTGCCGTTGAAGGTGAGGGCGAAGCGCAATCCATCACCTTTACGACTCATGTGGGTGATACAGTCACGGCAGGCCCAGAAGCGCCCATTCGTATTGATTTTGATCCTGACACACAGGAACCAACGCCCTATGTCTTGGTGCGCGCAAACCTTGAGGCGCTCATTGACCGCAAGAGCTTTTATCGACTGGTTGATCTGGGAACATCGCAAGACGTTGATGGAAAAGAGTTTTTCGGCATTTGGTCACAAGGCACGTTCTTCCCACTGATCGATCAGAAAAAATTAGGTTAGCGCCACGTAAAGGCTCCTGACATAAGGCTGTCAGGAGGGGTGTGAAATACAGGCATTACCAACTATTTCATGAAAGGAAATATTATGTCTGCCTCCCCAAAACACGCGATCTGTTGGGCCGAAATCCCAGTTAACGACCTAAAATCAGGCTGCGAATTCTATAGCGCGGTTCTGGATGCCAAGCTCGAAATCACAGAGTTCGGCGGTGGTGAAATCGTGTTCTTACCAATGACGGACCCTAAGGAGATTTCCGGCCACATCTATAAAGGCAAACCCGCCGCCAAGGGCACGGGCGCAACGGTACATCTCGTCGTGCCCGATGAGCTCGAAGCTTGCACAGAGCGCTCCAAAGCCGCGGGCGCAACCCTGATTGGTGACCCCGTTACGATACCAGCGGGGCGTTTTCAGTATATCGAAGATCCTGATGGCAATTCCATCGGGCTGTTTGAGTTGGCGTCCTAAATGCGTCGGGCCGACCGTCTATTTCAGATCGTTCAATATCTGCGGGGCGGTCGGCTTCTTACTGCGAAAACGCTCGCGGATCGGCTTGAGGTCAGCGAGCGCACGATTTATCGCGACATCGCTGATTTAATCGGGTCTGGCGTTCCGATTGATGGCGAAGCGGGCGTTGGGTATTTGATGCGCGAAGGGTACGACCTTCCCCCGCTCATGTTTAATCGCAAGGAAATCACGGCCCTTGTCGCTGGTGCGCGAATGTTGCGGGCATGGGGTGGTTCCGAAATGGCGCTGGCCGCCGAAGAGGCCCTTGCCAAGATCGAAGCGGTCCTACCCGAAGATGCACGCCGCCGCGCCGACGAAGTTCAAATTTTTGCGCCCAACCCATTTTGGTTCTCGGACGATGAGCGCAAGGTGATTGATCGCGTTGAGAAAGCCGTGGAACGAAATCAGAAACTTGTCCTGCATTATGAGAAAGAGGACGGCACCCCAAGCGTGCGCACGGTTCGGCCGCTTGGGCTCTGGTTCTGGGGTAAGGTTTGGACGCTTGTTGGCTGGTGCGAGTTGCGTGAGAATTTCCGCATGTTTCGCCTCGACCGCATGAACCGTATCGAAGAATCAGACCCCTTCAAGCCAGAACGCGGCAAAACACTCGCGGATTTCTACGTCATTCGAAATCGCGAATGCTAGTGCGCCTCGGCCCAGTTCGCACCCTGCCCAGCATCCACCTCTAGGGGCACATCAAGCTTGATCGCTGGCATGGATGCGTTCTCCATAACCTCACGAACGACCGAAATAGTCTCGTCCACGGCGCCATCCTCAACCTCAAAGATCAATTCGTCGTGCACCTGTAGCAACATCTTGGCTGGCAGGCCTTGAATCGCAGCGGGCATTCGGATCATGGCGCGGCGAATAACGTCCGCGGCGGTCCCTTGAATCGGGGCGTTGATGGCTGCCCGTTTGGCAAACCCTGCATGCGGACCTTTTGCGTTGATCTCAGGCGTGTTAATTTTGCGGCCAAAGAGCGTCTGCACATACTCATGGTCACGCGCGAACTTTATGGTCTCGTCCATGTAGTCCCGAATGCCGGGGAAACGTTCAAAATAGCGATCAATGAACCCCTGCGCTTCTTTGCGTGGAATCCGAAGGTTTCGGGCAAGGCCGAATCCGGAGATGCCGTAAATCACGCCAAAGTTGATGCCCTTGGCCTGACGCCGAATTTCGGGCGTCATCTGGTCAAGCGGCACATCGAACATCTCGCTCGCTGTCATCGCATGGATGTCATGACCGTCTTTGAACGCTTGCTGCAGGGTCTCGATCCCCGCGATATGCGCGAGAATACGTAACTCAATCTGGCTATAGTCCAAACTGATGAGCGTTTTGCCCTCGTCGGCAACAAATGCTTCGCGAATGCGGCGGCCCTCTTCGCTTCGGACTGGAATGTTTTGAAGGTTCGGCTCTGTCGAGGCCAAGCGCCCTGTATTGGCACCAGCGATCGAATAGGACGTATGCACGCGCCCGGTATCGGGGTTGATATGAGATTGTAGCGCGTCGGTATACGTTGATTTCAGCTTGCTCAGCTGACGCCAATCAAGAACCCGCGCCGGAAGGTCATGCCCCTCGGCGGCCAAGTCCTCGAGAATATCCGCACCTGTTGTATAGGCTCCGGTTTTACCCTTTTTGCCGCCTTCAATACCCATCTTATCAAACAGGATTTCACCAAGCTGCTTGGGCGATCCGACATTGAAGTTTTCGCCGGCCATTTCGTGTATTTCCGCCTCAAGCCCCGCCATTTTCTGCGCAAAGGCGTTGGACATCCGCGAGAGCGTGTCGCGATCAACCTTGATCCCGTGCATCTCCATTTCCGCGAGCACTGGCACCAACGGACGCTCCAGCGTTTCATAGACATTGGTGACGCGTTTCTGATGCAACTGTGGCTTGAATTCCTGCCAGAGCCGAAGCGTGATATCCGCATCTTCCGCTGCATATTTTACGGCTTCATCTACGGGAACTTTGTCAAACGTAATTGCCGACTTTCCCGTTCCAAGCAGCGATTTGATCGGAATTGGCGAGTGTTCAAGGTAGCGCTCGCTCAAGGTGTCCATTCCGTGATTATGAATACCCGCGTTCATGGCGTATGACATCAACATCGTATCATCAATCGGTGCAACGGAAATACCGTAACGCTTTAATATCTTGGCGTCGTACTTCATGTTCTGGCCAATTTTGATGATCGATGGATCCTCAAGCATCGGCTGAAGCATATCGAGCGCGGATTGCAGCTCTATTTGACCTTCTGCTTTAGCGTTTGAGGCAAACAAATCCTCGCCCGCGTCCGCCAGATGCGCGAGGGGGATGTAACAAGCTTCTCCCGCTTCAACACAAAGCGAAATACCCACCAAATCAGCGGTCATTTCATTCAGGCCAGTTGTCTCGGTATCGACCGCAACCCAGCCACGACGATAGGCCGCGTCGATCCATCTCTGAAGCTCCACTGCATCACGCACGCATTCGTATTTCTCTGGGTTGAACTCAACGATAGGGCGCGCTTCTGCCGCTTTGTTGGTGGGGACCTCTGCGGGTGTCGGCGCATCAACGCCCATTTTATCCGCAACGCGTTTAGTGAGCGTGCGGAACTCCATCTCGTTTAGGAAATTGAGAAGCTCTTCTGGATCAGGCTCCCGAATTTCAAGGCTCTCGAGCGTGAAATCCAAGTCCATATGCGTGTCGAGCTTTACCAAGTCCCGCGAGATACGAATGAGTTTGTCGTTATCAATCAGCGTTTGACGGCGCTTGGGTTGTTTGATTTCGGAAGAACGCTCCAGAAGTGTTTCAAGATCACCGTATTCGTTGATCAGAAGCGCGGCAGTCTTGAGGCCGATTCCAGGAGCACCCGGCACGTTATCCACGCTATCGCCCGCCAATGCCTGAACATCGACGACACGCTCGGGGCCTACGCCGAACTTCTCGAAAACACCTTCCCGATCAATGCGCTTGCCCTTCATCACGTCGAGCATTTCAACGCCGCCGCCAACAAGTTGCATCATGTCCTTGTCGCTCGAAATGATTGTACAGCGTCCGCCTGCTTCATCCGCTTGGCGCGAGAGCGTGGCGATAATATCGTCGGCCTCAAACCCCTCGATCTCGATGCAAGCAATGTTAAAGGCGCGGGTCGCTTGGCGGGTCAGTGGAAACTGCGGACGCAGGTCCTCTGGTGCTGGGGGGCGGTTAGCTTTGTATTGGTCATAGAGGTCATTGCGGAACGTTTTGCCGGAATGATCAAAAATCACCGCCACGTGCGTCGGTGCATCGCCGCTTTTGTTGTCTTCGACCTGTTTGAACAACATATTACAAAAGCCCGCAACAGCCCCAATGGGCAGCCCGTCAGACTTGCGCGTAAGCGGCGGCAGAGCGTGGTATGCGCGAAAAATGAACGCTGAACCGTCGATCAGATGAAGGTGACAGCCCTTGCCGAATGAGGAATCCATAACACGCCCTTTTTGAATTTATCCGGTGACAATCTTTGCATATCGCACAAGAGCACACCACCCATATGCGCGGCAAATGGGGCAAACATATTGTGTTTCTAGAATTGTAATAGGCCGCGCTATTTGTCGGCGGGGCCACCCTTGAGGATGAGTTTCTTGTCGCAGTAACCGCACTCGACAAAACCTGTATCTTCAGGAATCAAGAGCCAAACGCGAGGATGCCCCAGTGATCCTTCGCCGCCATCACACGCCACGCGGCTTTGCTCTACGATCACGGTTTCGGGTGCTTGTGTTGTCATGTTGGCTCCGTTTAGCTTGTCGAAGGCACTCTTCGGGCTTAAGTCTGGTGCATGATAGCGATCAGGGCCGCAGGAGCAAGATCGAAAACCGAAACGGGACACTTGAAATGGTTGAAAACGCGCTTGAAATAACGGCCCTCAAAAAGACTTACGCCGGACAGGGCAATCAACCGGACAAAGAAGCCCTGAAGGGTGTTGATCTGGCGATTCCCAAAGGAAGTATTTTCGGACTGCTCGGGCCAAACGGCGCGGGGAAATCGACGCTTATCAACATTCTGGCGGGGCTTGTCCTTAAGACCTCGGGGAGAGTGAACATCTGGGGGTTTGACCAAGACATCAATCCGCGCCAGTCGCGCGCTGCGATCGGCGTCATGCCGCAGGAACTGAACGTAGACCCGTTCTTTTCGCCGCGAGAGGCCCTAGAGGTACAAGCGGGGCTTTATGGCGTCCCCTCGTCCCGAAGAACCAGTGACGAGATTCTCGAAATGATTGGCCTCTCGGACAAAGCGGATGCCTATGCACGCACGCTATCGGGCGGGATGCGGCGGCGGCTTTTGCTCGGCAAGGCGCTCGTGCATCACCCGAATATCCTCGTTCTTGACGAGCCAACCGCAGGCGTCGATATCGAAATTCGTCAGATGCTGTGGGACAATGTGCGCAAGCTCAACGCTCAAGGGATGACCATTATTCTGACGACGCACTACCTCGAAGAAGCCGAGGAAATGTGCGACGAAATCGGCATCATCAACCACGGCGAACTGATCGTTCGCGAGCAAACCAAAACATTGGTGGGCCGCATGGATCAGAAAACACTCGTGATCACCCCAGAGAGCCCCGTCGCCGAATTCGATACCCCTGCCGATACAAGTTGGACTGTCCGCAAAGACGGGACACTCGCCATCACTTATCCAAGCTCCAAGATAACGGCGAACACGATCCTCGACTCGCTTCGCAATGCGGGAATCATCATACGCGATGTGCGCAGTGAGGAAGCAGACCTACAAGACGCATTCCTCGCCCTCACCACACATAAGAAATCCGCCTAGGCAGGATTGAGCATTCGGCCAAGCGGACGCCCAGCAAGGATGTGAACGTGCATATGCGGCACTTCCTGAACTGCGGCCTCGCCCGAATTCGCAATAAGTCGATAGCCCCCGCCACCTTCACCAGGCTGAACACCCAGCATCGCGCAAATCTTGCCAACTGTGCGGTTGAAATCCAAGATTTCCGCATCACTGGCGGCAAGAGCGAAGTGGTCAAAACAGACATACTCTCCGCGCGGGATCACCAACACATGCTCTGGCGCTTGAGGCGTGATGTCACGAAAGGCCAAAGTGTGTTCTGTCTCAAGCACCGTAGAATTCGGAATCTCTCCACGTAGAATCTTCGCAAAAATGTTCTCGGAGTCGTATTCGTAGGCCATCGGATTTTCCTTTTGCGGCTATTCTCAGTCTGAGAAAAGGTGTTGAATGGATGTCAGTTCTTGAGCCTTTTCGACCGAAATATCAAGAAATTCTGCAAGCGGCCCAGCGTTCTCGGAGGGGGAATTCCTCTCGCGAATTCGATAGTGATGGGTAAAGTTCGCGTCACGCATTGCGTCTTTCTCATGGGTCATGTCATTGCGCACCGTCGTCAACAACATATCATTTCCCTCTAGTGTTGCGTGCTCCCCCGCCAGCCCGACGCGCTTAGCATGTCCAAGCAAATATTCGTCCGAGAAATCACATTCGATCTCAAGTAGTTTCATTCTATTTCTGCCCGATGCAAAATCCTGCATCAAACTTAGGTTATTGTTATCAAGACAAATAACCATCCTGTCGGAGTCATAATAATCAAACAGCATTCCGATCAATGCACGCCGATGCCGCTGCCGTTTTGAAAGGCCAACCTGAATACCGCCAAGGTCTGGAAGTGCTGTCGCCTCCTCGTTAAAGAGGTATTCAATCGTTGGGAAATCAGCTTGGCCACGCAACCCTTCCAAAAGGCGCTTCGCCACGTGCCATTTCTTACAAACCACAACAAGGAGTTCGCGCTCACTCCCCAAACTGCTCTCGGCCTCCCAAAAACGAGTTCCGAACCGTCGTCCAATGCGTCCGCGGCCCGTCAGGAAATGAAATAGATTCCGCCCTTCGTTGGATACTTCGAACGTCGCATCCTCACTCGCATATAGCGCGCCCAAACGACGTTTTAGCTCAATAGCCTCGGGGCTAATTTTACGCGCAAAGAGGAAGTCTTGCCGAAGCAAGAGATCATAGTGATCGTTATAGAATGTCACCGGCATCCCATAATCCGAAAACATCAGAAACGTCAGCGTGCGGGCCTTGATCTCGTCGCGAGGAACAAGGTGGCGCACCAACGTTTGGAAGAAGGTTTCGTCGGGAATCCAAGTTGTTCGAAAGAAGCGCATCACATCCTTGCGCTCTTTGGTGAACTGCAAAATCCATTCAATCGTTCGCCGCCGCAGACACCACCACTGGCTTCCGATCTGTACCTGAATATCTGCTGGTATCTCGCGTTCTAACCCAAGATATTTTTGAAGCTCGAAACTCCTGTAGAAAAGCCATTTGTTCGTGCGCTCATTAAAGAAGTGCCTATATGTCAGACGCTCTTCTTTCATGCCGGTTTTGATCCAGTCACTTTGAAAAAAGTCAAAACTTTCGATGTAATCCACGTCATGGGCATCGAGAAACTCATGCGCATATGCCGCCGACTTAACGGGCATGCAATCCCCCGAGAGCATGTAGAAATGCGTAGCACGAGGGAAGGCTTTCTCGGCGGCATCAACGGCGTAAAGCGTGGCCTGTACCAAGCTCCACGCCCCCCAACCACATCGAATCCGCTTTGATGCAAAAACAACGTTCGGATTATCCGCGAGAGCCTCTTTGATCTGGATGAAGTCTTCGATTTTGGCAGAGGCGTCGAAATGAATCGCCATGCAATCTCCGGCCAGCGTAAGCCGTTCAGCCTGTGCAATGACGGCATCCGGATCTTTGTGACACAGTAGAATGAACGCAATTTTCGCCATAAAAGAACCAAAACCGTTTTATTTCGAGACTGTCCACCTAAATACCCTTAAAGGACGTTGATAAAACAGCATTTCTTTGCTTTTTTAAACAAATATTGTTGTGCGCCGAATTATTCATTGGTTGCAGTTTTTTCGGAGGCGAACAGAATATGGGCTTTCCTGGCACTTGGATGACTGAAAGCGAAAGCGTGATTTATCGCGTTGTTCCCAAATGCGCATGCTCGACCATCGGTCAGATCATGTATTATTCCGACCACGGCTCGTTTTTTAACGGCGACATCCATGACTCGACCACGGGACTTCATAAATGGGCCCAAGAAGAAAGCCAGCCGCACATACAGGATCGTGCCCTAAGCGGAGAGACCTTTGCATTCACCTGCGTGCGCAACCCATATACGCGCATCCTTAGTTCATTCTTTGACAAAATCTGTGGGATTCAACGCAACGGCAAACGATACCGTGGGAATCTTGTGCCCCTGTTGATGCAAAAATATGGAATCGAGGTCGGCGATCCCGAAAACGGATTCGAGTTTGACCAGATAAAGAGTTTTCGGCGTTTCCTGCTCTTTGCGCGTGACAGCATCAAGTGGCGGCGGCCGATGGAGCCGGATATTCACTGGTCCGCGATGGCGGGGCATGTTTCGACCTTCATTCAAAATGGCGGGCGCTTTAACAGAATTATTTTCACTGAGCGGTTCAATGACGGCATGCAACAAGTCTTGGACGCAATTGAAACGCCACATCACGTAGACCTCTCGTCTATTCCGCGCTTTAACGAGAGCGAGGGGCATGGACCCAAGCGCCAGCATCCCGTAGAGGATTACTTCGATGACCTCTCGATGCATCTGATCTACGAAATCTACAAACGGGATTTTCGACTGTTTCATTACGACTTTGAGAATCCGGCGAATAAGATGCCGTTGCGCGAGATTGACCTTGATGAAGTGCACGCAAAACTAGGACAATAAATGACACTCCCGACCCTTGCCGATATTGATGCCGCAGCAGATACGCTGCGCGGCCAAATCATTCGCACGCCCTCTGTCCGCCTCAGCCATGATCGCATCGCAGTGTTGCCGGAGGGGTCCGACGTCACGATGAAGCTGGAACTGTTTCAAGAGACAGGAACATTCAAGGCGCGCGGTGTTCTGTTGGCGATTGCGGCAATGGACGATGCCGCGCGCGCGGCAGGCGTTGTCGCGGTTAGCGGAGGAAATCATGCGCTTGCGGTTGCTTGGGGTGCCAAAAAGTCCGGTATCTCGGCGCGTGTCATCATGCCCAAAGCCACCGATCCCGCGCGCATTAACGGATGCCGCGCGCTAGGCGCAGAGGTCGAGCTTTGCGACGATATTGCCTCCGCGTTTGAGCGAATGGATGTACTCGCCCAAGAGGGCGCAACGCCCCTTCACCCCTTTGAAAGCCCATTCATGACACTCGGCGCAGCCACGGTTGGGCGCGAAATCCTCGCCGACACGCCAGACCTTGAGGCGATTGTCGTTCCCGTCGGTGGTGGTGGCCTCATTAGTGGCATCGCGCGGGCGGTGAAGCTCCAGAATCCCGAGATTAGCGTTTATGGCGTAGAGCCCTTTGGCGCGAACAGCATGACCAAATCACTTGTAGCGGGCTCCCCGCAACGTATTGAGCGCGTTGCAACAATCGCCGACAGCCTCGGATCACCGCTCGCGATGCCCTACTCGTTCAAACTCGCGCAAATGCACGTAGACGAGATGGTTGAGATTAGCGACGATGAAATGCGATCCGCCATGCAACGGCTGTTTGATGGGCTGAAAATCGCCGCCGAACCCGCATGTGCGGCATCAACGGCGGCAATAATGGGGCCGCTTCAATCGCGACTTACGGGCAAGAAAATCGGCATCATAGCGTGTGGCTCCAACATTGGAACGGCGCGTTTTCATGAAATACTATCGGACGGCGCAAGCGCACCCTAACCTCGTCGTGGTGCGTTGAAGCGCCGCCTACGATGCGCCTAGATTGATCCGCCCAACTCATCTTCGATATGGATTCTAATGATCTCTTCGAAATCCTTGTCTGCCGCGAACCCAAGCGAAATTGCCCGCTCGGGCGCGAAGGAGCGTGGCCAGCCATCAACTATTTTCATAATATCGGCGTCCGGTTCCTCACGGATAAGACGTACGGCGCCTGCCCCTGCAACGCGTCCGAGCGCATCGATCTGCTCTCGAACGGTCGCGGCGAGTCCGGGCATCGACATTGACCGGCGCGCGCCAAGCACCGAAGTATCCAGTTCTGCCGCATGAGTCAGAAATCCGACCGCCGCCCGAGGGCTCGCGTGCCAATGCATAACGTCCTTGGAAACGGGCAGAACTGCCTTCTGCCCCACCAACGGTTCCCGCAGGATATTCGAGAAAAACCCAGACGCCGCGAGGTTCGGTTTCCCCGGACGTATACATACCGTCGGAAGGCGAATACCGATCCCGTCAACAAACCCTTTGCGTGAATAATCATTCAACAGCAACTCGCCGATGGCCTTTTGCGTGCCATAACTCGTGAGCGGCGTAGAGTGGAAATCATCGGGAATCGCCTCTGGAAACGGTGCACCAAAGACGGCAATAGACGAAGTGAAAACAAGGCGTGGAACGTAGTTATCTACGGCGCGAATAGCCTCAAGCAAGGCCAAGAACGCAGCCATATTGATTGCGTAGCCTTTGTCGAAGTTCACCTCAGCCTCGCCCGAGACAATAGCGGCGAGGTGAAAGATCACGTCGGGCTTGCTTGCAACTAAATCTGTCGCGGTCGTAGGCGCGGTAATATCAACCTCAAGCGTTGTGACCGTCCCTGAAAAATTTTCTGGCGCATTGGGAGCAACGACATCCGCAAGCGTCATATGCGTGATTTCACGCCCCGACAGCTCTCCTCTGTGTACCAGTTCGCGCATGAGCTTTTGCCCGACCATACCGGCGGCACCAATGATAAGAACGTGCATTTTCCCTCCCGATTTTTCCGCAAGTGTAAGGAGATTAACCGAAAGGGAAAGAGGAAGATTATCCGATCAATTCGGCCTTACGGAACAGGGCCTTGACGTCTTCGTTGGGGCGCGGTCCTACGTGGCGGATCACCTCTGCTGCGGCAACGCAACCCATTTTGCCCGCAACTTCAAGGCTTTGCCCCGTCGCTATTCCATAGAGGAAGCCCGCGGCGAACTGATCTCCGGCGCCCGTAGCATCCACAGGAACGATACGATTTACGGGCACGATTGCGCGCTGATTTTCCTGAATGATGATGACCTCGGCCCCAGAGCGCGTGCAGGCAATCAGGCCACAATCAAGCGCCGCATGGCCCAGCGCGACCTCAAGATCATCCGTTTCATACAGGCCACACCATTCCTGTTCGTTGCCCAATACGAAATCCAGATCGCGAGCCAGCTGACGGAAATCATCGCGATGCCGATCCACACAGAACGGATCAGAAAGCGCAACACCCGCTTTACCGCCCGTTGCCTGACAGGATTTAGCAGCAGCTTCGAACGCGGCTTTACCCTTGGGTTTGTCAAAGAGGTATCCCTCAAGGAACAGGATTTCCGCTTGGCTCGTGACTTCTTCTGAGACGTCTTCTGGCCCCAGTTCCGCCGAGATCCCGAGATAGGTATTCATCGAGCGCTCGCCATCGGGTGATACAAACACCATTGATCGCGACGTTGGCAGGTCACCGCCAGCAACAGGAGGGTTCACAAAATCTGTCCCCCCCGAATTCATCCGATCCGCATAAAAACGGCCCAGCGCGTCATCATGAACCCGTCCGATGAATGCTGTTGAAAGCCCAAGTTCGCCAAGCCCCGCCAGCGTGTTGGCAACCGAGCCGCCCGGCGTTTGGACGCGCTCTTTCATGGCGCCATAGAGAACCTCAGCACGCTCACGTTCGACAAGCTGCATGATGCCTTTTTCTATGCCCATCATTTCGAGGAAGTTATCATCATCCTGAGAAATCACGTCCACAATCGCGTTACCGATGCCGACGGTCTGGTACTTCTTAGTCATAGTTCTTTTCCTCAAATTCACAGAGATCGCGTATCAAGCAGGTGCCGCACATAGGTTTGCGCGCCTTGCATGTATACCGTCCGTGCAAAATCATCCAGTGATGAGCGTGTCTTTGGAATTCGGCGGGGATATTATCTTCGACGGCGCGCTCAACGGCCACGACATCTTTGCCTGTAGCCACACCAGATCGGTTGCCAAAACGAAAGATATGCGTATCCACGGCCTGTGCGGGGATGTGCCACCACATGTTCAAAACGACGTTCGCAGTCTTGCGTCCCACCCCTGGCAAACTTTCGAGTGCTGCACGAGAAGAAGGCACCTCGCCGCCGTATTCATCCACAAGGATTTGGCTCATTTTCATGACGTTCTTGGCTTTCTGCCGAAACAGGCCAATCGTCTTGATATGCTCAGTCAGCCCTTCAAGCCCCAGATCCAACATCTTCTGAGGTGTATCAGCGACCTTGAACAGCTCTTTGGTTGCTTTATTTACGCCCACATCAGTGGCCTGCGCCGAAAGCGCGACCGCGACCACCAATGTATAGACATTCGTGTGGTCCAATTCGCCTTTGGGTTCGGGCTCTGCGGCCTGAAACCTCGAAAAAATCTCATGGATCTTATGGTAATGCATCTGTTTTGCCATGCTCGAAATATGCCCGTTTGCGCCCAATGCGGCAAGTCTGCAAAATCGGTGAAACCGCAAGAAATGGATCGACCCATCGCGCGCCTGCTCTAAAATGGGCACAAAGGAGAACGGCATGAGCGACCACAACCTCGAAAGCAAGTATCACTATGGTGTCGTCAAACGCGCTATCGAAGCCATCGACGCGGCGGGCGGCAAACCGCTCGCCCTAGAGGAATTGGCGGGCGCTGTGCATATGAGCCCCGCACATCTTCAACGGTTATTTTCAGGCTGGGTCGGCGTTTCCCCCAAGCGGTACCAGCAGTATCTAACACTTGGTCACGCCAAGAACCTTTTGGATAATCAGTTCACAACTCTGGCCGCCGCGCATGAAACGGGCCTTTCGGGAAGTGGGCGTCTGCATGATCTATTCCTAAGATGGGAAGCAATGAGCCCCGGCGAATTCGCCCGCAAAGGCGCTGGACTAACGATCTATACAGGTTGGTTCGATAGCCCCTTTGGCCCGTGCCTCGCAATGGGAACAGACAAGGGCATCTGCGGGATGGGGTTTGCGAGCGAAATGGGTGCCGACGAAACATACCGCGATCTCGCGCAGCGCTGGCCGCAGGCAACGTTTGTCGAAAACCCCGATATGATTGCGCACTGGGTTACGGCCGCCCTTGAACAGTCGGGCCAAGCCAAACTTCACCTTATTGGTGCTCCTTTTCAAATAAAAGTCTGGGAGGCCCTACTGAACATTCCTAGTGGCAATGTGACGACATATTCCGAGATCGCCAATCGCATCGGCCCCCCCCGCGCACATCGCGCAGTTGGAACCGCGGTGGGTCGCAATCCGGTAAGTTGGCTCATTCCGTGCCATCGTGCGCTTCGCAAATCGGGTGGGCTTGGCGGATATCACTGGGGACTTCCGGTGAAGCGCGCCATGCTTGCCTACGAAACAGCGCGCGCCCATAAGGAAGCCTCGTAAGAGAAAGGCGATATTTCGCGCACCTTTAGTGTAATGCCCTATCGCTTTTCGGTTTTGCTGTTGTAAACAGGGTAGAACCGAAAATTGAAAGTAGTTTGACATGACACGCACGAAATCCTCCCTCCTCCTCGCAAGTGGTGCCGTTCTTGCGCTCGCAAGCTGTACGGATCCTGCATATGTGACGGGAACCAACATGAACAAAGAGAAAAACGGCGCGATGATCGGCGGGCTGATCGGGGGCATCGCAGGCGCAGTCACGGGTGGCCCCAAAGAAGCCGCCATCGGTGCAGCAGCAGGCGCGATTGTCGGAACCGCAATCGGTGGCGTCCTTGCCGCACAACAAAAAGATCTGGAGCAGTCTCTGAACAATAGTCAAATCGACGTGGTTAACACCGGCTCAGAACTCGTTGTTGTCATGCCGCAAGGGCTTCTTTTTGACTCAGATAGCTTTACGGTCAAACCAGGCTTGTACGGAGAATTGAACGCTCTCGCTGCTAACCTGAACCAATATCCAGAATCCACAGTCACCGTATACGGCCACACCGATAACACTGGCACCGCTGAACATAACTTGACGCTCTCGCAAAAGCGTGCGGACGCCGTAAAAAGCTATGTTGTTGGCAGCGGCGTCTCTGGCGGACGTATTTCCGCGGTTGGCAAGGGCGAAGACAGCCCCGTGGCAAGCAACCTGACCGAACAAGGCAAAGCACAAAACCGCCGCGTCGAGATTGTGATTACACCGACAACATAATTCACCAACGAGGGGCGGGAACACTCCGCCCCTCAATTCGGCGATGGTTGCCAATCAGAATGAGTGGTCATATATTTTTACCAATTCGCTTCGCACAATTGGACCGCTAATGCCGTTTCAGAAAATTCAATCCGAGAAACTTTCGCACTCCGTCGTTGATCAGATAGAGCGCCTTATCCTGCGTGGTATTTTGCGTCCAGGCGAGCGCCTCCCGTCTGAGCGCGAACTTGCGGAGCGAATGGGCGTATCACGGCCAAGCTTGCGTGAAGCAATTGCCGAGTTGCAAAACTCTGGGCTTCTCACCAGTAAAGCAGGGGCCGGCATCTATGTATCCGAGGCGCTTGGCTCTGCGTTTTCTTCGGCATTGGTGCAGCTTTTCGGACGGCACGACGAAGCGTTCTTTGATTATGTTGCGTTTCGACGGGATATGGAAAGCATGGCCGCAGAGCGTGCCGCCGAGTACGGATCGGATGTGGACCGCGAAGTCATCAACCAGCTATTCCTAAAAATGGAAGCGGCACACACCAAGCGCAACCCAACCGAGGAGGCCGCGCTGGATGCGGAGTTTCACCTCTCGATCATTGAGGCCAGCCACAATTCAGTGATGCTTCACATGATGCGCGCGATGTACGAGCTGCTTCGCGAAGGTGTGTTCTATAACCGCCAAATCATGTTCAAACAGCGCGTAACCCGCGACACTCTACTTGAACAACACCGCGCAATCAACGAAGCGATACAGGCGCGCGATCCAATCGCCGCCAAGGCCGCCACCGTTGCTCACCTCGATTATGTCGAAAGCTCGCTATTCGAGAAGGAGCGAGCCGACAAAAATGAGGCCATCGCCAAACAACGTTTAGAGCAAGAACTGCGCCGTTAAGTACCGATCGCGTTGACTAACTGACTTACGAAACGTGCCGCAGCAATCGGCAGCGGCCGCCCCTCGATCTGACAGAGTGCGATTTCACAGCGTGGCAGCGCCTGAAGGATTCCGACCTGTCCGCCAAAGTTCTGAACCATATCGGCATCAAGAGCGCGCGTCGGCCAGAATTGAAGTGTAGGCTTGGGGAGCGTGCTCGGCGCAACGAGGAAGTCCGCTTCAAGCGCGGGTAGCACATTCAATCTCGACTGCGCGAAATGAGCGTCAAGAAGTTGCCTAAGGCCGGTGCCTTTGGTTGGGAAAATCACATCATGATCTTCAAGCTCATGCGGGAACAAAACTGTTTTGCTGCCCTTGGCCAAAACAAGCGAAATTGAACCGCGCTCAGCCGCCAGCATTTCAATGCCCGAGCGGCTGCGTGGCTCAAGCATCAGACCCAAATCAGCAGAACCGTTGAGCAAGAGATCTCCGATTCCCTCACGGTCACTGGTCACGATCGAAAAATTCACCCTTGGGTGGGCTTCTCTGAAGTCGTTAATCTGCTTGGGCAAGAATCCCGAGGCGAACGGAGCGCTTACGGCAAGGTTTACGTGGCCGATTCTGACTCCTTTGAGGTCCGCAACGATTCCATTTGCGCGATCTATTTCAGCAAGGTGCCCAATAAAGTGGCGATGGTATATTTCACCGACAGTAGAGAGCCGAACCCCCACCGAAAGACGGTCAAAAATCTCGGCCCCCAACTCATCCTCGATGCTCTTGACCTGTCTAACAAGGGATGAAGGAGAAATTCCCAATAATTCCGATGCCTTACGGAATGATCCCTGCTCTGCGATCAGCTTGATAGCGCGATAGATTTGAAGGTGACGCACGGTGTTGCCTTTCTTGCGCGTTGCAGATATTGCAACACATTGCTTCTTATTTAGTTACAGACAGCAACGCAATGCCTACCTAACCCTATTTCCTGAGCGCGGATCAGTACCGTGCCACGGTTCAATAGGGAAAAAGACATGATGAAGAAACTCCTCTCTACTGCCGCTGTTGCTGCTACATTGGCAACCGCTGCGCAGGCCGACATCAAAGTTGGCATTCTCCACTCACTTTCCGGCACTATGGCGATCTCTGAGACGACCCTCAAAGACACCATGCTGATGCTCATCGAACAACAGAACGCCAAAGGCGGCGTGAACGGCGAAATGCTGGTTCCTGTTGTTGTTGATCCAGCGTCCGACTGGCCGCTCTTTGCGGAAAAAGCACGCGAGCTTCTGACGGTTCACGAGGTCGACGTTATGTTCGGCAACTGGACATCGGTTTCGCGTAAATCGGTTCTTCCGGTGATCGAAGAACTGAACGGCCTGCTGTTCTACCCCGTTCAATATGAGGGCGAAGAAAGCTCCAAGAACGTGTTCTACACGGGCGCCGCTCCGAACCAACAAGCAATTCCCGCGACGGATTACTACCTCGACGAATTGGGTGTTGAGAAATTCGCGCTGTTGGGAACTGACTATGTTTACCCGCGCACAACAAATAAAATTCTTGAGCAGTACCTCAAAGACAAAGGCATCGCAGAAGAAGATATCTTTGTGAACTACACACCATTCGGTCATTCCGACTGGTCCAAAATCGTTGCTGACGTTGTGGCGCTCGGTGCAGACGGCAAGAAAGTCGGCGTAATCTCGACAATCAACGGCGATGCGAACATCGGTTTCTACAAAGAGCTTGCCGCCGCAGGTGTTTCCGCTGACGACATTCCAGTTGTAGCGTTCTCGGTTGGTGAAGAAGAGCTTTCCGGCCTCGATACGGCAAACCTTGTTGGTCACCTCGCAGCTTGGAACTATTTCCAATCCGCAGAAGCCGAATCCAACACAGCATTCATCGACGCATGGAAAGCCAAAATGGGCGACGAGCGCGTCACAAACGACCCAATGGAAGCGCATTACATCGGCTTTAACATGTGGGTGAACGCCGTTGAAGCAGCGGGTACAACTGACGTGGACGCGGTTCGTACGGCTATGTACGGGCAGGAATTCCCAAACCTTACAGGCGGCACAGCGGTTATGTTGCCTAACCACCACTTGGCGAAACCTGTACTAATTGGCGAAATCCAAGAGGACGGCCAATTCGACATCATCAGCCAAACAAGCGAAGTTCCTGGCGATGCATGGACAGATTTCCTACCTGAATCTGCGGTTCTCAAGTCCGATTGGAAAGACCTAGGTTGCGGCATGTACAACACCGAAACTGAAACCTGTGTTCAGCTAAAATCCAACTACTAAGAACTCACGAAACAAACGGAGGGGGCGCTCGCGCCCTCTTCTTCCCCAAGATTTACCCCGACAGGCTCCCATGAAAACCCAACTCTTCGCGCTCTTTGTGGCATTTCTGCTCGCGGTTTCGCCCTTTGCGGCATCAGCCCAAAGCGATGAAATACATGAAATTCTAAACACGCATGAGGCCATTATCGCCAAAAGCTCCCGCAAAACGGTTGAGCCAGCGATTGCGGCCTTACGCGACAGTGGCGCCCCAGAAGCGCAGCGCGTCCTTGAGACATGGCAGGGCAAAGAACTCTGGCAAGTAAAAGACAGCAAGCTGTTCGTAACCGCGCGCAAGGATGACAGTGGAAACTACGATATCTTTGATGTCATTACCAAAGAGCCCCTCGGAAACGTCGAAAAGGGCGCAATTGATCAGATCAAACCCAACTCTGGCGTGCGCGGCCTACTGGGAGCGGCGCTGGTTCAGTTTCAACTAATGGACGCCGATATCGAAAAGCGTCGCGAGGCGCTGGTCGCTATCGGCCGAGATGCCAATGCAAGCCACCTTCCCGCGCTACGTGGCGCGATTGAGGGTGAAACTGACCCAGCATTGAAGGTCGAAAAAATCCGACTAGAACGCCTGCTTTCCACACAGTACGAAACGGATACCGCCCAGCGCATCGAAGCGATTAAGTCCTTCAAGGGCGACCTAGGTGTCGACATTCGCGGCGCGCTTAACCCGATCTTAAGCACCAAACGTGTAGCGGTATTGGGTGAGGCCGACGGCAATATCGCCAAGCAACTCATTGTTGGGGATGATCTAAGCCCCGAAGAGGCATACGCCCTACTCGAAGCTGAAGGGCTTGCGCCTGCTGTTCCAACTAAGGATGAAATCCGGATCGCACTATCCGAGAACATCGCCGAAGGGCGCGTCGGCGGCGTACCCGTGGCACAACTCTCAACAGATGCAGCGCGCGAAAAAGCATATGCGGAACTTGCCGATCAGGGCCTAGTGCCGCCGCTTGTGACCGTAGCCCAGCAGCGCGCCACAATTGCTTCGCATAATTACTACGATATTTATGACGAGTCCGACCCTGCGATCACCACGGCTGCGAATGATACGCTGCACGGGATCGAAGTAAACGTCGGCATCAGTCAGGCAGTGGACCTTACGCTTGATGGATTGTCGCTGGCCTCAATCTATTTCCTCGCGGCGATTGGCCTTGCGATTACGTTTGGCGTGATGGGCGTAATCAACATGGCGCACGGCGAGTTCATCATGATGGGTGCCTATACGGGCTATGTGGTTCAGCAAATCATCCCCGACTACACACTGTCCCTCATCGTCGCGCTGCCTGCGGCGTTCTTGGTGACGTTCGCAGCGGGTGTCGCGATGGAACGGCTTGTTATTCGCTGGCTCTACAACCGCCCACTGGAAACGCTGCTTGCGACCTTCGGGATTTCGGTTGCCTTGCAACAACTGGCCAAAAACATCTTTGGCACTCAGGCGCGCCCGCTTACATCGCCGAGCTGGCTCGATGGCGCACTAACTATCAATGACGTGATCTCGATAAGCTACATTCGGATTGCCATCTTTGTGCTCGCGCTGATCTTCCTCATGCTATTCCTCTTTATCATGAAGAAAACCCGCCTCGGCCTCGAAGTGCGCGCCGTAACGCAAAATCCGCGCATGGCCTCCTCAATGGGGATCAACCCAGACCGTATCAACATGCTTACATTCGGGCTTGGCTCTGGTATCGCGGGTATCGCCGGGGTCGCGATCGGGCTTTTCGCCAAGGTCACGTCGGAGCTTGGGAGCGACTATATCGTTCAAAGTTTCATGACCGTTGTTGTGGGCGGTGTTGGTAATATCTGGGGCACGCTTGCCGGTGCGGTTCTGATCGGTGGCTTCCAGAAGTCGGTTGAGTGGCTTAACCCATCGAACACCCTCGCGGCTCAGACCTACATGATTATCTTTATCATCATATTCATCCAGTTCCGCCCCAAAGGGATTATCGCCCTCAAAGGCCGCGCGGCAGGAGATTGATCCAATGAACAACAGCTTTTTCGCCCGCAATCCTTCCGTCCTTATCTTCATCGCCTGCCTTGCGTTCTTTACGCTGGTGATCTCAATCCTGTCCGAGGGGTTTGGCGTGGGGCTGGTCTCTACAAGCTTCGTAAAAACGCTCGGCAAAACACTTTGCCTCTGTTTGATCGCGCTGGCCATGGACCTTGTCTGGGGATACTGCGGCATCCTATCGCTCGGGCACTTCGCGTTCTTTGGAATCGGCGGTTATATGATCGGCATGTGGCTCATGTTCGCGCGCACCGAAATCATCGTGGCCTCATCCCTTGCCGAAGCCGAAATTCCACCGACAGCCCAAGAAGTCTCGGACGCTATCGGCAACCAAATCTTCGGCGTTGTGGGCGGCTCTGACATCCCACTGATCTGGGCATTCGCGGACAACCTAGCCATTCAACTTGCACTTGTTGTGTTGGTTCCTGGGATACTCGCGGCAGTATTTGGCTGGCTCGCGTTTCGAAGCCGCGTAACGGGTGTGTATCTTTCGATCCTTACACAAGCGATGACCCTCGCCCTATCTCTGTACCTTTTCCAAAATGAAAGCGGGTTGCGTGGTAATAACGGCCTCTCTGGCCTGCAGAACCTTCCCGGCCTTGATGACGTACCACAATCTGCGGTGTCGCTCTGGTTCTTCTGGGCATCGGCCTTGGCGCTTGGGCTGGGATATCTTCTCTCGGCTTGGGTCGTGTCCGGCAAATTCGGCAGCGTTATTCGCGGTATCCGTGACGACGAAGCCCGCGTGCGCTTTTTGGGCTATTCGGTCGAGGGGTATAAGCTCTTTGTTTTCACACTCACGGCTGTAATTGCCGCGATTGCGGGCGCGCTCTATTACCCTCAGGCTGGAATTATCAATCCGGGTGAAATTGCTCCCATCGCTTCGATCTACCTTGCGGTATGGGTCGCGATTGGTGGGCGCGGGCGGCTCTATGGGGCGGTGATTGGTGCGGCCCTCGTTTCGCTACTTTCCACTTGGTTCACCGGTGGGCAAGCGCCTGACATCCCACTTGGTTTCTATACAATTCAATGGGTTGATTGGTGGCTCGTGCTCCTAGGCCTCTCGTTTGTTGCGGTAACACTCTTCGCGCCTCGCGGCATTGGTGGACTGTTTGACTATTACTCGGGCCGCTTTGCCCCCAATCGGCATGGCGCGGACCTCGGCCCAGATGCGGGATCCTTGCGTGAACAGGAGGCGCAAAAATGAGAACACTTCTCGAAGTATCGGGCGTTTCGGTTTCATTTGATGGGTTCAAGGCCATCAACAACCTCAGCTTCCAAATCGCCGACGCAGAATTGCGCGCCGTCATTGGGCCAAACGGTGCGGGAAAAACGACGTTTATGGACATCGTTACCGGCAAAACCCGCCCCGACGAGGGCCGCGTAATCTTTGGTGAGAAATCAATGTCCCTTCTGCGCATGTCCGAGGCCAAGATCGCCCAAGCTGGTGTGGGGCGCAAATTTCAACGTCCAACCGTGTTCGAAGACCAAAGCGTTTTTGACAATCTCCTCTTGGCGCTCAAGAAGAACCGTAGTCCGTTTTCGGTGCTTTTCTACAAGAAGTCCGAGGAGGATACCCAAAAAGTCCGTGATCTCGCGGAGCAAATCGGGCTTTCGGACCAGCTTCACCGACATTCGGGCGAGCTTTCTCATGGCCAGAAACAATGGCTTGAAATCGGGATGCTCTTGGCGCAGGAACCGCGCCTTCTGTTGGTTGATGAACCCGCTGCGGGCATGACACTTGCCGAGCGCGAGCAAACGACTGATATCCTAGTCGAGGCCGCGAAAACCCGCGCCGTTGTCGTTGTTGAGCATGACATGGAGTTCGTCCGGCGCCTCAACTGCAAAGTAACCGTCCTTCACGAAGGTTCGGTTCTCGCCGAAGGAAGCCTCGATCACGTTACCGCCAACCAAGACGTCATCGACGTTTATCTGGGACGATAAAATGCTGGAAATCAAAGACCTAACATTACACTACTCGGGCTCTCAAATCCTGAATGGTATCGACCTGTCTGCGGAAACAGGAAAAGTAACCTGCGTGATGGGAACAAATGGGGTCGGCAAAACCAGCCTACTCAAAGCAATTTCGGGCACGCATCACCGCACCGGTGGCCTCTATCGGCTGAACGGTGAAGAGCTAGCAAAACCGCCAGCGCATGTTCTCGCCTCCAAAGGCGTGGGGTATGTGCCGCAGGGGCGCGATGTGTTCCCGTTAATGACCGTTCGTGAGAATCTGGAAACGGGCTTTGCTTGCCTTCCGAAATCCGATCACATGGTTCCCGATCATATCTTCGAACTGTTTCCGGTCCTCAAAGAAATGGAAGGGCGGCGCGGCGGTGATCTCTCGGGTGGACAGCAGCAACAACTCGCGATTGCACGCGCATTGGTGACGAAACCGAAGCTCTTGTTGCTTGATGAACCAACCGAAGGCATCCAGCCGAATATCATTCAACAAATCGGTCGTGTAATCGAATACCTACGCGATCAAGGCGATATGGCGATCATACTTGTCGAGCAATATTTTAGCTTTGCTTATGATCTCGCAGATGCGTTCTGTGTGCTGACGCGCGGCTCGGTTTCCCTATCTGGATCAAAGAAAGACCTCGCGAAATCTGAGCTTATCAAGTCGGTGTCTGTTTAGATCAACTCACGGTCGCGCGCGATCATGGCCGCATGCGTTCGGTTTCTTGCTTCGAGCTTACGGCTGAGCGTCTTTACGTGGAGCTTCACGGTTACCTCCTGCAAATTGTGATCGCGAGCGATTTCTTTATTGGATTTTCCTTCAGCGATTCCACGTAGCACCTGCGTTTCTCTTTGGGTCAGACCAGTCTGTTTTGCACCCATGGAATCCATCTGCTGCATAAAGCTAAATGGCGCAAATATCTCGCCCTGCGCCATGAACTTTGCTGCCATCACCATTGATTTTGAACCAAGCGTCTTCGGCACAAAACCCGCCGCACCAGCGTTGATCGCCTGCTCCGCAATGTTGCGCGTGGCCGTACCAGAAAGAAGCGCCACCGGCTTCCCCCCATTCTGCGTGATGGCCCGTTGCAGCCCCTCAAGTCCGTTCATTCCAGGCATGTTATAATCAAGCAATACAAGGTCAAACGCGCCTTTTGCATCAATAGTTTCTAGCGTTTCGCCAAGGTCCGCGGCCAAACACACCTCCACCGCGCCCTCAGTTTCAATGAAAGCACCAATCGCCTCACGAACGAGATCGTGATCATCTGCCACCAAGAACTTCAACGAAAAATCCCCCACGATTTGGCCAGTATGTGAAAACTCTGCCGGTACTGCTTCCTTTTGGAATGGCAATATTTTTCCAATCACCGACATCGCATTTCCCCCTTGTTATGACACTCGGACATTAACAGAAGTCTAACATGACTCTCCTTAAGGTTGCGCACCCCTCAAAAGGATAGAATCCGGTGCATTTGAGAGCGCGTATCGAAATTTACGTCCTGTAAATGACTGATCACTAATACTGGGCTCATGAACGTTTCTAATGATGCCACAGGAAGATATGACTATCCGCTTGTCGATTACGATATCCTGAACCAAATGCTTGAGGTCCTTGGCCGCGAGAAAGTGGAAGAACTGTTTACAAAGTTCATTGACGAAGCGGCAGCGTCAGTGGCGCAGTTTTCCAAGCTATACGAAGTGGATGAAATAAATGCGATCCTACCCGAAGTTCACCGTATCTCTGGCTCTGCTTCCACATTTGGCGCCTACCACCTGCACAAAATACTCTTTGCCGCGGAGCGGGCCGGATTGGCCGGAAATCACAAGGAGTTCCGCCAATATCTTCCACACCTTCCTGCCATTTTGGATGCGTCGAAGGTTACGCTCCTGTCTTCAATCCGAGCGGAATGAATAATTCGGATTTCGTACTGGAAATCTCATCCTATATACGAAACAATCGCGCTCCAATCAGGAGGCATCGGCATGGATATTCTCGTACAACTCATTGACCTACTAGGAGAAAAAAACGTCCTAACCGGATCTGAAACGCAGAAGTATGCGACCGATTGGACGGGGAAGTTTTCATCCAGTCCAATAGCGGTGGCGCGCCCTGGAAATACGCAAGAGGTGAGCGCGGTTGTCAAGATCGCAGCCGCGCATCAAGTACCTGTGGTGCCAATTGCTGGAAACACCGGACTGACCGGAGGCACGCAATCAGACGGCGCGCTGCTCATCTCGGTTGAGCGATTGAATAACATCCGTGAAATTCGTCCCCACGCAAAGACCGCAATTGTCGAGGCGGGTGTCATTCTGGCTAATTTACACGATGCGGTCGGCGAGCATGACTTGATATTCCCGCTCACCTTTGGCGCGCGCGGCTCTGCCATGATCGGCGGTAATCTGGCGACCAACGCGGGCGGCTCCAACGTTCTTCGTTACGGCAACACACGTACGCTCTGTTTGGGGCTAGAGGTAGTTTTGCCTTCTGGTGAAATCTTGGATGTCATGACCGAGCTTCACAAAGATAATTCGGGCTATGATTTACGCGACTTGTTTATTGGATCGGAGGGAACGCTTGGAATTATTACCGCTGCGGTCGTAAAACTTTGGCCCAAGCCCGCCGCCTATGGCACCGCAATGGTCGCCATGAGCGAACTTTCACCAGCGCTTGAACTACTTAACCAACTGCAAAAAGCGACTGGCGGCGCTGTTGAAGCATTTGAATTCATGCCCGACCACTTCATGGAGCTACATGAGAAGCTTTTCCCACAAGCACGCCCAGCCTTCGACCGAATTCACCCCGTGAACATTCTCGTGGAAGTTGGCTCCACGGCACCTAGGGATACGATTCCGGACGAAAATGGCGAGACACCAATCACCGCCCTGCTCGAAACAACCCTAGGCGGCATGATTGAAAAAGGTGACATCCTAGATGCGGCGATCGCGCAAAACGAAACCCAGCGCCTCGAAATGTGGGAGCGCCGCGAGGCCGCCGCCGAACTCGCATTTCATCGAAAACCTTTCGTTAATACAGACGTTTCGGTACCGCTTGAGAGCGTGGAATTGTTTCTAACGAAGGTGAAACTCCGCCTAAACGAGCTCGACCCAATGGCTGGCGCGCTCTGTGTAAGTCACCTCGGCGACGGAAATATTCACTTCACTGTTTGGCCAAGTGAACAATCAGCCGCCGATGAGGATCAAATCGTCGAAGAAATCGAACGGATCGTGACAGACATAGGCGGGAGTTTTTCCGCAGAACACGGCATCGGCACAACCAAACGAGACTCCATGCGCCGTCGCAAGAATCCAGCCGCCCTAGCGACCATGAAAGCTATTAAGGCTGCAATCGACCCGCAAGGGATTATGAATCCAGGCAAGGTCCTGCCTTAGAGCGTCCAATCAAAAAAGTCTGCTGGTGCACGGGCTTTCAGACGGAGCGCAAGTTCGTGCCCCATTTCCGCTCCTTTTGCAATCGGACCGGAAATTTCACCCGAGAGGCTTTCGGTTCCATCAGGGCGGATGATTTCACCGCGCAATCTCAATGTGTCGCCATGCAGTTCGGCAAGCCCTGCAATCGGTGTCTCGCATGAACCATCCAATGCCGCCAAAAATGCGCGCTCGGCCGCGAGCCGCTGACTTGTTTCCTCGTGATGAATTGCCGCGAGCATCTGTGTTGCGCGCTCATCATCAATTCTTTGTTCAATTCCGATCGCGCCCTGCGCAACCGCCGGCAGCATATCAGTAACCTCAATCGGGCTGGCGATCACGTTCTGCATACCCAATCGATTCAGACCCGCCATTGCCAAGAACGAACAGGACGCAATGCCGTCGGCCAATTTCTTGAGCCGTGTTTGAACATTTCCACGGAACTCAATGACCTCAAGGTCTGGACGCACTTTCTTAACTTGCGCGTGACGGCGCAAACTCGATGTGCCCACGACGGCCCCATTAGGCAACTCTGTCAAGCTTTTCACCGTCGGAGAGATGAACGCATCCCGCACGTCTTCGCGCGGCAAGTATGTCGAAAGCACCAACCCTTCGGGCTGCTCAACCGGCATGTCCTTCATCGAATGCACGGCGATATCGATGCTTTTGTTCAACATCGCCTCTTCGATCTCTTTGGTAAACAAACCCTTACCACCGATCTCTCGCAATGCGCGATCCTGAACGCGGTCGCCCGTCGTCTTGATGACGATAACGTTAAATGCGGCCTCGGGCAGGTCAAACGCCGCCATTAGGCGCGCACGCGTTTCATATGCTTGTGCCAAGGCCAAAGGGGAGCCACGCGTTCCAATATTCAGCGGCGCGTCGGGGGTAGGGAGTGCTATTTTCATACCCTGTGTTTACGCGCGGCAAATGCGCCTGACAATGCGTCAGTTAGCCCCTGTGCCTTGACATCACGGCTTCGACACGAAAAGTGTCAGATATTCTAGCGAAAGGGGCGCAAAATGGCCGAACAAAAGAAACTGCTGCGGGCTTTGGCTGGCGAAAAAATGGACTTGCCGCCCGTGTGGATGATGCGGCAGGCTGGTCGTTACTTGCCAGAGTACCGCGCAACGCGTGCGCAAGCGGGTGACTTTCTTTCGCTATGCTACAACCCCGAACTTGCCGCCGAAGTGACGCTCCAACCCATTCGGCGCTACGGATTTGACGCCGCTATTCTGTTTGCGGACATTCTGTTGCTCCCCCAGGCGCTCGGCGCTGATGTATGGTTTGTGACTGGGGAGGGCCCGCGCCTATCCACGGTCACATTTGCGGATGATTTCAATAAATTATCGGGCGCAGACGGCATTCATGAAACGCTCAACCCGATTTATGAAACCTTAAAGATCCTTAAGTCCGAACTCCCGAAAGAAACCACACTTATTGGATTCGCGGGCGCACCATGGACCGTTGCGACGTATATGATCGCAGGGCGCGGCACACCAGATCAGGGGCCAGCGCACGCGCTCAAGAATACAGATCGCGAAACGTTTCAGAAGCTCATCGACCTGATCACACAGAGCACGATATCCTACCTAAGCGCGCAAATCGATGCGGGTGCGGAGGTCGTAAAACTATTTGATAGCTGGGCAGGATCGCTCAAGGGAGATGATTTTAACGACTTCGCCCTCGCACCTGCAAAACGGATTATTTCAGAATTGAAGGCGCGCCACCCGCATATCCCTGTGATTGCCTTCCCGCGCGAGGCAGGCGATGCCTATATCGGATTCGCAAAGGAAACAGGGGCGGATTGCCTCGCGATTGATACGAAAGTTGATCTAGGCTGGGCGGCCGAAAACCTTCAGAAGGATGGCTGCGTGCAGGGGAATCTGGATCCCAAACTAATGGTCGAAGGCGGCCAGAAGCTCGTTTCTGAGACGAAACGTATCAAAGAGGCCCTCTCAGGCGGGCCGCATATTTTCAACCTTGGTCACGGGATCACGCCTGATGCGGACCCCGCGAATGTCGATGTCATGCTAAAGGCGCTTCGGGGCTAAACCCATTTCGCCAAGGGCGGCAAACTCATCAGGACGGCCTCGGGATCATGACCGGTTTCGAGGCCGAACTTTGTCCCGCGATCATATACCAGATTATATTCCGCATATAGGCCCCGATGCACCAACTGTGCCTGCTTATCCTCGTCTGACCACGGAGTATTCCGACGGCGCTCGGTGATCGGCAGGAAGGCGGCCAGAAACGCGCGACCTACATCCTGAATGAACGCAAAGTCTGCATCCCAGTCACCCGTATTGTGATCATCGAGAAAAATTCCACCCACGCCACGGGCCCGCTTGCGGTGGGGAATATAAAAATACTCGTCAGCCCATGCCTTGAATTTTGGATAGTAAGCGGCATCATGCGGGTCACAGTGCGCCTTTTGTACGGCATGAAAATCAGCCGTATCTTCATCATATTCGATACACGGGTTCAGATCAGAGCCACCACCAAACCACCAGCCATGCGGTGTCCAAAACATACGCGTATTCATATGAACCGCCGGAGCATGTGGGTTTTGCATGTGCGCAACGAGACTAATGCCAGACGCCCAAAAACGTGGATCATCGGCCATTCCAGAGAGGCCTTTGCGCGCAGCCATCGCTTTTTGCGCCCCCTCCCCTAATTCACCAAAGACTGTGGAAACGTTAACACCGACTTTCTCAAAAACACGCCCGCCGCGCATGACGCTCATTAGGCCACCGCCCGCATCGCCTCCGTTCGGCGCGTCGCGCTTTGTCGTTCTCACATCAAAACGACCTGCAGGAAGGTCCGCCATTGGCCCTTCGGTCTGTGTGTCTTCTAGTGCTTCGAAGGCTGTGCAAATCTCGTCGCGCAGCGCGCGAAACCAATTCGAGGCCAAGGCCTTTTGGGTGTCCATAGTGTCGGTCATGTTATTACTTTCTAGTGCGCAAGAGCCGCGACAGGGTCAAGCAACGTTCGACCTCCATCTAGCGTAACCACTTGCCCTGTCATGAAACTTCCGGAGTCACTTGCGAGGAACTGCACCGCTTCGACCACCTCGGATGCGCTGGCAATTCGGCCAAGCGGTGTATGCGCCGTTATCTGATCGCGCAGGTCCATATCTTCTTTGAGAGCCGTTTTGAGGCTCGCGCTCATCACGCTTCCGAATGCTACAGAATTCACACGAATTCGGCTCGGTGCCACCGCAATAGCAAACGAGCGCGTCATTTGATCGAGCGCGGCGGTACTCACCGAAAGCGCCATCAAGTTCGGATTCGCACGCTGCGCCGCAATGGAGGAAAGGTTAACAATAGAGCCAATACAGCCCTCTTGGTTACCCTCTGCCTCGGCCTGTTTGATCATGCGTTTTGCCACCGCCTGACTGACCCGCAGGGGGGTCATCAGATTCTGGTCGATCAAGCTGATCATACCATCAGCGGAGGGGTTTAATGGCTCGGACGTAATAACCTGACGGCTGCCGTTCACAAGAATATCGACGCGGTCAAAGGCATCAATCGTCGCCGAGAGCAGGTTAGCAATCGTTAAGCGTTTGCGCAGATCACCTGCAAAATAACGGATCGGGCCAGAGTCCAGCGGACCATCCAACTCCTCCATCAGCTTCTTTTCGTCCATATCGGCGAACATCACATTCGCACCCGCTTGGGCAAAATGTCGTCCAACCGCAAGCCCAACCCCATTGGCCGCCCCCGTGACGATTGCAGTTTTGCCGGAAATCGAAAAAGACATTGAAGAACCTCGTTAATCTTGCGCTTGGCAAATTACGTTACGATGGTGCGCGTGTTTTCTGAACTGGTTGAGTTGCGTGGAAAACTTTGAATTCTGAATCGCCTGCCACTTCGTTCACCGTTCTGAACACCTCCTGCAGGTGTGCTTCATAGGGCAAATGACGGTTTGCAACCACCCAAAGGTCGCCGCGTGGTTTTAGAAAGCGACCAGCCGCCGAAAGGAACGCCTTACCGATGTTTGGATCCGCGGCGCGCGATGTATGAAACGGCGGATTCATGACGATGGCATCAAATGCGGGCAGGGATTTGAAGCGCGTTACGTCGGCCCAATGAAACTCGGCGCGCGGGTCGGTAATATTCTCTCTCGCGCAAGCCAAAGCGGTAAAGTCGGCCTCAACCAGATGAACAGACTTAACAGTGTCACGTTTGAGAACTTCGCTAGATAGCCATCCCCATCCTGCACCGAAATCGCCAACGACCTCGCCCAGTTTCGGTGGCAATGCCGCCGCTAGAACAGCAGAGCCAGGGTCGATCCCATCGGCGGAGAACACACCGGGGCGCGTCACAAAACCAGGCGCTATCTCTTGCGCATCCTTTGGCGCGGCCCATTCTTCGAAGGCGTCAGTAGCGGGGAACCAGAATATCTTGCCGTGCGATTTAGAGATCGCCGACGAACAATCAGCATTTTTTCGACAGGTTTTATATATCCCGTCGATGCCATCTGTTTTCTGACCATCAATCGCGATCTGCCCGTTGGGACAGTGCACATTCGCCGCCGCGATTATCGCACGGGCCTCGGCCTTGGCGCGGGGAAGGAAAACTACTGCTAACGCAAATTCGCCTTCTGCTTCGGTTGTGACATCATAGCCAGCATTCTCAAGCGCGTCGTAATCAGGCTTGAAACGTTGAACTGCCACGACACGCTCGCGTGGCAATGAACCAAGGTCGCTTTCTGGTCCTGCATTCAAAACCAGAATGCGGCCAGCGTCAGGCAGGCCTAGACCGCCGCTCGAAAGTGCCAAAGTGAGACGTGAATTTTGCATAATCGGGCGTGCGCCCTATTCCTTTTCCATTGTGCACTGGAGCGGGTGCTGCTTCTGCCGTGCGGCATCCATTACCTGTGCGACCTTCGTTTCGGCCACCTCATGCGAGAACACGCCCACAACAGCAAGCCCTTTCTTATGAACAGTCAACATAAGCTCAAACGCCTCTTGATGAGACACGCCAAAGAACCGCTCAAGAACGTGGATCACAAACTCCATCGGAGTGTAATCATCATTCAAAAGCAAAACTTTATACAACGGAGGCCGCGCCGTTTTGCTTACGGTCTTAGTGATAACACCCGTATCTCCATCGGCGGGATCGTCCTTGTCAGACATTGAGAGGGGTATAGTATTAACCATTGACGTCACGCATTTATCCACTTCATTGGTACGCAGAATATAGAGGCTCTGACGTGCCTATGAAAGGGGGGCTTGTGCCGAGGTGGCTAAAATGAAGCGAAAAATCACAACGATTGCCTTTGATGCGGATGACACCCTTTGGCACAACGAGACTTTTTTCCGCATAACCCAAGAGAGATTCGCCGATCTCCTTCGTGACTACACAGAATCAGAGCATCTGTTCGAGCGCCTTTTGGCCGCCGAACGTCGAAATCTCGGGCACTATGGTTTTGGGGTTAAGGGTTTCGTACTCTCGATGATCGAAACCGCGATTGAGGTAACCGAGGCGCGCGTTCCCGCAACGGTCATTCAGGAGTTGATCCAAGCGGGCCAAGATATGCTGCGCCACCCGATTGAACTCTTGCCCCACGTCGAAGCAACACTGGCAGATTTCGCAGAAAACTACGAGATTTTGCTGATAACAAAGGGTGACATGCTTGATCAGGAACGCAAGCTCGCCCAATCGGGGCTAGGTGAATTGTTTGATGGCGTTGAAATCGTCTCGCATAAAAACGAGGCAACATATCACGAGATCTGCCAGCGACGCACGGTTGCACCAAACGAACTGGTGATGGTCGGCAATTCATTGAAATCGGACGTGCTTCCCGTTCTGGCAATCGGTGGTTGGGCAGCGCATGTTCCGCATGAAATGACGTGGGAACTTGAGCGCGCAAAAGCACCAGAAGCACACACGCGCTTTGCCGAAATTTCAGATTTGTCCCAACTCAAAAATACGGTGCAGTCGTTCGAAGTTCTGTAACAATTCTCACGCGGACGCTACATCTAGGCTAAGGCTAAAATTCAGCAACGACATATTGAATGCAACACTTTAAAAACTAAAGAAAAATTCTCGACAAAGGGTATTTTCGGAACGATTCCCCTGTGTTACCCTGTCATAAATAAAAGAATGTCAGTCGGAAAATCGACGGCACGAGGCAGTTAAAAAGAGGCGAGTGACGTGAAAAAGCGTCTGGGGCAGAGTGTCCAATTCAGAGCGATTCTGTTTGCATTTTTTTGCATTCTTAATCTCGGTGCAACGACAGCGCACGCAGCTCCTTATGCTGCGTATGTGATGGATGCCCGAACGGGAGAAATCCTGCATTCTCGGAACGCTGACACCCGTTTGCATCCTGCATCTCTCACTAAAATGATGACGCTTTATGTGGTGTTCGAGGCCGTTCGCAACGGTGAAATAAGCCTTGATACCAAAGTGTTAATCTCAAAAAAGGCCGCGAGCGAACCGCCATCCAAGCTTGGCCTTCGCTCTGGTCAACGCATCGAGCTTCGTTATCTTATTCGCGCTGCCTCTGTGAAATCGGCTAACGATGCTGCGACCGCACTTGGCGAAGCTATTTCAGGCAGCGAGGCCGCCTTTGCCCGCCGCATGAACCGCACTGCCAAAGCGATCGGCATGAACAGCACGACATTCAAGAATGCGCACGGCCTTACGGAAAGCGGTCATTTGTCGACCGCCGCCGATATGTCCAAGCTCGGACGCCAGTTATTTTATGACTATCCCGAATACTACAACTTGTTCTCACGCATTTCGACTGATGCGGGCATCAAGAAGGTATCAAACACCAACCGCCGCCTTCTAAGTGCATATAAAGGCGCCGATGGGATCAAAACGGGCTATACCAATGCCGCCGGTTTCAACCTTGTTGCATCGGCAGAGCGCGGTTCAACCCGTATCATTGCGACGGTGTTCGGTGGACGCTCCACCGCCACTCGGAACGCACGCGTTGCCGAATTGCTAGACATGGGTTTCCAGCGCGCCCCTTCGCGCGTTGCTGTCCGCAAGCCACGCCGCCCTGCATATGTCGGCAACGTTGGTAGCGGATCGACCCAAGTTGCAAGTGCAACAAAAACCGCAGGCAAAACCATTCGCATCGTCACCGCAGTAAAATCGAGTCTGCGCCCGCTTGCGCGCCCCCTACCCGCTCAAACTATTACTGTTCCAAGCGACGCGATTGCAGCGGCACTTCAAGACACGATCAACGAAGCCGTCCGCGAGGCGCAAACCGTCAAGTTTGATGAGCTATCGCAAGCCACCCCAACCGCTCGTCCGGGGGCTAGCAACCCGCCGAAAGAAAAAGTGGTGCTGGCCGCCGTTCGTCCGGAGCAAATTCCGGTTGAGCAAGAACCCGTTGTTGTAACGCGGATTTCAAACTCTGATGATCGCTTCTGGGGCGTGAATGTGGGAGTTTTCAACTCTCGCTATCAAGCAGAGCGCGCCCTTCTCAAGACAGCCCTGCGGGAAATGGCAACTCTTGATGGAACCATTCGCAAAGCGCAGAGCTCTAACAAAGGCTATCAGGCGAATTTCCTCGGCATGTCCAAGGACGCAGCAGAGCTAGCCTGTCGCCGCCTTACAGCGCGCAAAACACCTTGCAACGTGATCTCCCCAACGTCCTAAGGGCGGGGGTGATCATCCCAATCTTTGCTTAGAACACGTTCGCCGTCGCCCTTCGGATCGTCGAACTGACCGCGCTTAAGCGCCCAGAAAAATCCGACCAACGCGAGAGATCCGAGCCCCAGAGAAATGGGTATGAGATAAGCGAGGATTTCCATGTCTACCTAAGTCGCAATGCATTCAACGACACCGTAATCGAACTCGCAGACATCGCCAAGGCCGCAGCAAGCGGCGTTGCCAGCCCAGCAACAGCAATCGGAACCGCAATTACATTATACAGCGTCGCGATCTGGAAGTTCTCACGGATACGTTTCGTCGCCTTGCGCGCAGTTGTCAGCGCCTTAGGAAGAGCCGACAAATCATTGCCCAAAAGCACGACATCGGATGCAACCCGTGCGGCATCGAGCGCCGACGCCGGCGACATCGACACATTTGCCGCAGCAAGAGCCGCAGTATCGTTCAGCCCGTCCCCAACCATCAAGACATGCTGCTTCTCCGTCAAAGAGCCAACAAACTCGGCCTTTTGTTGTGGAAGCACACCCGCGTGATAATTTGCAATCCCCAAGGTTTCGGCAAGCCGTTGGACCGCAGGCGCAGTATCGCCCGAGAGTAGATGGACCTCTACACCCATGTCCTGCAATCCACGCACCGCTTGCTCAGCGCCTTCTCGAAGTCCGTCACGGAAAACAAATGCGACGGGCGCTGCGTCTCCGATTTTTAGGTATGTCGAAGGGCCATCGGCCGTTACATCTGTTGCGCCAACCCAATCGGCACGGCCTAACTTCACAGTCAGATCATTCCACACACCTTGCAAACCATAGCCCGGTTTCTCGCGAATTTCTGTAACGTCTTGCGTTCTGTCGCAAGCCTCACTCAGGGCTTTGGCGAGGGGGTGATTAGAATGTGCTGCAAGCGTTGCGGCAACCTCCAGATCAATATCGGAGTGCGTACTCGCCAATTTCGGAGTGCCGGTTGTTAAGGTGCCGGTCTTGTCAAAAACCACGCATTCCACCTGCGCGAGCCGCTCAAGCGCGGTTTCGTGTTTGATTAACATTCCGCGTTTAAACAATCGGCCAGAGGCCGCCGTCGTCACCGCAGGCACCGCAAGGCCGAGCGCACATGGGCACGTGATGATCAACACCGCCGCCGCCACATTGAGGGCCTGCCGCATATCCCGCGTAAACACGTACCAGCCGACAAAGGACAACGCCGCAAGGATATGAACCCCCGGCGCATAAAGCTTGGCGGCTTGGTCCGCGAGCGAGGTATAGCGGCTGCGGCCACTTTCCGCGATTGCAACCAGATCCGCCATCTTATGCAGTGAACTCTCTCGCCCAATAGCGGTTGCTCGCACGGTGAGTGGCCCGGTGAGGTTAATCTCCCCAGCGCTGACTTCGCGACCGACCGTTGCAAACACTGGTAAACTTTCGCCTGTGAGAAGTGAGCGGTCGATCTCGCTTTCGCCCGACTCAATAATGCCGTCAACGGGCATACGCCCGCCGGGTTTCACAAGGATACTGTCGCCAACTCTCAACTCTGCAAGCGGTACTGTTTCGGTTTTCTTTGCGCCAACCGGCCCAGCAGTAACACGTTCCGCGCGCGGGACCTCAAGCGCTGCAAGCTCCTCGGCGGCGGAGCGCGCGACTGCCCTTGTACGGTGGTCCAGATACCGCCCTGCGAGCAGGAAGCACGTAAGCGTCAACGCCGCATCAAAATATGCGTGCGCGCCCGAATGTGCCGTTTCATAGAGGGATGTCCCAAGCGCCAAAGCAATTGCCAAGGCAATCGGTACATCCATGTTCATCCGACCCTTTCGAAGGGCGGAAAACGCATTCTTGAAAAACGGTTGCGCCGAAAATCCAATGGCGGGGATGGCTATTGCGGCGGAAATCCAATGGAACATATCGCGCGTAGCAGCCTCGGCACCAGACCAAACTGCAATCGAAAGCAACATCACGTTCATCGACGCAAAGCAGGCAACCGCAAGCCGCATCAACAACGCGCGCCCCGCCTTGTCGGTTTGTGTCGCGGCGATGCTTCCCGCATCCAACTCATGCGCCTCGTATCCCGCACCTTCGAGCGTCGAGATAAGCTCATCAATACCAAGCTCAGGCGCGGCATCTATTTTGACACGTTTAAGTGTCAAGTTCACTCGCGCATCCGCCACGCCATCCGTCGCCATGAGCACCCGCTCAACCGTAGAAATACAAGCCGCGCAGTGCACGGTAGGCAGCGAAAGCGTGACCGAAACGTGTTCGTGATTATTGCGCTGTGCCCGCTCTGCGAGGACTTCGGCCACGGGGGTCGAAGCACATGCAGGACAGGCGGCGATTGTGTTCATTTTTCTGCCTTTACGTGAATGACCACACGCTGACGAAATGGCGTACCGTCCGGTGCGATCGCTTCCATTCTAAAGTTCCAGTTCCCCACCCCTAGCGTCGCAGGCGTGCTATAGACACCATTCGCGAAGGTGAATTCAGGCGTGCTGTCCGACTGACGGTGGGTCGCTCGCCCGAGTATACCCGTTAAGCCTTGAACTTCCACGGGTGCCCCCGTTTTGTCTGTGATGGCGATCTCTAGAACGCCGTCGGCATAGGTCGGCTCGACAGTCCAGCCTAGCGCTACTTGCGCCGCACGATCATCGTCGAAATGCTGGCTTGCAACATAGGAGTTCTTTACCTCAAGCCCTGGGAACGTGCTCACCGCGAAGTAAGCCATCGTGAGATTAACGCCGATGATAATCGCAAATGCGCCCGTTACGACGAAGAAGACATGACGCCCTGTGATGGTTTTATCGCTCATTTTGAGTTTCCATTGAATATCGTATCTTTGTAAGCCCGCTCGTTATCGAGCGTGTCTTCAATCCACAATCGCACATCCGTACGATCAGATGTCGCTGCAACCGATCCCGTCGGCGCCACGATATGTACACGCTGAAGGAAAGTTGCATCTGGTGGCACAGAGGTAATCAAATCATCTTTACCTTCAAGCACAACTTGTAGGTCTTCTTCGCCCGTGGCCGAAACCGAGAACTCGCGCTCTTCGCCATGTTTGTTCCGAATACGGACTTCATATGTGTTGCGGATGGAGCCATCAGAAAGCGTGACATATGTCGGGTTACGCACCGGCGAAACCACAAAATCAATGTCGCTGCGGATGAAGAGCGCGAACAGAAGCGCCAGCCCAACTGAGGACCACAGCACCGTGTAAACAATCGTGCGTGGGCGTAAAATATGCCGAAGGAGCGGACGCGGTGGTTTGCCCGCCATCTCGTTTTGCTCATCCGTGAGCGCCATATAGTCAATCAGTCCGCGCGGCTTCCCGATACGGTCCATGACCTCATCACATGCATCAATGCAAAGCGCACAGGTGATGCACTCAAGCTGCTGTCCATCGCGAATATCGATGCCAACAGGACACACATTCACACAGGCCATACAGTCGATACAATCGCCCTGCGCCACTTCATGTTCGTTCTCTTTGGGATGGCGATGCAACTTCCCTCGTGGCTCACCGCGCCAGTGGCGGTAGGCGACCAAGAGCGTATCTTCGTCCGTCATCGCCGCCTGAATGCGCGGCCAAGGGCACATGTAAATACAAATCTGTTCCCGCAAGAAACCACCAAAAACGAATGTTGTCAGCGTGAGAATCGCAATCGTCGTATAGGCAATGGGATGCGCGTTCCCTGTCACAAGGTCCACTGCCAGCGTCGGCGCATCAGTGAAATAGAACACCCACGCCCCGCCAGTCGCCATCGCGATCAAAAGCCAAACCACCCATTTTGTTATGCGTAGACGGATTTTGCGCGCGTCCCACTTTGCATTCCAAAGTCGAACGCGGGCGTTTCGATCACCGTCGATCCACCGTTCAACCAAGATAAATAAGTCTGTCCAGACCGTCTGAGGGCAGGCATATCCACACCAAACGCGGCCAAGGGCTGAGGTAAACAGGAACAGCCCCAGCCCCGCCATAATCAACAGCCCGGCGACGAAATAAAACTCGTGCGGCCAAATCTCGATCCAGAAGAAGAAGAAGCGACGGTTCGCAAGGTCCACAAGTACGGCCTGATCCGACAGGCTCTCTCCGCGATCCCAACGAACCCAAGGCAGCAAGTAATAGATCCCAAGCGTCACGCCCATGATCCACCATTTCAGATTTCTGAATACGCCCGAGACACGTCGAGGGAATATCGGCTCTCGTGCAGCATAGAGCTTGGGGGGTGTTTCTGAGGTACTCAATTCTGCCTCCGTAAGCCGTTTGTGCACCGACGACAGGTCGGTGCACTCTGGGTCTAGAGTTTCATACGGGACACGCGCTGTCTCTGCGACAATGAGTGCCCTGCGCGGCTAGGTCGCAGGGGCGTTGCAGGGGCTATTCGCCGCCGCCCAACCCGTGAACATAAATCGCAACCGCGCGAATATCCGACTCGCTCAAGCGCTCGTTCCACGCAGGCATCACGCCAAAGCGGCTGTACGTCACGGTTTGTGTTAGCGTCTCTCGATCTCCGCCGAAAAGCCAGATCGCATCAGTAATATTCGGCGCGCCTTGTTCACGGTCACCCTTGCCGTCCTCACCATGACAGGCAGCACAGTTATCCGCAAAGATCGTCTCGCCCTGTGCGGCTAGGCCTTGGTCGGCTTCGCCTCCAGAGATATCGAGAACATATTCTACGACCTGTTCAATCTCTTCAGGCTCAAGAATTTCGCCAAACGCGGGCATTTCAGAATACCGTGCATCTTCGTTGGTTTCGTTGCGGATGCCGACTTCGATGGTGTGACGGATCGACTCGATGTCACCGCCCCACAGCCAGTCGTTATCCAGCAAATTCGGGAAGCCAACCGCCCCCGCGGCGCCAGAACCGTGGCATTGCGAACACCACGTTGCGAACACGGCGGAGCCATTTGCGTTAGCAAAGTGCAGCAAATCGGCGTCGTTCGATACTTCGGTAAGGTCGGTCTCAACCAACTGCGTCCGCAGGCCCGAGTTCATTTCATCGAAACGTTTGATTTCTTCGGCAACTTCCGCACGTGTCGAATGGCCCAGAATACCTTGCGTGGCGCGGTTCACCAGCGGCCAAGCGGGATACGCGATCGTATAGCCAATCCCCCAGACAATCGTCGCATAGAATGTCCAGAGCCACCAACGCGGCATCGGGTTGTCAAACTCCTGAATCCCGTCCCAGCTATGGCCGGTTGTTTTTGGATCTTCTTTTTTAACTGGCTTCTTTGACATGGTTACGCCTCCTTCGCTTGGGCGTTCGGGGCCGCATCTGGTGCGGGATGATCTTCGTGATTGAACGGTATGCTTGCCGTCTCACGATAGATTTTTTTGCTGCCGGGGCGAAAAACCCAGACGAACACACCCAGAAAGAAAAGGAACATCAATAGCAGTACCCAGCTATCGGCGAATTCACGTAGTACAGTATACATCGCGTCCTCCTAGCGGTCCGGATCGGGTGTGAAGGTCGAGAAATCAACCAGCGTCCCGAGCATCTGCAAATAGGCAACCAATGCGTCCGTCTCTGAAATCCCCGGCTTGGTATCGAAGTTACGAACCTGTGCCTTGGGATAACGAGCGAGCATATCGTCATAGTCGCTATCTGGATCGGCTTGCGCGAGGAAATCCGCCTGCGCATTTTCGATCATTTCATCGGTGTACGGAACACCCACTCGTTTATGCGCCTGAAGAAGGTCGCCGATATACTTTCCATCGAGCAAGTTATCCTCAAGGAAGCCATATTTCGGCATGATCGACTCAGGCACAACGGATTGCGGGTCATGCAGGTGAGCAACATGCCACTCATCCGAGTAGCGTCCACCAACGCGCGCAAGATCCGGCCCTGTACGCTTTGAGCCCCATTGGAACGGGTGATCATACATACTCTCTGCCGCCAAACTATAGTGACCATAGCGCTCTACTTCGTCGCGCATTGGGCGGATCATCTGGCTGTGACAGACATAGCACCCTTCGCGAATATAGACATCACGCCCCGCCAATTCGAGCGGGGAATAGGGCCGCATGCCATCCACTTCCTCAATCGTGTTTTCGAGATAAAAGAGCGGCGCGATCTCTACGATGCCCCCGACGGACACCACCAAAAGGCTTCCGACGAGAAGGAGAGTTGCGTTTTTCTCAATGACTTTATGTTTGTCGAGAATTCCCATATCTGAACCCTCCTTATTCTGCGGCGGCCATTGCAGGGGCCTTTTCAGGGGCCCGCACAACAGTCATCCAGAGGTTATATGCCATGATCAGGGAGCCAGCGAGGAACAACACCCCACCAAGGCCACGCACAACCAACATCGGGAACTTAGGTCCAAGCGTGTCTGCGAACGCCCACACGAGGAAGCCTTGCGAGTCTACTTCGCGCCACATCAGGCCCTCCATAATCCCGGTTACCCACATCGACGCGGCATAGAAAACGATACCGATCGTCGCGAGCCAGAAGTGCCAGTTCACAAGTTTCAGCGAGTATAGGCCTTCTTTGTTCCAGAGTTTCGGGAACATATAGTACAGCGCCCCAAACGTGATCATGCCGTTCCAACCAAGCGCACCGGAATGCACGTGACCAATGGTCCAGTCGGTATAGTGGCTAAGAGAGTTCACAGCCTTGATCGACATCATCGGCCCTTCGAATGTGGACATCCCATAGAAACCAATCGCGACAACCATCATCCGAATAACCGGATCGGTACGCAGCTTGTCCCATGCGCCAGAAAGCGTCATCAGACCGTTGATCATACCACCCCAGCTCGGCATCCAGAGGATGATCGAGAACACCATACCAAGTGTCGATGCCCATTCCGGCAACGCTGTATAGTGAAGGTGGTGTGGGCCCGCCCAGATATAGATAAAGATCAGCGCCCAAAAGTGGATGATCGAAAGTTTATAGGAATAAACAGGACGCTCTGCTTGCTTGGGGACGAAATAGTACATCATCCCGAGGAAGCCCGCCGTGAGGAAAAACCCAACCGCGTTGTGCCCATACCACCACTGCGTCATCGCGTCTTGTACGCCCGCAAAAAGCTGAACAGAGCGCGAGCCAAAGATCGAGACAGGCATACTAAGGTTGTTGACGATATGCAGCATGGCGATGGTTACGATAAAGGACAGATAGAACCAGTTCGCCACATAGATGTGCTTTTCTTTGCGGGACATAATCGTGCCGAGGTACACCATGAGATAGGCGACCCAAACGACGGTTAGCCAGATATCAACGTACCATTCGGGCTCCGCGTATTCTTTGGATTGTGTCGCGCCCAAGAGATATCCAGTCGCGGCCAATACGATAAAGAGGTTGTAGCCCCAGAACACAAACCAAGCCAAATTACCGCCCCAAAGCCGCACCGCCGACGTGCGCTGAACGACATAAAAGCTTGTACAGATCAATGCGTTACCGCCAAACGCGAAAATAACCGCCGAGGTATGCAACGGACGCAAGCGCCCAAAGTTCGCATAACCCTGCGCCCATTCAAAGTTCAGTTCGGGAAAGGCGAGCTGGAACGCAATGAACGTCCCCGCCAGAAAACCGACTACACCCCAGAAAACAGTGGCAATGGCCCCCGCGCGGATTACGTCATCCATATATCCGGTTTCTGCTGGCTTCTTGGGTTCGCCAGTCTGGCGCAGCGTCCAGATAAACAGCCCAGCAGCCACAGCCATAATCAGTATGGCGTGCACCTGATAAGCAAAATCTCTTGCATAGTTTGCAGCAATGGCAGCGAGAAGTGCCACCATCGCAAGCAAGAGTAGCTTAATATAATCCCACATTTTCTGTCCCTTTATCTTTTCCCGCTCAAAATATCGCGCGGGGTGTTCTCAATCGACGGGTATCTTCTTCAGCCTAGTCCCGCGCTTTGATCTATGTCAATTTCTACGTTCAATCATTTGCTAGATGTAGATCATGTGCCTATCGTTTATTATTAACGCATTAAGCAGCAATCATTAAGGAGGCGACTATGGCCTATAAATCCATACTAACGATCGCTACTGACCCTACTACAAGCAATACCGCGTGCGAGTATGCGATGAATATTGCCGCGCAACAAAGCGGGCAGCTTACTGTTTTCAGCCTCGGAATAGATCGAACGCAAATTGGATACTATTACGCAGGAGCCAACGCCCTCATCCAACAAGAGACAATTGAGCGCGCCCAGAAGGACGCGGAGGAAAGCGAAGATTGGGCCCGCAAGAAACTCGACGGGTCACCCTTTGATTGGGCCGTTGATAAAGCTGTCGTGACCTATGCGAGCCTCGGACGCCTCGTATCGCTTCATGCGCGCTTTTCTGATGTTGCCGTACTACCCAAACCATATGGCGAGAAACGCGGCGGGCAGGACGAGGCCCTTCTCGAGGCGTCCCTATTCGAAGGAAACGCGCCGATCATCATGGTCCCCGACGAAGCAAAAACCGATTTCCCGCCGAAACAGATCGTCATCGCGTGGAATGAGAGTTCCGAGGCCCTCAATGCAATTCGCGCGGCGCTACCCTTGCTGAAATCGGCGGATAAAGTGAGCATCGCCATCATTGATCCCCCATCCCACGGCGCCAATCGCTCAGATCCCGGCGCACCGTTGTCGCAAATGCTTTCGCGTCATGGTGTGAATGTCGAGATTTCGGTTCTGGCTAAATCCATGCCCAGCATTGCGGACGTTTTGTTGCGGCATACGTCCGATGTTGGCGCAGATATGATCGTGATGGGCGCCTATGGCCACTCGCGTTTTCGCGAAGCTATCATGGGAGGAGCAACGCGCGATATGCTAGAGAAGGCAGTCGTTCCCGTCTTTATGTCGCACTAGACAGACGCGCCGCTGCCTGCTTCGACCATGAGGCGCGGAAAATCGGGAACGCGAATACGGCGCGTTCCCTCTAATAGGATGACATTCGCTTTTTTGAGCATAGATATCTGGCGGCTGACGGTTTCAATCGTAAGCCCCAGATAGTCGGCCATCGCTTCACGGGTTAGTGGCAAGTCAAATTCAAGGTTCGCGCGCGAATTTGCGCCCTCAAGCTTCAACGTGCGCTGCGCGATGATGACCAGCAGGCTCGCGATCTTCTCTCGTGCGGTTTTTCGCCCTAACAATAACATCCATGCCCGCGCGGCGTCCAACTCGTCCAATGTCATTTCAAGAAGGCGCTGCGCAATAGCAGGCGTTGAACGTACCATTTCTTCAAACGGCTTCTTGTGGAAACAGCACATGACCAAATCTGTCTTCGCGGTCACATTATATTCCGCAAACTCGCGCCCAGGACGTCCAACGAAATCGGACGGCAAGAGAAGCCCGACAATCTGGGTGCGGCCGTCTTCCATTGACTGGGTCAACGACGCAACGCCGGACACAATTGACGCGACAAAGTTCATTCGGTCGCCTGACCACACAATTGGCTGGCCCGCCTCAAAGTTACGATAATACTTCATCGTATCGAGTTGCCGGAGCTCTTCGCGCCCGCAATGCGCACAGACCGCCTGCTTGCGGATTGGACAGGCGCTACAGGAGCCAAAATGAAGAGTTCTATCAGTAATGCTCATGGCATACTCATTACGTTAATCAATACGGTTCTATATCCACTACAGCATGCGCGGCGCAGATAATACTTAACATACACGGAATGGACGATTTGACGCGCGCTATGCTTTGGTCACGTTCAAGTCCATCGCCGCGGCAATAAGCCCCTTGGTATATTCTGTCTGTGGATTGTCGAATATTTGCTCTCGGGGGCCAGCCTCGACCACATCACCACTTTTCATGACGATCACGTTGTGGCTAAGGGCGCGAACGACCTTTAGATCATGACTGATAAAGAGGTAGCCAAGCTGATATTTCTTCTGCAGATGTCGCAATAGGCCGATGATTTGTTGCTGTACGGTACGGTCAAGCGCCGACGTGGGCTCGTCCAAAACAACCAGCTTTGGGTGCAATATCATCGCGCGCGCGATGGCAATACGCTGGCGCTGCCCTCCCGAGAACTCATGTGGATAACGATCAATCGTGGCTGGGTTTAACCCAACCTCAACCATCATTTCGCGCACAAGTTCCATCGGGTCACGGCCCTGCCCCACATCGTGAATCGCCAATCCTTCGGCGATAATCTGACCGGCGGTCATACGTGGCGATAGCGATCCAAACGGATCTTGAAAGACAATCTGCATATCGCGCCTGAGCGGCGTCATCTCACGATTTCTGAGCGCATCAATTGCACGCCCATCAAACTCTATTCCGCCCTCTGATTGAATAAGCCGCATAATCGCTAGCGCCAGCGTGGTTTTCCCAGAACCTGACTCGCCGACAATACCAAGCGTCTCACCCGCGCGCACCGTTAGGCTGGCTTGATTGACAGCTTTGATATGCCCGACAGTACGTCGCAGCAGTCCTTTTTGAATGGGGAACCAAATGCGCAGATCCTTGGTTTGCACAAGTTTCTTCGCATCTTCAGGAATTGGATCGGGCTGGCCCGTCGGCTCTGCGGCCAGTAGCTCTTGGGTGTAGGGATGCTGGGGATTGTCGAAAATCTTGGCGGTCGGGCCTGTTTCAACCACCTCGCCGTGACGCATCACTACAACGCGATCCGCGATCTTGCGCACTATGCCGAGGTCATGGGTAATAAAGAGCAGACTCATGTTCTCGCTCTTTTTCAAACCTGCCAGAAGTTCTAGGATTTGGGCCTGAATCGTCACATCAAGTGCTGTCGTCGGTTCATCCGCAATCAGAAGTTCAGGACCATTTGCCAAGGCCATCGCGATCATGACGCGCTGGCGCTGGCCGCCCGAAAGCTGGTGCGGATAGGCGTTCAATCGCCCCGCGGGGTCAGAAATACCGACCTTCTCCAAGAGCTCAATCACACGGTCCTGCGCGGCCTTACCAGTTAGCCCCTGATGAAGAGCGATCCCCTCTACAAGTTGCTTTTCGATTGTGTGAAGCGGGTTGAGCGATGTCATCGGCTCTTGGAAGATAAAGCTGATGTCGTTACCCCGCACGCGCCGCAACTCGGCATCCGTTGTGCCTATCATTTCCTTGCCTCGGTATTTCACCGAGCCGGAAACATGCGCATTATCCGCTAACAGAGACACGGTCGAAAGTGCGGTCACAGACTTGCCAGAGCCGGACTCACCCACAAGGGCCACAGTCTCGCCTTGCTTCACCTCAAAGGAAACGCCCTTCACGGCCTCAACGCGCTCTCCTTCTTGGGTAAAGGAAACCCTAAGATCTCGGACCTCAAGTGCCGCACTCATTGGAATACCTTTCTTGGATCAAATGCGTCGCGGATACCTTCGAAGATGAACACAAGCAGAGACAGCATGATGGTGAATGTAAAGAACGCGGTAAACGCCAGCCATGGCGCCTGTAGGTTCTGCTTTGCTTGCTGGGTCAGCTCGCCGAGGGACGGCGCCGAAGACGGAAGGCCATAGCCCAAAAAGTCCAGCCCAGCGAGGCTTCCGATCGTACCCGTAATGATGAAGGGCATGAGCGTAAGCGTCGCCACCATCGCATTTGGCAGCATGTGGCGGAACATGATCACAGTATTTGAAACGCCAAGCGCCCGCGCGGCACGCACATATTCAAAGTTACGCGCACGCAAGAACTCCGCTCGCACAACGCCCACAAGGGCCGGCCATCCAAACAGGATCATTACAAAAACCAAGAGCCAGAAACTTCGCCCCAGAATCGCAAACAAAATGATGATGACGTACAGGCTCGGCGTAGAGCCCCATATCTCAAGAATACGTTGGAATATGAGGTCAACACGCCCACCAAAATACCCCTGAACAGCACCAGCGGCGATACCCAGAATGGATGATATTCCCGTCACGATGAGCGTAAACAGTATTGACAATCGGAACCCGTATATCACGCGCGCGGCAACGTCACGCTTGGTATCGTCAGTCCCGAGCCAGTTGTAGCGATCAGGCGGCGACGGGGCGGCGCCCGGGCGATCAACCTGATTTCGATAATTGTTAGGAATGATCGGCCAAATCATCCAGCCTTTGTCAATTTTCTCGCCAGCGATCTCGCCATCTTCGGCGTCTTTCATTGTCTCTTGCGGGGTATCAAAGCAATCCAGATGCCCGCCAGTCTTAATGAGGCATTCTTGACTATCCCAAGCGTAATCCGCCGCAACGGGCAGGTCCCCGCCAAAGGTTGTCTCGGGATACACTTTAAATATCGGCATATAGTAGCCGCCTTGATACTTAACGAGGATCGGTTTGTCGTTGGCGATGAACTCCGCAAACAGTGAGATGCCAAAGAGCACGCTGAAAATAATCAGCGAGTAGAACGCCCGACGATTTTTGCGAAAGTTCGCCCAGCGGCGCTTGTTAAGAGGAGAAAGTTTCACGACTATTCTCCTCGGCTTTCAAAGTCGATCCGCGGATCAACGAAAACATACATGAGGTCCGAGAGAATCCCGATCACAAGCCCGATCAAACCGAAGAAAAACAGCGTTCCAAACACCAATGCGTAGTCACGTTTTACAGCCGCCTCAAAACCCAAACGCCCTAGCCCGTCGAGCGAGAAAATCGTTTCGATAATCACTGAGCCCGTCAGGAACACGGATAGGAAGAGCGCTGGGAAGCCGGCGATCACAATCAGCATCGCGTTGCGGAACACGTGGCCATACAAGACCCTCGATTCCGAAAGCCCCTTGGCACGGGCCGTCACCACATACTGTTTGCGGATCTCATCAAGGAAACTGTTTTTCGTAAGCAATGTAAGCCCCGCAAAGGAAGCAATCGTCATTGCCACTGTCGGAAGTGCGATGTGCCAGAAGTAATCCAGAATTTTGCCAACGAGGCTCAGACTCTCGAAATTATCCGAAGTCAGGCCGCGCAGCGGGAAAATCTGCCAATAAGAACCACCAGCAAAGAGTACGATCAACAGGATCGCAATCAGGAAGCCGGGCAAAGCATAGGCAACGATGATGATCCCGCTGGTCACGGTGTCAAATCGACTGCCGTCACGCACAGCTTTGCGAATCCCGAGTGGTATCGAAATAACATAGGCGATCAACGTCGACCAAAGCCCAAGTGATATTGATACCGGAAGCTTGTCCCACACAAGATCAAGAACCTTGCGGTCATGGTTGTAACTCTCGCCGAAGTCAAAGCGGATATAGTTCCACATCATGCTAAAGAACCGTTCGACCGGCGGTTTATCAAAGCCGAACTGCTTCTCCAGCTCCGCAATTGCCTCAGGCGGAAGGCCACGCGCGCCTACATATTTACTATCCCCCTCAAGAGAAGTGTCGCCCATTCCGGCATCACCCCCCGTGCCCGAGATTGATTGAAACACATCCCCCTCGCCCTCTAGCTCGGCGAGGATTTGCTCGATGGGTCCACCGGGGACAAACTGGGTTAATGTAAAATTAACCACCATAACACCGAACAGCGTTGGAATAATCAGCAAAAGCCGACGAAGTATATAGGCACCCATGTGTGTTCCCCGACTACTTTATTGCGCCAGAGGCAAGTAGCTCTTGGTAACGGTCCTGATCAACCCACCAATAATCAAGATAGCCCGGATCATATGGCGCAACTGGGTCGGGATGGCGATAATAGTCGAAATAGGCATAGGTATGCACATCTTTATACCACTGTAGCACAACGTATTTCTCGGCCCGTAGTACACGATCAAGCGCGCGAACCGCGACATGCAACTCTTCGCGCGTTTCGGCGTTGCGAATGACCTCAATCAGTGCGTCGATACCTTCGCTGCTGATGCCTGCGGGGTTAAAAATGCTCTCGGCTGCGGTCAGGCTTCCGAATTGCTGTAACAAGCCATCGCCGGGTTCATATCCTCCGCCCTCGTGCGCGGTGATAACATCATAGTCAAAGGTCTGACGAAGCTCGCTAAACTGCGCCGGATCGACGCGATTCAAGCGGGCGTTCACGCCAAGTGCGCGCAAATTCTCGACATATGGCGAAATCACACGGTCAAACGACGGGGACCGCTCAAGGAACTCAACATCAAGCGTTTCGCCATCCGCGTTGCGGCGGAGCCCATCGCTGCCGACAATCCAGCCGGCCTCGTCCAAGAGCGCCGAAGCCTTGCGTAGATTACCGCGATCCAGCTTGCGCGCTCCGGAAACAGGCGACATCACGGCGGGTTCTGTGAACACTTCTGGACGGAGCTTGTCTCGAATGGATTCAAGCAAGGCCAGTTCTTCGCCTTCTGGCAATCCGGTTGCTGCTAGCTCTGAATTTTCCCAGAATGAATTTACACGCTCGTACAATCCGTAAAACAGCGTCTCGTTTGACCATTCAAAATTGAACATCAACGCCAATGCCTCACGAACTCGGATGTCGCCAAATTTCTTGGCGCGCTCACCACGTTGATTGAAAACAAACGCCTGCCCCGAAGCAATGGTGCCGTCGGCAACCTCTTCTTGAACGATGGTTCCGTTACTCACCGCTGGGAAATCATATCCCGTTGCCCATGTCTTAGAGGTATTCTCAATGCGGAACCGAACCACACCTGATTTCAAGGCCTCGAACGCGGCGGTATCGTCGCCAAAGTACTCAATGCGAATGGTATCAAAGTTGCTGCGTCCGATATTGATCGGCAAGTCGGCACCCCAATAGTCTGGGTTGCGCACATATGTAAGACGACGCCCAACTTCTGTTTCGCCGCGCATATATGGCCCAGAGCCAAGCGGCGTGGTCAAACGGGATTCGTCCAGAATGGCGCCAGTTTCCTCAAACCAGCTACTCTGGAAAATGGGGAGCCCGCCAACGGTCTGAATAATCTCTCGTTTTGCAGCGTCCTCTTGAAAGTAAAACTTGATCGTATGCTCATCGATAATCTCGACCTTCTCAACTTGCGTTGACAATACCGCACGATACGAGGTCAGCCCCTCTTTCAGGAACAGATTGTAGACAAATTCTACATCCTTGGTGGTAACTGGCGACCCATCCGAGAACTTCGCCTCGGGGCGCAAGTAAAAGGTAACCCAAGATTTATCGGCCGGATACTCTATGGACTCGGCCAACAACCCGTAGCTTGCGCCAATCTCGTCCCCCACACTCGTCAACAGTGATTCATACATCACAGTCGAAAGCGCGCCTCCGGACCCCTTGCGCGAATAGGGGTTCATGGAATCAAATGAACCGACAAGCGCCAATGACATCTCGCCCCCCTTGGGCGCATCAGGATTTACGTAAGATAGGTGCTCAAAATCCTCAGCGTATTTCAACTCTCCGAATGTCGAGATACCGTGGCTTTTGATGACGTCCTGTGCATGAGCTGCGACAGTTCCCCAAAAGACAATTATCGCGGACAACAACATCGCCGCTGCCAACGATCGTTCACGCGTTACGCTGATTGCCTTGGCCTGATGGACGCGAGAGCTCTGAGACATGCTTATCCTCCGTACGCATTTTGCGATTGAGTTTATTATTGTTGGTAACAGCCTAATTACCCCGAGGATCAACATTCAAGTTGAGATTCCGTGAACAAGCGTGAAATTGCGAAAAAACAGCAAAAAGGGCCGCTCCATTTCTGGGCGGCCCTTCGAATTCTAAAACTATGGCGAATAATTAGCCGCCGAGTGTTTCAAGATACGCAATCAGGTTTGCGCGATCTTCTGCTTTTTTCAAGCCAGCAAAGCCCATTTTGGTGCCAGGTGCGTAACCTTTGGGGTTCTCAACGAAACCGTCGAGAGCTTCTGGTGTCCAAGCCCCATCCATTTCGACAAGAGCGTTAGAGAAGCTAAAGCCAGGCTCAGCACCAATGTCGCGGCCAACAATCGCGTGAAGCGTTGGGCCTGTGCCATTCGCGCCAGCTTCAACTTTGTGGCATGCTTTACATTTACCGAATACACGCTCGCCTTTGCCTACATCAGCAGAAGCAAGCAATTCTTCGAGGCTTGGGCCTTCTTCGGCCGTCTCTGTGGCGCCATCGGATTCTGTTTCAATCAAATAGCCTTGCTTGGCGTGATCATCCCCATGCGAGCTCCCGCCAGTGTGGTACAGAGCTTCAGCAGCCCAAGAACCCAAAAGGAAAACCAGTAGCGCCCCGCAAAAGGCACCGATTACTTTAGTCATAGTCATTGTGTCGAACATGTCGCGTTCCATCTCGATCGAAGGTTGGGGATTGTGTATCCTCTTCCATAAGCAAAGAGCAAGATGTAGTTACCGCGACGAAACGCCCTTTTTTGAAAAAATCCGCCCAGAGTGCCATAAAATGACAAAAATTATCTCTTATCAGGGTGAACCTGGATCATATTCACACCAAGCATGTCGTGAATCCTACCCTAATTATGAGCCCCTCCCCTGCGCGACATTTGAATCAGCGGTCGAGGCCGTTCGCCGAGGAGAGGCCGATTTGGGCATGATCGGGGTCGAGAATTCCACTTACGGTCGCGTTGCGGATGTACACTCTTTGCTACCCACGAGCGGGCTACACATTGTGGACGAGGCCTTCGTGCGCGTTCACATAAACCTGTTGGCGGTTCCGGGCACCAAACTAAGCGACGTTAAGCGTGTGCGCAGTATGTCTATCCTGCTGGGGCAATGCCGCGGGTTCTTGCGAGAGCATAACCTGAACACGCTGAATTGGTCTGACAATGCCGCCGCCGCGCGCGATGTCGCGGCTCTTGCCGATCCAACGGAAGCCGCTCTTGCGAGTGAGTTGGCGGGCGAAATCTACGGCCTCGACGTTCTTGCGCGCAAAATCGAGGATGAGGGTAACAACACTACCCGTTTTCTCGTTATGGCCCGCGAACCCAACCTTACACGCCGCGGCAAAGAAGGCATGATGACCAGCTTTGTTTTCCGCGTGCGCAACATTCCCGCCGCGCTCTACAAAGCAATGGGCGGATTTGCGACGAATGGTGTGAACATGACCAAGCTTGAGAGCTATATGGTCGGCGGCCACTTCACCGCGACACAATTCTACGCAGAAATTGAAGGCCACCCTGATGATCGCAGCGTACAGTTAGCGATGGAGGAGTTGGATTACTTCACCGATCATTTGGCGCTCTTGGGCGTTTACCCCGCCGCATCGCGCCGCCACAAGCCCTAGATAAGCCGACCTGTTTGGAAGCCATCCTCAAGCTCTTGGGCCAATTTGCCGATACGCTTGAGGAACTTCTGCTGCAGACGCTTTCGGGCAATTTTCAATGATTGCAGAACCAATCGCGCCGAGAGCGTTTTTGCCTTGGTATCCACAGCAATCTTGAGGCGCGTGCGTTTTTTGGAAAGCGGAACCACGTCCACGACTGCCGTCCCATGAATTCCACCACAAATCCCCTCAACGATGTATCCGTGATTGGCTGTGATTTCGATTAGCCGAGTTGTGGCGTTGCGCGGTTTGTTCCGAAACACAAAGCGCATTTTCCACCCTTTGAGCGCGCCGTCCAAGTCGGATTGCGCAAGCGGCTGAACTTCGAGCCCACGACGAAGCGCCGCACGCTCCATATGCGCAAAATCGGAAACGGCACGAAATACGAGATCAACAGGGGCTTCGATATCTTTAATGGCTTCAAATTTCATCTAGCGGCATCCTTCGTCGCTATTTCTTGCCTTACTCGAGCCGATCCGCAAGCCAGTTCGTCATAATAAAATGTGCAATAGAACCTTTTCTCGCCGCCGATATCTTTGGGTGCTCGCCCGCCATGACTTGCATAAGCTCCTCGCGACTAACCCAAATGGCCTCTTCGATCTCTACGGGGTCGATTTCAATGTCGCGATTCAACGCGATCCCATGACAGCCAATCATAAGCGAAGATGGGAACGCCCATGGCTGACTTGCCAAATAGGACACCTTGCCAACGCTGATGCGCGCCTCCTCAAAAACTTCGCGGCGCACGGCGGCCTCAAGGGTTTCTCCCGGCTCTACGAATCCGGCGAGCGTTGAGTACATACCCTCTGGCCATCCGGGGGTGCGCCCAAGCAAGAGATCGTTGCCATGCGTCACAAGCATAATGACAACAGGATCAGTGCGCGGAAAATGTACGCCACCGCAGGCGTCACAGTTGCGCTGCCAACCTGCCATCGCCATCATACTCTTGGCACCACATTTCGCACAGAATTGATGCGACGCATGCCAGTTGAACAATGCCTTGGCCGTTGCGATCAACTCTGCATCGCGTGCAGAAATTTGTGTCATCACGCTCCGCAACTCGGCGAAGATGTGGTCGTCGGGCAATGCTGGGTGGTTTTGCTCTGACGGATCAAAAAACTGCCCGACAAGCTCAAGGTCCTGATCCGGCGGTTCCCATGCGGATATATCAGAAGCGAACACTGCTTGCCCGTCATCCAATCCTAGGAAAATATACTCTCCACTCGCGCCCTCGAGTACGGCATCGCCGAGCGTCAGACGTGCCAATCTGGAGCTTCCAGCAAGTAGCACTTTTCCCCGCCAAAGTGGCAAGATCGCCGCCGATTTAAGCCGCAGCTCTATTTCGGCTTGATCGCTGCGCAAATGCGCGGCGCGGTCTAGGGCCGATCCGCCGAAAGTTACTGTCTCTGCGATTCTCAATTTGCTCACCTCAACTGCTTGGCGATAACTTCTTCTTTTCTATCGCAATTCGCAAGGGACTCTGACGGGCGTATTATGGCTTATGCTCGACATCAGCATTTTGTGAACCGTCACCTTTATGTCATTCTGCGGTGATATGGGTGCCGCAAATATCATCGGAGAATGTCATGAAACTCAACAATTCAACCCTTCTAAGTCGCCGTTCATTCGTCGCAGGAGCTGCCTTTGGCACAACAATGATTGCGCTACATCCGTTTTCGGCCCGCGCTGCCGCGAATCAAGCGCACCTGCGCATCATGGAAACAACCGACCTGCACGTGCATGTATTTCCGTATGATTATTACTCTGACCGTCCAATCGACACCGTAGGCCTTGCGCGTACTGCGACGCATATCGCGGATATCCGCGCCGAAGCCACAAACTCGCTCTTGCTTGATAACGGTGACTTCCTTCAAGGGAACCCGATGGGCGACTACATTGCCTATGAGCGCGGCATGAAAGAAGGGGATATGCACCCGATTATCGCCGCCATGAACACCGTCGGGTTTGACGCCTCGACGCTTGGGAACCACGAATTCAACTATGGTCTGGACTTCCTGATGAAGTCACTCGCAGGCGCGAACTTCCCTGTCGTTTCCGCAAACGTATTACTGGAACGCGGCGCGACACCGCGCGAGGACAAAACACTTCTCAAGCCATACGTCATTCTGGAGCGCACCATCAAAGACGGCAATGGAAGCGAGCACCCGATCAAGATCGGCATGATCGGATTCGTTCCGCCTCAAATCATGAGCTGGGATCGCCGCCACCTAGAGGGGAATGTCTCGGCGCGGGATATCGTTGAAACCGCGCGCGCCTATGTTCCAGAAATGAAAGAAGCCGGCGCGGACATCATTATTGCGCTGTCCCACTCTGGTATTGGATCTGCGGACGAAACCGATTTGATGGAGAACGCATCCGTTCCACTTGCGGCCGTTGACGGCATTGATGCAATTATGACCGGTCATAACCACCTTGTGTTCCCCGGAACGGCATTTGCCGACTTTGCGGCAGTAGACGCAGAAAAAGGCACTATTCACGGCAAACCAGCCGCGATGGGCGGTTTCTGGGGGAGCCACCTCGGGGTCATCGATTTGATGCTCGAAAACTCTGGCGGCGAATGGAAGGTCGCAGCGCACACATCCGAAGCACGCCCAATTTCCAAACGCAACGAAGATCGCTCGGTAACAGCACTTGTCGCGAGCCAAGAAGCGGTACTTGCTTCGGTACAAAAAGAGCACGACGACACCCTCGCCTATGTTCGCCGCGCAGTTGGCAAAACCAGCGCCCCACTCCACAGCTATTTCGCTCTGGTCGCGGATGATCCTTCGGTTCAGATCGTCTCGAACGCGCAAAAGTGGTACATTGGTGAAATGCTTGTCGGCACTGCTTACGAAGGATTGCCAATACTTTCGGCTGCTGCTCCGTTCAAAGCGGGCGGTCGCGGTGGGCCCGATTACTATACGGACGTTCCCGCAGGTGATGTCGCGATCAAGAACGTCGCTGATCTCTATCTCTATCCGAACACAGCGCGGGCCGTAAAAGTGAGCGGCGCACAGCTGAAGGATTGGCTTGAGCGCTCAGCGGGAATGTTCAATCAGGTCGAAGTCGGCAAAGCTGATCAGCCGCTCCTGAATAGTGAGTTCCCAAGCTACAACTTTGACGTCATCGACGGGGTCACCTATGAAATCGACCTTTCACAACCCTCCAAGTTTTCAACTGATGGGGAGTTGCTGAATCCCGACGCCAACAGGATTGTTAATCTCGCATTCGAAGGTGCGCCCGTAACGGACGATCAAGAGTTCGTCATCGCCACGAACAACTACCGCGCGTCCGGCGGTGGCTCGTTCCCCGGTGCGATGGGAGATACGATCATCTTTGAGGGTCCAGACACCAACCGCGACGTGATTGTGCGTTACATCGTTGACCAAGGCACAATTAATCCGGAAGCGGACGCGAACTGGGTGTTCAAATCTCTGCCAGACACGTCAGTGCTCTTTGACACAGGGCCAAAAGGCAAGGATTACATGGCTGATGTGAAATCCCTCACCATCGAAGAAGCTGGCGACGGGCCGGATGGGTTTGCCCGCTATCGCATTCAACTTTGATTCAAAAAAATTGGGGGCACATTGCGTTGCCCCCAATGAAACCTAGCCCTTGAAACCTATGGCGACTCGGACTAATTACACAGTTGAGAGGTTGGCGCGGGCGAACGCCTCGCCAACTCGGTCAGGTCCGGAAGGAAGCAGCCGTAACGAGATTAGTTTGGGTCGATGTCCAATCTCTCACCTTACAACGTCGCGCAATGCGCACCAATTTGCCTAGGAGGATTTCATGATTGTCGCTTTTGTCCTTCGGGCAAAACTGCTGTAACGCAGCTCTCTCTGTGAACCAGATTTGCCCTTGCATGCGTCCAAGCCAAACGGCTCTGGGCTTCTTTTTTCTTTGCAAAGAGCAAAACAATGACATCTGAAACAACTCTTGACGACCTTGGCTGGGATGATTTTTTCCAGTCACAACTTTCCGATGACGACGCCGATTTCACGCCGATGCGTGTGTCCGAGGTCCATCGCGACAAAATCCGCGCGCTTTCGACCGACGAAGCGCACCTGATTGTATTCCCCTCTCATATCAACTCTGGCGATGTCGCCGTTGGGGATTGGGTCTTGGTAGATGCAGATATCGGGCGCCTAGTACGGGTATTTGAGCGGAAATCCTGCTTAACCAGACGCGCGGCAGGACCAGACTTACGCAAGCAACTCGTGGCGGCGAATGTCGACACGCTGTTTATCGTGACATCTTGCAACGCCGATTTTAACGAAGCACGCCTTGAGCGTTTCATTTCAATGGCATTCGAAGCGGGCAGCACCCCCGTAATCGTCGCAACCAAAGCAGACACCGCCGAGGATGCCGCCGATTACCTTGCACGCGCAGAACGGCTGTCATTCGGGCAGGTCGCCTTGGCCATTAACGCACATGATCCGGACGACCTTGCGCGGCTTTCGCCATGGTGCGGCCCAAAACAGACAATTGCGCTTTTGGGATCGTCTGGTGTTGGCAAGACGACAATCACTAATGGGCTTGCCGGCACCAACGAAGCTACGGCAGGCATTCGCGAAGATGACGCGCGCGGACGCCATACCACAACCGCACGCTCGCTCCATCGTATCAAGGGGGGCGGATGGCTTCTTGATACTCCGGGAATGCGGGAATTCGGGCTGTATGATGCCTCTGAGGGGATCAACGCCGTCTTTCAGGATGTGACGCAATACGCCGATCAGTGCAAATTCCGCGATTGCGCCCACGAAAGCGAACCAGGCTGTGCGGTCCAAGCCGCGATCGAGGCAGGTGATCTTGATCCGGAACGGCTGAAGCGCTGGAAAAAGCTTCAACGCGAGGACATGATTCAGACAGAAACCGTCGCTCAGACGCGCAAGCGCTCTCGTACAACGGAAAAAATGTACAAAAGCGCCAAGCAACTTCGCGCCCACCGCAGAAAATTCGGCGACGACTAACGCTTGGCCCTATTTCGACACGAAAAGCAACGCACGGCGCTGGACCTTGGGCAAGGGGATCAGTAACCTGTCGCTAACGAAATGAGGGTGACATGAGCGAAACAGAAACTGGCAACACTTCAAGCAGCGGATACCAAGTTCTTGCCCGCAAATACCGCCCCGAAGTGTTTGCCGATCTGGTGGGTCAGGAACCCATGGTTCGCACGCTCAAGAATGCGTTCGAAGCGGACCGTATCGCGCAGGCCTTCGTGATGACAGGCATTCGCGGAACCGGCAAGACCACGACAGCACGTATCATTGCGAAGGGCATGAATTGTATTGGTCCCGACGGCAATGGCGGCCCCACAACCGAACCTTGCGGTCAGTGCGAGCACTGTGTTGCGATCATGGAAGGGCGCCACGTAGACGTCATGGAAATGGATGCCGCGAGTCGCACTGGTGTGAACGATATTCGCGAGATTATTGAAAGCGTCGCCTATCGTGCGGCCTCCGCGCGTTACAAGATCTATATCATTGACGAGGTTCACATGCTCTCGACAAGCGCCTTCAACGCGCTTCTCAAAACGCTCGAGGAACCCCCCGCACACGTCAAATTCATCTTTGCCACAACGGAAATCCGCAAAGTTCCCGTGACGGTTCTATCCCGGTGTCAGCGTTTTGATCTGCGCCGCATTGAGCCCGAAGTGATGATCGCCCTTATGCGCAAAATCGCCAAGGCCGAGAATGCGGAAATCACTGACGATGCGCTCGCGTTGATCACCCGCGCGTCCGAAGGGTCCGCGCGTGACGCAACTTCGCTTTTGGATCAGGCAATCGCCCACGGTGCAGGAGAAACAACCGCGGATCAGGTTCGCGCCATGCTTGGCCTCGCGGACCGAGGGCGGGTATTGGACCTGTTCGATATGATCGTGCGCGGCGATGCAGCCGCCGCAATGAACGAACTCTCCGAACAATATGGAGATGGGGCCGACCCGATGGCGATTCTGCGTGACCTTGCTGAAATCACGCATTGGGTATCGGTCATCAAAATCACTCCCGAAGCTGCCGAGGATCCGACAGTATCGCCAGATGAGCGGATGCGCGGCCAAGCAATGGCCGAAAAGCTACCCATGCGGGTAATGACGCGCATGTGGCAAATGCTCCTCAAAGCACTGGAAGAAGTCGCGGCCGCACCGAATGCGATGATGGCTGCGGAAATGGCGATCATTCGCCTAACCCATGTCGCCGACCTGCCGACACCCGGTGATCTGGTAAAGAAGCTCAATGATGCCACTCCGCCCCCCGCTGGCCCCAATGGCGGCGGAGCGCCGCAGCATTCAGGCTCCACGGTTTCTGCGCAAGGGGCCACCTCCATCGCCCCCACGCACGGCGGTAGTGCAACACAGATGGTTGCAGGCGGTGGAACCGCCGCCGTCGCCAGCCCTGACGTAGCGCTCGCCCGATTTGCGCGCTTCGAAAACGTCGTCGAGCTAATCAGGAGCCATCGCGACGTCAAACTCCTCGTCGAGGTAGAGACTGGCGTTCAACTTGCGAATTACGCACCGGGACGGATTGAATTCCAACCGACCGAAGATGCTCCGCGTGATCTGGCGCAACGCCTTGGCCAACAGCTTCATCTGTGGACGGGCGCGCGATGGGCGGTAACGCTGGTAAACGAAGGTGGCGCGCCGACGATTGCTTCGGTTCGCGATGCCGAAAAGATGGCCGTCAAACAAGAAGCCGAGGCACACCCGCTTGTTCAGGCCGTCATTGCCGAATTCCCTGGCGCAAAAATCACCGAGATTAAAACACTCAAGGAACTCGCAGCAGAGGCAGCAAGCAGCGCCCTCCCCGAGGTTGAGGACGAGTGGGATCCGTTTGAGGACAGCTAGGTTGCAAGCGGGCCAATACGCCCCCATCTACTAGAAAACACACTAAGGAGACGCACGAATGTTCAAAGGATTGGGCCAAATGGGCGATATGGCCAAAATGATGAAGGCCGCTCAGGAAATGCAGGGCAAAATGGCCGAGATGCAAGAAGGCCTCAACAGTATCACCGTAACAGGTGAAAGCGGCGCGGGCCTTGTGAAGGCAACAGCGACGGCCAAGGGTGAACTGACGGGCCTCGACATCGACCCGAAAATCTTTGATCCGAACGAAAAAGAAGTCGTTGAGGACCTCATCCTTGCCGCGATCAAAGACGCGCAAGTTCGCGCGAGCGAGCGGAGCCAACAAGAAATGGCCAAACTCACCGAAGGGTTGGGACTTCCTGCCGATATGAAGCTTCCGTTCTAAACACGCATGAATGATAGTACGCGCGACATTGAGCACCTCATCGGCCTTATGGCCAAGCTCCCCGGACTTGGACCGCGCTCTGCGCGGCGCGCGGTGCTTCACCTCATCAAAAAACGCGCGGTCGTGATGACACCGCTTGCAGATGCGTTGCAGAAAGTCGCAGCGACGGCGCGTGAGTGCGTGAACTGCGGGAATATCGGCACACAGGATCGCTGCGATATCTGTACCAACGAGAAGCGCGCGACTGGGCAGCTTTGCGTGGTTGAGGATGTCGCGGATCTTTGGGCGATGGAGCGCGGTCAGGCATTCGGTGGACGGTATCACGTACTAGGTGGAACGCTGTCCGCTCTTGATGCCGTCGGTCCGGAGGAGTTGCGCATACCCAAGTTGCTAGGCCGTATCCGCGACGAAAACATTACCGAGGTGGTCCTTGCGCTAAACGCCACTGTCGACGGTCAAACCACCGCGCATTACATTGCCGAGCAACTTGGCGATGTAGCGGTTACTTCGCTTGCACAGGGTGTCCCGATAGGTGGCGAGCTTGATTACCTTGATGACGGAACCATCCAAGCCGCATTTAGAGCGCGCAAGCAGTTCTAAAAGAGGCCCCTGCGTAGATCACGAGGGGCCTTCTTTATTTCAAACCTATTACGGTTGTTCGTCGTCCGTGCCGCTTTCTGGCAGGTTAAAGAACTCGTCCGCGTTCGGTACGTCGGAATTCTCTTTTTCTTCCTCTTCGTCACGCGGATCGCCAGAGAAGCTAAACGTTGCCAGCTCTTCGATGGCCGAGTTCACACGAGGTGCAGCTTCCATACCAAGGCTCTGCTCGGTCGAAACAAGCTTGCGGCGCTCGTCATCGCTCATGACGTTGCCTTCTTTGGCGCGTTTCGCAGCGGCTTTCTGAACTTCTTTGTCCAATTCGCTCTGCTTACACAGGCCAAGCGCAACTGGGTCGATTGGTTGAATGTTTGCAATATTCCAGTGGGTGCGCTCGCGGATCGCTTGAATTGTTGGCTTGGTTGTCCCAACGAGCTTGCTGACCTGACCGTCGCTCAACTCTGGGTGAAATTTCACCAGCCACAGAATCGACGCAGGGCGGTCTTGACGCTTGGAAAGCGGTGTATAGCGCGGGCCGCGGCGTTTCTCTTCGCCAACAGCGGAAGCGTTGAATTTCAGCTTGAGTTTATAGAGCGGGTTATCCTCGCCCTTCTTGATTTCTTCGGCAGTGAGCTGATTGTTAGCGACCGGATCAAATCCCTTCACACCTGTCGCCACGTCGCCGTCGGCAATGCCTTGGACTTCCAACTCGTGGAATCCACAAAATTCCGCAACCTGCTTGAACGTCAGTGTTGTGTTATCCACCAACCATACTGCGGTGGCGCGTGCCATAATTGGTTTGGCCATGATCCATCTCCTATACAACATCCCGAACATATCTTCCCTGTGCCCTGGAAGGGGCGACCCTCATTCGGGCGGGTTCTCATTGTCGGGGAACTTAGGGTGTATATAGTGCTCACAATGAAAAGAGGAAAGGGAAAATGCGTTTTTTACTCGCTTGCCTTTGTTTTGTGCTGGTTATTGCCAGTCAATCGCGTGCTGAAAACGAGCCTGCGGGGGAGTTTGACTATTATATGCTATCGCTAAGCTGGTCTCCGAACTGGTGCAAACTGGATGGCGATGCCAAGAATAGCGACCAATGCGATCCGCGCCATGATTTTGGATGGGTCCTACATGGGCTCTGGCCACAGTATGAAAATGGCTGGCCAAGCTATTGCCGCACAACAGCTCCCAATCCACCGCGAAGCCTTACGAACGGCATGGCGGATATTATGGGAACCTCCGGACTTGCGTGGTATCAATGGAAAAAGCATGGCCGATGCTCGGGGCTAAACGCAGAGGATTACTTTGCCACCGCGCGGCAGGCATTCGAGAGCGTCCAGAAACCCGCCGTATTGCGCAAGGTAAGCACCCCGCTCGCCATCCCGCCAATTGTGATTGAGGCCGCATTCATAGAAGCAAACCCGCACCTGCAACCAGACGGCATCACGATCACCTGCAAGGCAAATCACATCCAAGAAGCGCGCATCTGCCTGACGAAATTACTTGAGCCAAGAGAGTGCGGCGCGGATGTGCGGCGTGATTGCACCGCTCCGTCGCCTCTTTTTACGCCGATCCGCTAGGTTATCTTCAGAACGATTTTTCCAATATGTTCAGACCCTTCCATGCGCTCATGCGCGGCGGCAGCATCCTCTAGGGCAAATTCATTGTCCATGACGGGGGCGATCTTGCCTGACGACAAAAGCGGCCAAACCTCTGCGCGCAACTCTGACGCAATGCGGGCTTTGGCCAAATCACTTTGAGGGCGTAGCGTGCTGCCTGTAATGGTCAGTCGCCGCGTCATGACCTGCATGAAGTTCACTTTTTCTTTGAACCCCTGCAAGAATGCAATCTGAACCAACCGACCGTCATCAGCCAACGCATTGATATTGCGCTGCAGATACTCACCGCCGACCATATCCAAAATCAAGTCCGCGCCACCTTGGGCTTTCATCTCTTCGCTGAAATCCACTTTGCGATAATTCATCGAGCGCTCTGCACCGAGTGCCTCACAAGCAGCGCATTTTTCATCCGAGCCCGCCGTCGCAAAGACCCGCGCCCCACGCGATTTGGCAAGCTGAATTGCGGTTGTTCCGATACCAGAACTCCCGCCGTGCACCAAGAAGCGCTCACCAGCTTCAAGACCTCCGCGCTGGAATACGTTGCTCCAGACGGTGAAAAAGGTTTCGGGCAGACAAGCCGCCTGCTTTGCGTCCAAACCTTTGGGAACTGGCAAGCAATGCGCCGCCGGACAGGCCACATATTCTGCGTACCCACCCCCTGGCAATAGCGCACAAACAGAATCACCCACAGCAATTGAAGTGACCCCAGCGCCGATGGCAACGACCTCGCCTGCCCCCTCAAGACCGGGCAAATCGCTTGCTGTCTTGGGTGGATGATAAAGCCCCGCGCGTTGCAAAGCGTCGGGACGATTCACCCCTGCGTAGGCCAGCTTGATCACCACTTCATGCGGTCCCGCAATCGGGATTGGCCGCCGTGTTTCACGCAGGACTTCTGGGCCGCCAAACGCCGAGATTTCAATGGCGCGCATTGTATCTGAAGTGCTCATGTTTTCTTTTTAACTCACGTCCTTGGGGTTCCAATGTCCGGGTAGATCTTCCCGATGTGTACGTGATTGGGGCGCACGTATGCCGGACATCACCTTCGACGGCCCCGCCATCAATTTACTTAGAAGCGGATTCTTGCGGACCGATGATTTAAATTTTTCGATCTGCATGACGTTATCAATACGACGCTCAAGAAACTCCCATGTGGCGGATGAATCTAGCGTATCATCGCCCAGCCAATACAGAACTGTTGAGGCATAAACCCCTGATAATGTAGCACGTTTCGTGTACCAATTCACATCATCAGATGTATCTCCAAGCGCATTCCAAATTGCGTCGCAGGTACCCCAAATCAGCTTGCTTCCTTCGGCCGCATTTTGCGGGAGTGCAAAAAGCGCTGAACCTTTGCGCACCGCTTCTTTGTCATCTACGGCCTCAATTCGAAATTTGACCGCCGCCGAGATCCGATCCCGAAACCGCATTTCAGAAAGATCCGTGGCGGCTAGCCTCTCAAGCATCGCCGCATCCCCTGCGTGATGAAAGGCGATCGCAAGGCCAATGCCGCCGTTTGGATACGCAGCTTTGGCATCTTCGGGCGAAACACCCGCATCAATCGCAGCTTCGGCCAAGGTCGCTTCGCTCCAACCATCGAACGCGACATGAGGCAAAGCGGCCTTAAGCAGCTCGGTCTTGATATCCATTACTTGGTCTGTCATCTCGCACTCCTCCGCGTAAAGCATCCTAGTAGACAATTCGTTTCTCACTTGCTATACCGCCACTTCCTGCAACTTTATGCAAACTCTAAACTTAGAAAGGTGGTGAAAACCACATGCAGGTTTCTGTTCGTGATAACAACGTCGATCAAGCACTTCGTGCGCTGAAAAAGAAGCTCCAGCGTGAAGGGGTTTTTCGTGAGATGAAGCTCAAGCAGCATTTCGAAAAACCGTCCGAGAAGAAAGCTCGTGAGAAGGCCGAAGCAATTCGTCGTTCGCGCAAGTTCGCTCGCAAGAAATTGCAACGTGAGAACGGCCTTTAAGGTCGCCTGACGGATCGATTTCACTGAATAGGCGGGGCAACCCGTTTCTTAAAACCCCCGCGGTTCGCCGACGGGGGTTTTGTTTTGCCGTCATGTATCTGCGAATTGTGCTTTGAAACGTTCCATATCTAGCGGCCGTTCGTTCAGCGCCTCCGGATCCCACTCACTTCGCTCGGCTTCGAAAAAATCACCGCCGTATACATGAATAGCGCCGGTAAGGCGCGGTATCGGATTGGTAACGGAATGTATGATATCCTTGCCAAGCGGCGTGACATCCCCCACCGAGAGAGACTTGGCGCCCGCTGCCTCGATATGCCCATCAGGGTCATCCTTAATCCGGCGCCAAAATATATTATCCTCGCGCCCTGAATAGATTCCGATGTTTGCCCACATTTCGTGATTATGGGGCTGAAGCGTCATCTTGGGGCTCCAGACCACATTCACAATCGTCAAATCCGAGGCCTGAAATATCGGCTTAATTCCCGGGGTGTCAGGCTCCCCTAATTCGTTGATGATATTGCTGACGTCACTAAAATAGCTGCGAAGTACCTCTGATACCTCTTTCTGCCCGCCTCCTCGGCGGACGGCGTCGCGGCACTCTTCCACAAAACGCTCCAGCGTCGGCATAATAACCTCCTTAAGCATGTGAATAAGGAGGTATTATAGCACATTTCCAACATTCGACCAAAATCGCCTACACGGGCATCGCCGTTGTCTTGAAAACGGTCCTTAGGGCAAAGCTGCTCTGCATCTGGGTAACTTCGGGAAGGCGCGATAAATGCCGACGATGGATTTGCGCGAACTCCTCAGTATCTTTTGCCACAACCTTAAGAAGGTAATCCGCCGTACCCGCCATCAGATGACACTCCAAGACATCAGGAATCAACGCCACGGCCTTTTCAAATGCGTCCAGTATCTCATCCGATTGGCCAGAGAGCGTAATCTCTACGAAAACAGTCGTCTGCCGCCCCACCTTTCGCGGGTTAAGAAGCGCAACATAATCCCGAATATACCCCTCGGACTCAAGATATTGCACGCGCCGGTGGCACGCCGATGGCGAAAGATTGATCCGCTCGGACAATTGCGCGTTCGTAATGCGCCCCTGCTTTTGAAGCACCTCTAGAATCCGTCGATCTGTACTGTCTAATTTCATATTTCCGTAGATTCCTTCGATTTTTCCGTCAATTAGTGATAGAATTTCCCGAATACTTATCTTTTGACGGGAGTAATTTCAAAGCAATTGCGCAAATTATTTCGCAAAATAGCGCCAAACGGAGGAGCTACTATGCTTATTGGATGCCCAAAAGAAATCAAACCACAAGAGTTTCGCGTCGGCCTGACACCAAACGCCGCGAGAGAAGTTGTTGCGAACGGCCATCAGGTGATCGTTGAGACAAATGCCGGCCTCGGAACCGGATTTAGTGACGCTGACTACATCGAGGCAGGGGCCGAAATCGTGCCGACAGCGAGCGATGTATTTGAGCGCGCCGAGTTGGTTATCAAGGTTAAAGAACCACAAGCCGTGGAGCGCAAAATGCTGCGCGAGGGGCAAGTTCTGTTCACCTATCTGCACCTTGCGCCGGACCCCGAACAAACCAAGGATCTGCTGACAAGCGGCTGTACCGCCATCGCTTATGAGACCGTGACTGACGTAGCGGGCGGCCTTCCTCTCCTTGCTCCGATGTCCGAAGTTGCTGGGCGTCTAGCACCACAAGTTGGTGCGTGGACCCTTCAGAAGGCTAACGGCGGACGTGGTGTCCTTATGGGCGGCGTACCGGGTGTTGGCCCTGCCAATGTTGTCGTGATCGGCGGCGGTGTCGTGGGCACTCATGCGGCACGTGTTGCAGCGGGCATGGGAGCGGACGTGACGGTTCTGGACCGCTCGCTACCGCGCCTACGGTATCTGGATGACGTATTTGGCGGGACGTTCAAGAATAGCTATGCGAACGCCGGCAACACGATTGATTTGGTGCGTAGGGCAGACATGGTCATTGGCGCGGTTCTCGTGCCCGGCGCGGCGGCACCCAAACTGATCACGCGCGAGCAACTTTCGGAAATGAAACCGGGCGCGGCAATCGTCGACGTCGCAATTGACCAAGGCGGCTGCTTTGAAACCAGCCACGCCACCACACACCAAGACCCCATCTATGAGGTCGATGGCATTATGCACTACTGCGTCGCAAACATGCCGGGTGCTGTAGCTCGGACCTCAACCATTGCGCTTGGGAACGCAACGCTTCCGTTCCTGCTCGCACTCGCAAACAAAGGTTGGAAACAAGCGTGCATTGATGATCCGCACCTCTTGAACGGCCTTAACGTTCACGCGGGTCAACTCACCTATTTCGCCGTAGGCAAGGCGCTTGGCATCGATGTGGTGTCTCCTTCGCTTGTAATCAAATAGTCTCTCAGGCCCGTTTGCGGCCCTTTGCAGGAATGCACATTGGGTGTGCGGTACTTATGTTGCCGCGCACCTTTATTCTTGGGGGAAAGAGATTAAGTTTAGCCTAACAAAAGGATGAACTTATGAACAAGAAAACAGATTTCCCCGCCACCCTAGACGATTTTCCGATCACCAAGCGCTGGCCAGCCAAGGACCCGAGTGTTTTCCAGCTTTACTCGCTGCCCACGCCTAACGGCGTAAAAGTCTCGATCATGCTCGAAGAGATCGGTTTGCCTTACGAGGCGCATTTGCTTTCGTTTGCGGACAACGATCAGAATACGCCCGAGTTTCTATCGCTCAACCCAAACAACAAAATCCCAGCAGTGATCGATCCAAATGGTCCGAATGGAAAGCCCGTCGGGATATTTGAGACAGGTGCGATCCTTATCTACCTGGCCGAGAAATCCGGCAAGTTCCTGCCATCCGAGGGAGCGGCGCGTTATGAAGTGTTGCAATGGTTGATGTGGCAAATCGGCGGCCTTGGCCCGATGTTTGGTCAGGTTGGATATTTCCACAAATTCGCGGGTAAAGAGATCGAGGACAAGCGTCCGCGTGACCGCTATGTCGATGAGTCCAAGCGCCTCTTGCGTGTTCTGGATGGTCAGCTTCAGGGGCGTGAATGGATCGCGGGTGAATACTCGCTCGCAGATATCGCGGTTGCGCCTTGGCTTCGCTCGTTTGTCGAATCCTACAAGGCAGGTGATCTGGTTGGAATGAACGATTTCGCCAACGTCACGGCGTATCTTGAACGCTTCCTAGAGCGCCCCGCTGTGCAACGCGGACTAAACGTACCATCATAAAGTTAAAGGCGGTGATCGAAAATCACCGCCTTTACTCATTTTGGAAGCGCGCCCGTCAGGACATACCGCAGTATCTCTATAACCTGCTTGGGCGTTTCCGTCACCGCGAGTGCAGCAGCATCAACTTCCTTCAACGCGTGCTGATGGTCCGCGCCATGCATCACAATCAATGACTTGCCGAGTGCTGCTGCAAATCCCGCGTCGAACGCCGCGTTCCACTGACGGTATTTCTCTCCAAATCGCACGACAACGATGTCTGCATCCTCAATCGCTTTACGTGTACGAATAGCGTTGAGTTTGGCACCTTTGTTGTCGTGCCAAAACTTATCCGCCTCGGCACCCATAATCGCCACACCGCAATCATCGCTTGCATCGTGATCAGCCACTGGCGCCGAAAACGTTACGTCCAGCCCTTCGGCACCAGCGACGATTTCGTCGCGCCAATCGGTGTGGATTTCACCGGATAGATAAACACTAAGCGTCATAAATCCCCCTAGCCGCGCAGAACGCCGCCTGTTGCTTTTTGTACTTTCTCCAGAATCTTGGCCGAAATGGCCTCGATTTCCTTCACTTTCAAAGTGGCATCTTTGGGCTGCAGGCGAACCGTAATCGCGAGCGATTTCTTACCTTCGCCCATCTGTGCTTCGGCCTTCTCGCCCGTAAACTCATCAAAAACGCGTACGTCGGTGATGAGGTTTTTGTCCGCACCTGCCGCGGCATTTACAAGCGTAAGCGCTTCAACAGAGTTATCCACTACGAACGCAAAGTCACGCTCTACAGGCTGGAAATCACTCGCTCCGAGGGCCGCACGGGTTGCTTTGGATTTGCGCGGGAACGGTGGTTGTTCAAGGTAAACAGTGAATGCAACCGCTGGACCGCTTACGCCCATTTTGGCCAATGTGCGCGGATGCACTTCGCCAAAGCTTGCGAGGATTTTCTTGGGACCTAGGCAGATATTGCCGTTCCGACCAGGGTGCCACCACGCATTATTACCACGAAGAATCTGAACCTTCGCGGGTGCGCCAATGCTGGCCAGAATGGCCTCTGCGTCGGCTTTGGCGTCAAATACATCAACCGAACGCCGCTCGCCGTGCAAATCCTTGGGACCAGTCGCGCCCACAAGAAGCCCTGCAACCTGAATATGCTGCTCTTCTGGCTCGCCACCGTGGAACGCGGGACCAACCTCAAACAATGCGAGATCGGCCACACCGCGCGCCTGATTGCGCGCTGCCGCCTGTAACAAACCTGCGAGAAGATCAGGACGCATATGGCTCATCTCAGACGAAATCGGATTGGCCAGCATGGTTGCGTCCGCGCCGCCTCCGAAAAGCTTGGCACTTTCTTTGTCAATGAAGCTGTAGGTCACACATTCGTTGTAACCAAGCGCCGCCGCCGTACGACGTGCAAGGCTCTCGCGTTTCTGCATCGGCGTCAGAATTGCATCAGGAACCCCGACCTTCGTGCGCGCCATCGGGCGCCCCTCAAGCTTGGTCAGGGATGCAATGCGCGCCACTTCTTCTACAAGGTCGGCGCTGCCCAATACATCGGGCCGCCAGCTTGGAACTTTCGCCATATCGCCATCCAGCACAAAGCCCAATGCCTCGAGGCTTGCGCGCTGTGTTTCCGCAGGGATTTCCATTCCCACCAAGCTCTGAACCCGATCCGTATCAAGCTTGTAGGCGCGACTAACGTCAGGAACCTGCCCTGCCGTCACAACATGGCTGGCCTCACCACCGCAAAGATCAAGGATCATCTGGGTCGCAAGCTCAATCGCCACAGGGTTAAACGCTGGGTCGATGCCACGCTCGTTACGATATCGCGCGTCGGAATTGATCTTGAGCGCACGGCCCGTCTTGGCGATTTGAATGGTGTCCCAAACAGCCGCTTCGAGGAAGACGTTCACTGTCTCATCGGTACATCCACTTTCAAGGCCACCCATGATTCCGCCGATGCTTTCGACCTGTTTGTCATCAGAAATGACAACCATTCCGGCCTCAAGCGTGTACTCTTTTTCATCAAGTGCGATCAGTTTCTCGCCACCTTCGGCACGATGAACGCGCAGGTTCCCGTGTACTTTGTCGGCATCGAAGACGTGAAGCGGACGGTTCTGATCATAGGTAAAGAAGTTCGTGATGTCGACAAGAGCCGAGATCGGGCGCAAACCAATCGCTTTCAATTGGTCCTGTAGCCACTGCGGGCTTGGGCCGTTTTTCACGCCGCGGATCAGACGCCCCATGAACACTTCGCAACCATCTACGCGCGCATCCTCGTCGATGGTCACGTTGATTGGACTGTCAAATGTACCTTCAACTTTTGCCGTTGGAGCGGGCTTCAAAACACCCAAGCCCCGCGCAGCAAGGTCGCGCGCAATGCCGCGAATACCAAGAGCGTCAGGACGGTTAGGCGTGATCGCAATCTCGATCATTGGATCAACTTTTGCGGGATCGACTTTGGCAAGGTAGTCCACGAACCGATCGCCAACTTCCCCTTCAGGGAGTTCGATAATGCCGTCATGCTCTTCGGAGAGCTCCATCTCGCGCTCGGAGCACATCATGCCAAAGCTCTCGATACCGCGGATTTTGCCGACTTGAATGGTGATATCCAAGCCAGGGATATAAGTGCCCGGCTTCGCCACAACCACGGTGATCCCCTCGCGAGCATTGGGCGCACCACAGATGATCTGGGTCTCGCCTTCGTCGGTGGCGACGGTACAAACACGCAACTTATCTGCGTCAGGGTGCTTTTCGGCCTTAACAACTTTGCCCAAGGTAAAGTCGGAAAGACGCGCCGCAGGGTCGACGACCTCTTCGACCTCTAGGCCCAAGTCTGTCAGTGCATAGAGGATTTCATCAACCGAAGCTTCTGTTTCCAGATGCGTTTTTAGCCAAGAAAGTGTGAATTTCATGATTAATCCTCTTTTGGCGTGATGCCACGCCCTGCCAAATCCTCAACAACGTCAAAGCGTTCGAACACCAACATCATCTCAGGGTCAAAACCGCCGTTGCGGCTAAAATATTCAGAACGATAGGCTTTCCAATCGGCGAGATTATTGCCGATCCCCTCGTCCATCACGATTTCCCAAGTCACATCGCAAAAACGGTGTTGCTCAACGCGCAGGGTTTTCGTGACCAGCGCAGGGGCGCCATTCCATTCCGTTGCAATATCGCATCGTCCCGCCTTGGGAAGCGCGTTCTTATCGCCGCCAAACTCCGCCAGTGCTGCGCAATCCAGCCGCTTTGCGCCAGAACGCACCAGTGCAAGTTGCGCTTCGCAGTCGGCTTTGTTCTCGCCAAAGCGATAGGTGCCCGCGCCGGGATAGGTATCGTTCAGGTTCTCTGTGTGATCGTTCATTTGCTCAACCCGCGTGCTAGGGTTGGGACATCCAACGCCGAAAAACCGTAGTGGCGCAGCCAACGTAGATCGCTGTCAAAGAATGCGCGTAGATCAGGAATACCGTACTTCAGCATGGCAATGCGGTCGATTCCCATGCCGAAAGCAAAGCCTTGGTACTTTTCGGGGTCGACGCCGCCAGCTTGCAGAACCTTCGGATGCATCATGCCAGAACCAAGCACCTCCATCCAGCCATCGCCCTCGCCAATGCGGAGCTGTCCGTCGACCCAGCTACATTGGATATCGACCTCTGCTGAAGGTTCAGTGAACGGGAAGTGGCTTGCGCGGAAACGAGTCTTGATGCCGTCAATCTCAAAGAACGCTGCGAAGAACTCTTCTAGGACCCATTTGAGGTTCGCCATAGAGATGTCTTCGCCAATCGCCATGCCTTCGATCTGGTGGAACATGGGCGTGTGGGTTTGGTCGTAGTCCGAACGATACACACGGCCGGGGGCGATCACACGGATCGGGGCACCGGTTTTCTCCATGGCACGAATTTGCACAGGGCTTGTATGGGTGCGCAGTACGTGGGGCGGGCGGTTATCGCCTTCGTCGCGGTGCATGTAGAACGTATCAAATTCTTGCCGCGCGGGGTGGTGCGGCGGAATGTTCAGCGCGTCAAAGTTATAGAAATCATTCTCGATCTGCGGTCCCTCGGCGACCGAGAAACCCATATCCGCGAAAATCGCGATCACTTCTTCAGTGACTTGCGAAACGGGGTGAATTGTGCCCTCGGGGCGGCCGCGCGCGGGAAGGGTAACATCGAGCCACTCTTCACTTAGTCGCGCATCAAGTGCTGCGTCCCCCAAGGCTTCTTTCTTGGCCGCAAGCGCAGAGTTCACTTCGTCCTTAAGCGCGTTTAGCGCAGGGCCAGCGACTTGGCGCTCTTCTGGAGTCATTTTCCCCAGTTCGCGCATCTTTAGGCTGATCTCGCCTTTTTTTCCAACCGCTGCGACGCGCAAATCTTCGAGCGTTGCCTCGTCTGTTGCTGCGGCAACTGCCTCAAGATATTTCTGCCTAAGATCGTCCATGCCTGACCCCTATTTTCATCCCCCGCCGTGCTATCACATCAGGGTTTAAACACAAGAAGCCGCCGACCCATCACAGGCCCGCGGCTTCAAAATTTTCTCTCAAACAAGAGAGTCTTCGCGAGCGTTACGCTTAGGCCAAAGCAGCCTGAGCTTTTTTAACGATCGCTGTAAACGCTTCTGGCTCGTGAACGGCAAGATCAGCAAGAACCTTACGGTCTACTTCGATACCAGCCAACGAAAGACCGTTGATGAAACGCGAATATGTTAGGGACTCGTCGTGTGCACGCACAGCGGCGTTGATACGCTGGATCCAAAGCGCGCGGAAATTGCGCTTACGGACTTTGCGGTCACGTGTTGCGTATTGGTTTGCCTTGTCCACAGCTTGTGTAGCTGTACGGAAAAGGTTTTTGCGACGGCCATAATAACCTTTGGCGGCGTCGGTGACTTTCTTATGGCGACGGTGTGTAACCTTACCTGATTTTACGCGGGACATATCAAACTCTCCTTAACGTGCGTACGGCATCATCGACTTGATGATTTTCTCATCAGGAGTCGAAAGCGTAGTTGTTCCACGCGCATTGCGCAGGAATTTGTTAGAGCGTTTGATCATACCGTGACGCTTACCAGCTTGGCCTGCGACAACGCGACCAGAGGCCGTCACTTTGAACCGCTTTTTGCAGCTCGATTTAGTCTTCATCTTGGGCATTTCCGTCTCCTGTCTGAAGTTCGGTTTAAGCGCGACTCGGCATGCCACTCTCGGCCGGTCACGCATGAAGAGCGCGTCGTATAGGATGCATTCCCCATAGGAGCAAGCGAAAAGTGCTCTCTAGAAGTACTTTCCGATCACATTACTAAAGGCGACAGGAACGTCATGGATGTCATAACCGCCAGGCCTTTGAGTGATGGCAAAAGTAATCATACTCCCAGCGATCACGATGAGTATCGCCGGAGTACGCAGAGCGCGGCCATCAAAAATCGCGCCCAGAACTGGGGGGATGGTCAAAATCAGGATGACCACCCCGATCACCAAAAATAGATCTGTATCCACATTCGCCTCCTTAGAGAACTGAATGTAGTAGATTATTCAGGATCGATATTCAAAATCAAGCGTTCATCGCACGGTGCAACCCTGAGGATATTTGTGGTACCGCGTACGTTGAAAGGCACCCCAGCAGTTACAACGATTGAGTCAGTCTCGGTTGCAATGCCGCTCTCGCGCGCTGCACGAGCCGCCGCGATAACCGCCATTTTGAACCGCTCAACATTATCCGAGTTCACACAGTTGGTGCCCCAGCTTAGGCAAAGACGACGCAAAGTTGCCTTAACAGGAGACAGCGCAATGATTGGCACACGTGGTCGCTCTCGCGAAACAAGCGCAGCAGTGGTGCCCGATTGCGTGAAGCAGCAGATCGCCTTGATATCCGCAGTTTCGGCAATCTCGCGGGCGGCGGCAACGATACCGTCGGCAACGGTTGCGCCTTCAAATGTGCGGCTGGCCTCGATCACTTCGCGGAAAGTCGCGTCGTTTTCAACTTCGACAGCCACGTTGTTCATTGTGGTGACTGCCTCAATCGGGAAGTCGCCCGCTGCGGACTCAGCCGACAACATGATTGCGTCTGTGCCTTCATAAATCGCAGTCGCGACATCGGAGACCTCGGCGCGCGTAGGCACGGGGCTTTCGATCATGCTTTCGAGCATCTGAGTCGCAACGATCACGGGCTTCGCAGCGAAACGACACTTGCGGATAAGTTGCTTTTGAATCGGCGGTACATTCTGAACCGGAAGCTCAACACCCAAGTCACCACGCGCGACCATGATGCCATCAGAAACTTCAAGGATACTATCGAAGGCAGCCACGGCAGCAGGCTTCTCGATCTTCGAAAGGATCGCGGCACGGCCCTTGGCCAACTCACGCGCTTCGTTTACGTCCTCGGGACGCTGCACAAACGACAAGGCCAACCAATCGACGCCAAGCTCGCAAACGAACTCAAGATCGCGGCGGTCTTTTTCGGAGAGAGCCGCAAGAGGAAGCACCACATCAGGAACGTTCACACCCTTGCGGTTACTGATCTGGCCGCCGACCTCAACAACACAGTCGGCAAAGTCGTTGCCGCATTTTTCTACACGAACGCGGATCTTGCCGTCATTCACCAAGAGCGTCGAACCAACTTCTAGGGCCTCGAAAATCTCTTTGTGTGGAAGCTGAACGCGGGTTGAGTCGCCAGCTTCTTTCGACAGGTCGAAACGGAACTTCGCGCCGACCTCAAGTTCTTCGCCCTCGTCGTTCGCAAAAACGCCACAACGCAATTTCGGCCCCTGAAGGTCCGCAAGAATGGCAATCGGTTTGCCAGTATCTTCTTCGATCTGACGAATAATGGCGTGACGCGCACGAATTTCTTCGTGGTCACCATGACTCATATTCAGACGAAAAACATCCGCTCCGGCTTCGAAAAGGGCGCGGATCATTTTATAGTCATTAGATGCGGGGCCCAAAGTAGCCACGATTTTTACATTGCGAGCGCGTGTCATTCGGCGTCGATTCCTCGTGTTATGTCGTCATTTCGGTGGGCCGCCTGCTATATGCCTCACTTTCAAGGGAAACACAACGTTCCAGATGCCCAAACCTTAGGCGCTCTATAAATCGCGACTGTAACTCTGCTGTGACATAAATGCGTTGCACTTTTGGTTCAGGACGCGCAGCATCTCGGGTAACTATACCCGACAAATGAAGAGGTGCCCTATGAAATTCGATCGATCCGATATCGACGCACAGACCCAATTAGAGCTAGAGGCAGCAGCCTTCCGCACACTGCGCGAACACCTAATGAGTGAACGAACAGATGTGCAAAACATCGACATGATGAACCTCGCCGGCTTTTGCCGCAACTGCTTGTCACGTTGGGTTCAAGAAGCTGCCGCGGAGCGCGGAATCGAACTCGGCAAGGATGAAGCCCGCGAAGCATTTTACGGCATGACGATGGCCGAATGGAAAGCGAACTACCAGACCGATGCGAGCTCGGAAAAACAGGACGCCTTCAAAGCAGCATTCGCTGACGTCCTGCAAAAACGTTAGTCAAAGAGCGGGCTAAATGCCCGCCTTACGGCTTTCTTCGAGATAGATTTCGCGCAACCGCCCCGCCACGGGACCAGGCGCACCTGTACCGATCTGCGCACCGTCAATTTCGACAACAGGCATAACGAAAGTGCTTGCAGATGTTACGAAAGCCTCGTCCGCGTCTTGTGCTTCGGCAATTGTAAAGCTGCGCTCTTCTACCTTCATCTGGGCTTCCTTGGCGAACCGAAGAACCGCGTTGCGCGTAATGCCAGCCAGAATTTCGTTACCAAGGTGGCGCGTGATGATTGTACCGTCCTTGACGATATAGGCGTTGTTCGACGTGCCTTCGGTAACCTTACCGTCTTCGACCATCCACGCATCATCAACGCCGGCTTTCTTGGCCATCATTTTACCCATCGAAGGGTAAAGGAGCTGCACCGTTTTGATGTCGCGACGACCCCAACGAATATCCTCAATCGAGATAACCTTGAAGCCCTTTTTCGCAGCAGGCGCATCGGCCAAACCCGGTTTGTTTTGGGTAAACAAAACGATGGATGAAGGTGTCACTTCTGGATCAGGGAAGGCAAAATCCCGATCATCTGGCGCGCCGCGCGTGACCTGAAGATATACCATGCCTTCATTGATCTCGTTCACGCGAACCAACTCGCGGTGAACTTCAAGCAAGTCATCCATCGAAATTGGCGAAGCCATATCCAACTCATTCAACGAACGCTCAAGACGTTTGGCGTGACCTGCAAAATCAATCAGCTTGCCGTCAAGAACGCTTGTGACCTCATAAACGCCATCGGCCATAAGAAAACCACGGTCAAAAATCGAAATTTTCGCTTCGTTTTCAGGCAAGTATTCGCCATTCACATAAACGGTGCGCGTCATGGTTCTCTCCTTATCCCCAGAGCGCCGAAGTAGGTGGATGCACGCCTGAGTCGTCAAAAAATAATGGGTTTTCACGGTCTTGCGCCAAGAGGAGCGGTCCGTCAAGGTCTGTTATCATCGCGCCCTGAGCAACCAGTACGGCGGGCGCCATCGCTAGGCTACTTCCGACCATACAGCCGACCATAACGCGATACCCTTCAGCGAGGGCCTGCTGTTTGAGCGCTAGCGCCTCTGTCAGGCCCCCAGTTTTGTCGAGCTTGATGTTCACGACATCATACTTACCCTTGAGCGCGCCAAGGCTTGCGCGATCATGCGCACTTTCATCCGCACAAACAGGCAGAGGGCGCTCGATCTCGGCAAGCATGTCGTCATTCCCTGCGGGGAGGGGCTGCTCGACTAACTCCACGCCAAGACGGATCAAATGCGGTGCAAGTTCGCTATAGACCTCAGCCGTCCAACCTTCGTTGGCGTCGACAATGATCCGCGATTTCGGCGCACCCGCACGAACCGCCTCAAGCCGAGGCATATCATCAGGCGTGCCCAGCTTGATCTTGAGCAGCGGACGGTGCGCCTGCCGCGCAGCAGAAGCGCGCATCTCATCCGGTGAGGCAAGCGAAAGCGTGTAGGCCGTTATTTCAGGCACAATACCAGACAGCCCCGCCAACTCCCACGCAGGCTTGCCCGCCTTTTTCGCTTCGAGATCCCAAAGCGCGCAATCAACCGCATTGCGCGCCGCCCCCGCAGGAAGAAGCCCCTGCAATGTCTGCCGATCAAACGGAGCATTCAGAGCTTCAATCTCGGCAGTTACGCTCTCGAGCGTCTCGCCATATCGCGCATAGGGCACACACTCGCCCCAGCCTTGATGCTCGCCATCGCTGACTCTCACGGTCAGCACATGCGCATGCGTGCGACTCCCGCGGGATATGGTGAATACTTCGGCGAGCGGGAAGGTATCGGGCGTAACTGTGATTTTCATATCGGCAGACTACATCGCTTCCAGTGCATCCACCAGACGCTCTGCGCCATCACGGTACGGGTCAACCGCCGGTAGGCCCATTTCCGCTTCGACCTTAGCCAAATACTCTTTCGCTTCGTCCTCAGTCAAAGCCGCCGTATTGACCGAAATGCCGACAACCTGACACGCAGGATTGGCAACCCGTGCAATCGGCAGACACATATCACGCAGCGCCTCAAGAGACGGTAGATCATAGTCAGGAAGGCCGCGCATATGTGTGCGTGTTGGCTCATGCGCAAGGATGATCGCATCTGGTTGGCCACCATGGATCAGCGCCATTGTCACGCCGGAATAAGAAACGTGGAACAAGCTCCCCTGCCCTTCGATCACATCCCAATGGTCAGGGTCGTTATCAGGCGAGATATACTCCACAGCACCCGCCATGAAATCCGCAATCACGGCATCAAGCGGACAGCCCTGTCCAGTGATCAAGATGCCGGTTTGCCCTGTGGCGCGGAAAGTGGATTTCATCCCGCGTTTCTGCATTTCCGCGTCAATCGCCAAACCAGTATACATCTTGCCCACCGAGCAATCTGTACCAACCGCAAGCACACGCTTACCCGTGCGCTTCACGCCATTTGCGATCGGGTAATCAATCCCCGGAACGCGGACATCATGAAGGTTCGTACCATGCGCCATAGACGCTGCAACTAAGTCCGCCTCGTTCCGCAAGAGATTATGAAGACCGCTCGCAATATCAAATCCAGCCTCAATAGCGGCGATCAGCACTTCTTTCCACACAGGCGAGATAACGCCACCACGGTTCGCAACGCCAATCACCAGTGTTTTGGCACCTGCAGCCTTGGCTTCTTCGAGCGTCATATCCGTAAGGCCCAGATCGGCCTGACATCCCTCAAGACGAAGCTGGCCAACTGCATTCTCAGGACGCCAATCCTTGATGCCCTGAGCAACCTTAGCGGCAAGTTTGTCCGGCGCATCGCCGAGAAAGAGAAGATACGGTGTGGGAATCATGCTATTGCTCCTTTGTTGCGGCGACTTTCTCCTATTTTCCATAGGATTTGTTATCAATGACGACGAAAGTTCATCAAAAATTCGCAATATCGGTCACAATATTACACATTCGTCGAATATTATCCCACCAATGAAACCCAATACTCAAACTTCTCCCGCCGCCAAGAGTGCTGCGCGGCAAAAAACTCCTTGCGTATATGTGCGCAACTATATAACAAAAAATTAAATGCAAACGACATATACTTACCTTTAGGATCTCTTGCTATGAGCTTTCGGTTACAGCCACCTGCACCCGCGCGCCCCAATCGCTGTCAGCTTTTTGGCCCCGGTTCTCGTCCTGCGCTGTTTGAGAAGATGGCGGCAAGCGCTGCGGATGTGATCAATCTGGACCTCGAAGACAGCGTCGCGCCTGATGATAAGGTGCGCGCACGGGCAAATGTGATTGAGGCAGTTTCAAATGTCGATTGGGGGAACAAGTATCTCTCTGTGCGCATTAATGGCCTAGATACACCCTTCTGGTATCGGGATGTAGTTGACCTGATGGAACAGGCTGGCGAACGGCTCGATCAAATCATGATCCCCAAAGTTGGCTGCGCCGCTGATATCTATGCAGTCGACGCATTAGTCACCGCCGCAGAGGCCGCATCTGGACGCAAAAAGCCAATTACGTTCGAGGTGATTATCGAAAGCGCGGCAGGGATTGCCAACGTAAATGAGATCGCCGCAGCAAGCCCCCGCCTCCAAGCGATGAGCCTTGGCGCAGCGGATTTTGCTGCCTCGATGGGGATGCAAACCACCGGTATCGGGGGCACGCAAGAGAATTACTACATGCTCCGCGATGGGCAGCAGCACTGGTCCGATCCGTGGCACTGGGCGCAAGCTGCGATTGTCGCAGCGTGCCGAACACACGGCATTCTGCCTGTGGACGGACCGTTTGGTGATTTCTCGGACGATGAAGGGTATTTGGCTCAATCGCGCCGTTCTGCGACCCTTGGGATGGTCGGGAAATGGGCGATCCATCCCAAACAAATTGCGTTGGCAATTGAGGTTTTCACACCTTCTGAAGCACAAGTTACAGAAGCTCGCGAAATTCTTGCCGCGATGGAACAAGCAAAGTCCAACGGAGAGGGCGCAACCGTCTATAAAGGTCGCCTCGTGGACATCGCCAGCATCAAACAGGCGGAGGTTATTGTGCAACAATCCGAACTCATCGCAGGGCCGTGATGTCTGCGCCGCTGACCTTGCTTCATACCGCTCAGGTGCACCAAGAAACGTTTGATCGTCTGCGCGCAGCGATTGCGCCGCAAGCGGTGCTTGCGCACCATATTCGCGCCGATTGGCTGGAAGTTGTACAGCGTGACGGGATTACCGCCAGGCTACGCGACGACCTGAGGACATTCGTGGAGGATAGCGAGGGGCCGGTTCTCTGCACTTGCACTTCCCTTGGCCCTGCCGCCGAAGCACTTGGCGCACTTAGAATAGACACACCAATGATGGAGATCGCGGCACAAAGCGCGGCGCCAATCCTGGTCGTTTATGTATTGCAAAGCACGGCGATCCCCACGCTTTCGCACCTGTTACACGCCTGCGAGAGAGCGGGGAACACACCACCCATCATCGAGCTTTACCTGCCCGACACTTGGCCGCTGTTTCAAGCGAACAACACATCTAAGTTCACGCAAGAAATCGCCAAAGCAATTCGCGGCACGTTGGCGAACCATCCCGAGATCGGAACGGTCGTCCTCGCTCAAGCTTCGATGGCTGGAGCCGCACGAATGCTCGCGGATATGCCTCAAACTGTCCTAACGTCACCCGAAACCGCTCTAAAATCGGCACTTGCGCTCGCATAATGCAAATCACGCCGTTTCTGACGCTGACAGACATTGCAAATTGTCGCGTTGAAGGTCATATATCCGTACAAATAGGCGTGGAGACGACAATGAACAATTATCTCGAATTTGAAAAACCTTTGGCCGAGATTGAAGGCAAAGCCGAAGAATTGCGCACACTTGCGCGCTCAAATGAAGAGATGGATGTAGAAGCAGAGGCCGCAGCACTTGATGCGAAGGCCGACAAACTTCTCAAGGATCTGTACTCAAACCTTACCGCTTGGCGCAAATGTCAGGTCGCGCGGCATCCGAACCGCCCACATTGCCTTGATTACATCGAACAACTCTTCACCGATTTCACGCCACTTGCGGGCGATCGCAACTTTGCCGATGATCTTGCCGTGGTCGGTGGATTGGCGCGTATTGGCGATCAGGCCGTTGTTGTGATCGGTCAGGAAAAGGGTTCGGACACAAAATCACGCGTCAAACGCAACTTCGGCATGGCGCGACCAGAGGGGTATCGCAAGGCGATCCGCCTGATGGACCTCGCGGATCGTTTCAATCTTCCTGTCGTGACACTCGTTGACACAACCGGCGCGTTTCCTGGCAAGGGCGCCGAAGAGCGCGGCCAATCCGAAGCCATCGCACGCTGTACTGAAAAATGCCTCAAGCTAGGCGTTCCTTTGATCACAGTTGTGATTGGCGAAGGTGGATCTGGCGGTGCGGTTGCGCTGGCAGCTGGCAACAAACTGGTCATGCTAGAGCACTCGGTTTATTCGGTTATCTCCCCAGAAGGTTGCGCTTCTATCCTTTGGAAGGATGCGGCTCGCATGCGCGAAGCGGCAGAGGCCCTTCGGGTGACTGCTCAAGATTTGAAAACGCTTGGTGTAGCGGATGAGATCGTGCCAGAGCCAATCGGCGGCGCTCATCGCGACCCGCACACAACAATTGCGGCCGTTGGCAAATCCATTGAAAAGCACCTCGCTGCGCTCTCCAAAAAGAAACCTGAAACGCTTATCAAAGAGCGCCGCCAGAAGTTTCTTGAGCTTGGTGCAAAAGGCCTCGCAGCCTAACCTTACCACATCGTTTTCTCGGCGCGTGCTCCCCATTCGCGGTCATAGCGCGCGCCGTCAAACACCTCTTGGGACTGCTCTCGCAGGATATCACCCATTGTTGGCAAGCCCTGCGCCTGATCCTCACCGTCCCATATTCTCGCACGCATCAGCGCCCGTGCACATTGCGAATAGACCTCTCGCACCTTTACGATAATCACGCTTCGTGGCACGTGCCCTTGGTGCGCGAAACTCTCACAAAGTGTCTCGTCGACCGTGATTTTGGCCTCTCCATTCACGCGGATCACGTTATGACTTCCCTTAATCACAAACATCAGCGAAACGCGTGGGTCCACCACGATATTTCGCAGCGAATCCATACGATTATTCCCGCGCCAATCAGGTATTGCCAAGGTAGCGGGATCGAGCTCACGCACCACGGGGCCATCATCGCCGCGCGGGCTTGCATCGGTTCCGTCAGGACCAACCGTTGACAAAATGCAAAGCCTCGAGCGCTCGATCCACGCGCGATAGCTTGGTGTAATATGCGGCGCGACCTTTAGATGAGATGCCTCACCCGCTTGGCCATACCGCTCTTCGAGTGCTTCGACTGTCTCAACAAAATCCATTTCGCCTCCTAGGCGTCGCTGCCCGCCTTATAGCCAGCCTCTTCCAAGAGCCTGTCCGAAGCTGGCTCAATAACGCTCGCAAGTTCAGCCATGAATTCCTTTACGGGCGTACCGGGTGGAATTGGCGGAAAGAACTCTACCACTGCCGTACCTGGCTTGCGATAAATCCCATGGCGAGGCCAAAAGACGCCGACATTGGTGGCGGCGGGAACACAGGCTTGCCCAGTTTGTTCATAGAGCACGCCAACTCCAACTTTGTATGGACGACGATCACCGGGCGCGACGCGCGTGCCTTGCGGATAGATAATGAGCTGCCCTGGTAGTTGCGCACCGGATTTGACATCCTCGATCATTTTCTTGATCGCGGCACCGCGTTTACCTCGGTTCACAGGAACACAGCCAATCCGCATACCGTACCAGCCCAAGATAGGCGCATACCGAAGGATGGCCTTCATGATGAATTTGGGGCGCGGAACAACCGACACGATCATAATAATATCAAGAAAGCTCTGATGCTTGGAGGCAATCAGAACTTCATCTGTCGGCACTTCGCCTCGGATTTCGGTCTTGAGCCCAATCAACCACTTCGCGCTCCAGCGAACATAGCGACAATAGGTATGGACACCGTGATAGGCATAGTCGCGATTGAATACGGCAAGCGGTGTGTAATACAGCGCCAGTACAAACATCATCACATACATTTGGATGATGAATATGAGTGAACGCATCCATTGAATGGCATACTTCATGTCAGACCTCGCAATACACGCAGAGCGGCAAATCGTGTCGCCCCATAGGCAACAAACGCTGATAGTATCGGCACCAAGATGGGATACAACCAATGTAATCCCTGAAATCCCAGTCCCGTCAAAAAACCACCCGCGGTGTCGGCCTTGGGCAAGAACGCAACCGCAATGGTGGCGAGCAGAGTGCCAATCGCCCCGCCCACAAATGCCCGCGCAGTAAATCGACGCACAAAGGCACGGGCGATGAATATATCACGTGCCCCCACAAGGCGAAGTACCGCGATGATCTGGGCGTTCGCGGCGAGTGCCGAGTTTGCCGCCAGCGCGATCATAGCGCCCGTGGCTCCCGCGATAAGCGCGATTGAAAATAAGCCAAGCATCCGAAGGCGCTCTGCGGCCTTAATGAGCGGGCGACGCCAGCGCGTGTGATCATCTAAGACAGCGCCCGGCGCTTCTGCGGCGAGCCGTAGGCGTAATCCCTCGGCATCATACCCATCAGAATCTTCTAGGACTTCGATAAGCTGCGGGATCGGCAGCGTTTCGACAGGCAAATCAGGCCCGAACCAAGGCGCGAGGAGCGCTTTCTGCTCTGCCACATCAAAGGCCCGCGCAGTTTCAACGCCCGGTGTCGTTTCCAACACCCGAAGCGCGGCTTGCGTCTGTGCTTCTACTTGTCCAGCGGGAGCGGAAATCCGTACAGTTGCGGTGCGCGCCAATTCGCCCCCCCAACGATCCGCAAGACGGTCGGTTGCGAGCAATAGAGCCAAGGCGAAAACCGCAAGGAACCCCATCGCACCTGCCGTGAATAACGTTAGTGTCGCCGTAAACCCCGCTGGCGGGACCACACTGGCCGATGCTCCGCCTCCATCAATGACGCGCATAACTCTCGAAAACAGCTCCTTCACAAATCCGCTCCTGCAAGTTGGAGTTTGCGGTTGGAGATGCGAAGCACGCGCGCGTTCACCTGATTTTTCGCAGTTCGGATCAAGTTGAGGTCGTGCGTGGCCACCATAATCGTTTTGCCCATGCGGTTCAGTTCGACCAAGAGCGCCAAGAGCCGCTGCGACATCTCCCAATCAACGTTTCCAGTGGGTTCGTCTGCCAAAATCACATCTGGTGACATGATAATTGCCCGCGCAAGTGCGGCGCGTTGGCGCTCTCCGCCAGAAAGTTGGGGAGGCAAACTATTTTTGCGCGTATCCAACCCTACCCAACTAAGGAGATCATCAAGGTCTTGGGCGTTCACTTCTGATCCTGTTGCCGTCAACGGAAGGGCAACGTTATCGGTCAGCGCCAAGTGGTCTAGGAATTTGCAATCCTGATGCACAACGCCGATACGGCTTCGGTTTGCGGCAATGTCGTCACGCGTCATTTCGGCGACGTCCTTGCCAAAAACCGTTGCAAAACCAGAGGTTGCACGCAATTCCATGTAGCACAACTTTAAGAGAGTCGTCTTTCCAGCTCCCGAAGGTCCCGTCAAAAAGTGGAACGATCCCGGAGCCAGTTTCAGCGAAAGATCTGAAAGTAGTTCGCCTCCCCCATAGCTATAGGAGACATTTTGTAGTTCGATCACCGCTGTGTCCTTATCGATTAAACTGCCACAGTTTTGCCCAAGCGCGCGAAAGGTTGCAATGGCTAGAGGCAAATGGATTGTTTTTTCTTGTACCCCTGTTAAGGTTTAGTTCAACGTATGAAACAATAAATGCGGAAATCCGCACGACAGGAAAGAATAGCGATGCGGCTGATTTGCCCCAATTGCGATGCCCAATATGAGGTCGAAAGCCGCCTCATTCCAGAAAGCGGTCGCGATGTTCAATGTTCAAGCTGCGGCGATACGTGGTTTCAGACTCCTCAATCCGAGGACACTTTAACCCTTCAAGACGACGCCGATGAGAATGTATTCAAAACAGAAACTACCGCAACGGACGCACCTGCTGCTCCCCCTCAGCCTGAGCGCGCAGCGGGAATTGACGATGCGTTGATGAATGTCCTTCGCGAGGAAGCGCAACGCGAGCAAGAAGCGCGCCTCCAAGAAGGCAGCTCCGATACTCCACTCGAAGATGTAACCGAAGCTGCGCCAACCGATCCATCACTTGAGAAAGTCATTCGCGAACATACCGCAGCCAACGCAGATATCGAAGCCGAGGTTCCCGAGAACGCCGATGGTTCGCGCGGGGGATTGCTTCCGGATATCGAAGAGATCAATTCAACGCTTGATGCGACTTCGGATCGCAAGGCAAACCGCATTGATGAAATCGATGAGGAACTCTCGCCACGCCGTAGCGGCTTTCGGATGGGCTTCAGCCTGATTGTTGTACTCGTGGCGGTGCTATTGTCGGTGTACAGCTTTGCGCCGCAGATCGGTGCCAAGGTTCCCGCGCTTGATCCGGCACTCCAGACATATGTGCGCAGCGCGGATCAAACTCGCAGTGCGATAGACTCGCTGATGGAATCCATGATCGAGAAAATGAACACCGAGACAACGACCGAATAACTTCGGTTAGAACTGATCCATGAGGCGGCGCAGGTAGTCTAGCTCCAACTCGGGGCGGGTTTTGTCACCCTCGCGCCGCCGCAACTCTTCTAACAATTCACGTGCCTGCCCATAGGGTGTCTGACGGTCATAGAGCGGCCCCTCGCTTCGCGTTGTTCCGCCCGTACCGGGCACACGTCCCAGTGGATCGCCACCTTCACGCCCTTCACTCAGAGCACCCTCGCCCTGCTCACCTTCGCGGCCTTGGGCGTCTGCTGCCATAGCTTCGCCAATGGCGCGCATACCTTCGCGCAACGCTTCAATCGCTTCGGATTGCCGATCTAGCGCGAGGGGAATATCGTCATTGTCGAGCGCATCCCGCGCGTCTTCCATTGCGCGGCCAGCGCGGTCCAATGCCTCGCCTGCTTCGCCATCGAGATCAGACGGTAAGTTACGCCCCTGCTCGCGCAAACTGTCACGCAATGCCTGTTGGCGGTCGGCCAGCGATTGCGAGCCGCCCGGTTGTCCGCGATCATTTTCCTGCGTTCCGTTTCCGCCACCTTCGCCTTGCTGATCCTCACCAGTAGAACCCTCACCCTCTTGTGGCTCTTGCCCTTGGTCTGGGGAAGGTGTCTGTCCATCTGACAGCGGCGGATTGTATTGTTCCTGAAGATCACGGAAAACTTCGTCCGACAGGTCCCGTTGATCGCGCAGTGTCTCTTGCAGTCCCTCCATGGATTGTTCGCTAGGGGTTCCGCTTCCGTTACTGCCTGTGCCCTGCGTAACCTGCATATTCTCCATCATCTCGCGCAGCATATCGAGAAGTTGTTGCGCTTCGGCCATTCTGCCCTGTTCCATCAACTCCTGAATCTGATCCATCAGTGCGTCAATTTCATCCTGCGAGACATCAGCGCCCTCTTGATTTTGCGCCTGCTGCTCGCCGCCTTCCGAATTCCTCGCCAACTCGGACATATAGGCATCCGTTGCGGCACGCAGCTCGTCCATCAACTCAGCGATTTCTGCATCACTCGCACCGCGCTCCATTGCCTCGGAAAGACGATCCTGCGCGCGCTCCATACGGGCCTTGGCGTCATCCAGCCCGCCCTCCTCAAGACGAAGCGCAATCTCCCAGAGGTCATCCGCGATCTCGGTCGTTTCTGCCTTATCAAGTCCGTTTTGATTGGCGGTCGCCAAGCGCCCAATCGCAACGCGCAGCATCAGATAACCACTCTCGTCTATCTCGAGGTCCTCGGGTAGGTTCGTGACGGCTTTCAACACTTGCTCGGCACGCTCCCCGTTTTCCCGCGACCACAGCAAATCACGCCGCATTTCCACGACGCTCGCCGCAAGTGGATCAAAGAACTTGCGCTTGGGGAGGAGCATTTGAATGTCGCCCGAATCCCCCTGCTGATCCAGATCGTCCCATACCTGCATTTTCATGATTACGGGCAATCCAGCCCAAGGATGCGCCGCGAAATCTTCGGAGAACACCTCATCAAAATCCGCGGCTCCAGATGTGTAAGGAAGCGGTAAATCCAGCACAAAACCTTCGGTGCTCTCAGGCTCCACCGCAAGACCATACCGACGCGCGACATTATCCATATCGAGCGCAAATTGCACCGAACCACTTGCGACACCATAGTCATCCTGCGCCGTAAATTCCTGTATCAACTCTCCGTCAAGCGTCCCTTCGGCCTCGGCGGTCTGAAACACTTTGGGCGGATCGTCGGGAAGCATTTCAATGCGCCAACTCCCACCATATTCACTGTCTATTTCAAGCGTCCCTGAGCGGTTGACCATGATCGTCACTTGCTCAGAAGAACCGACGGCGTCCTCATCTGGCACCAGTTCCGCGATATCTTGTTCGAGATCACCCAAGTCCATCGGGGCATAAAACCGTAGGGCAATTGTACTTCCCTGCGGGATCGAGAGAGAGCTTCGATCGGTCAGGTCGTTAAGGTAAAGGTTCGGCTTGCCAGTATAGCGCGGTGGCTGCACCCACCCCTCCCAGAGGGAACCACCCGTCGCAGCCCCAACAGCCAATCGATCACTCAGGATTGGAACCGACATGAAATTTCGCGGAGCGCCAAAAATGAGCGCAACCAGCAAGGCAAGCACGGCCATAAGCCGAAACCCGTTCGGATCGCGATCCGCCAAACGTAAGTTGGGTGATGGCGCCCGCGCTCCGATGATGCGGGCTTCCATTCGCTGAAGATGGGCCTCCCAGACAGCACGCGATGCGGGGTCTTCTGCACCAACGGTTTGCGCATCTAGCAATGTTGCAATTGGATAGCCGACAAGCGTGCCGTCCAGTCGCGCGTATGCTTCGGCACGGGACGGGAACCTAAACTTGATAGCGCCGCGCACGATGGTAACGAGCAAGCCAAGCGCCAATACGCCGAACACAACATAACTTGCCGTAAGCGATACTTGCTCGTGCAGCCCTAGCAGAAACGCTGCGATCATCACGAAGGCAACGCTATAGGCAGGCCAAAAACTTCGCAGGAATCTCTCGCCCACAATCCCAGCCCACGTAAGCCGAAGTGGCCATCGCAGACGTTTCTTCAAGGGATTTGGCGCGTGCACAGGTGCTCCCTCCCGCTTGGTCGTGGCTTAGATTAGCCTAAAGCCATGAAGGAACCGTATCGCGATCAATCATATCTTGAAAGCTCGGACGTGCACGAATGACGGCGAATTGATCACCATCGACCAATACTTCTGGGATCAAGGGGCGCGAATTGTACTCACTCGCCATTACCGCACCATAGGCACCTGCCGAGCGAAACGCGACAAGGTCGCCAGCCGCCATCGGTGCCATATTCCGCCCCTTGGCAAAGGTGTCACCGCTCTCACAGACGGGTCCGACGATATCGTATTTTGCCTGCTCCTGCCCCGCTTCGGGCTCAACAACGGGGATAATATCATGATGGGCACCATACATGCTCGGGCGCACCAGATCGTTCATCGCGCCATCAATGATCAAGAATTCGCGATCTTCGCCCGACTTTACATAGATAACTTCGCTGACCAAAATCCCAGCATTCCCCGAGATAAGCCGCCCTGGTTCGATCTCGATCTCACAGCCCAGATCGCCGAGAACATTCTGGATCAGTTCGCCGTATTCCTGTGGCAGGGGAGGCGCGCTATTGGAACGCTCATAAGGAATACCCAATCCGCCACCGAGGTCCAAACGCGTGATCTCGTGGCCTTCGGCACGCAAAACCTCGGTTAGTTCGCGCACCTTCTTGTATGCCAATTCAAACGGTTCCAACTCCACCAGTTGGCTTCCGATATGAACATCAATGCCCATTATTTTCAGCCCCTTAAGGCTCGCGGCAAGGGCATAGACCTCCTTGGCACGGGAAATGGGAATACCGAATTTGTTCTCGCTTTTGCCTGTGGCAATTTTCTCATGTGTCTTGGCATCTACGTCGGGATTCACGCGGATTGCGATTGGGGCCTGAACACCCAACTCTAGTGCTACCTCGTTTAGGGCGATCATTTCAGGCTCGGATTCGACGTTAAACTGACGAATACCGCCCGTAAGCGCAGCGCGCATTTCTTCGCGTGTTTTACCGACGCCCGAGAACACGATCCGATCCCCAGCGACACCCGCTGCCTTGGCACGGGCATATTCGCCACCCGAAACCACATCCATACCAGCCCCCTCGTTTGCGAGGAGCTTGAGAATCGCCTGATTGGAGTTTGACTTCATCGCAAAGCAAACTAGGTGCTCTGTCCCGTTCAGCGCGTCATCAAAGAGCTTGAAGTGCCGACGGAATGTCGCCGCTGAATAGAGATAGAATGGCGTTCCGACTGCCTTGGCGATTTCGGATACCGGCACATCCTCGGCGTATAACTCGCCGTTACGATAAAGAAAATGATCCATCCGTTCGCCTTTCGATTGCCACCATGTAGCGCTTTTTTTCGCTCATAGCAGACCGCAACAGGATTTCAAACGAATCCCGCCATTTTCGTTCATTGTGTATAGTGACAGCTACAATTGTCCCAAAACTGGAGGAAACGATGAAACTTGGCGCATTTTCCGTTAGCTTGAACGTGAAGGATATTCAGGCTTCTTCTGCATTCTACGGCAAACTCGGCTTTGAAGCTGTGGGCGGCGATGCCGAACAGGGGTGGCTTATACTTAGGAATGAGTCGACCACGATTGGCCTGTTCTCGGGAATGTTTCCCAAGAATATGCTTACGTTCAACCCTGGGTGGGACGCCAACTCCAACGCTTTGGATAACTTCACCGATGTACGACAACTTCAGAAAGCGCTCGAGGATAAAGGAATAGATACGAGTGAGCCGATCGAAGCGGGTTCCTCTGGCCCTGCCAGTTTTATGATCGAAGATCCGGACGGCAACCCGATCCTGTTCGATCAGCACCGTTAATCAATCGGACGCGTCCGAAAATACAAATAGAGCGGCAATCCGCACGACACCCCAATAAGAAATGTCGCAGGAAGCGCGATCAGCGCCATCCAGTTCCGTCGAACATAGATTTCGGCCAGCATCCAGATCGACAAAGCAATTGCCGCAATGACCAAATCCCACATAAGCCCCGTAGCCGCGGCATTTACCTGCCACGCTTCGATCACGCTCATCTGGCCGGAATTGTCGCCCAAAAACCAGAGGCCAAAATGATACATCGGTACAACAGCACCGAAAATCGCCAACCCCAGATATGTTGCGCGCAAAAGTGACATCAGATCCCGATGTTGATCCCAAAGTTACCTGTGCTCACACCGATGCGGCCATACGTACCGCGCGATCCCATATAGATGTCACCGCTTACTGTCGGCGGGTATTGCGGCCCGGCACATCCAGCCAGCAGTGCAACAATTAGGATCAACGCAGTTCGTTTCATATATTCACACGCGGCTTACAGTTTCTTGGCAACGCCCATCCGAATATCCCCCGAAATGGACACACCTGTTTCGGGTGTCTCTGCGGGCGGCGTTGGCTCACCATCGACCCCACATGCTGATAATGTGACGATCAGGGCAATAGGCAAGAGAATTTTCATTTAGGCGTCCTTTTCTAAGTCGGCTTTCCACCGCTCGATTTGTGATTTTACTTGGCTTGGTGCGGTACCACCATAGGAAACCCGCGACGCAACAGAGTTATGAACGCCCAGAACATCAAACACATCCTGTGTGATGTGTTCGTGAACCGATTGCATGTCTGCAAGCGTTAGATCAGGCAGGTCGCAATTCTTACTCTCGGCCATCGCTACAAGCGCGCCGGTTACGTGATGCGCATCACGGAAAGGCATGTTCAACGCACGAACAAGCCAGTCGGCAAGGTCCGTCGCCGTCGAGAACCCGCTTGCCGCTGCGACTTCGAGGCTTTCGCGGTTCGCCGTCATGTCGGCCACCATTCCCGTCATCGCAGCCAACGCCAACATGAGGTTATCAGCAGCGTCGAATACTTGCTCTTTGTCTTCCTGCATATCCTTGGAATATGTCAGCGGAAGTCCCTTCATCACTGTAAACAGACCAACCATCGCCCCCATAATCCGTCCGACTTTGGCACGAATAAGCTCTGCGGCGTCTGGGTTTTTCTTTTGCGGCATGATCGAGGACCCTGTCGAGAACCGGTCGGACAAGGCAACAAAACGGAACTGAGCAGATGACCAGATCACCAGCTCTTCGGCAAAGCGGCTCAGGTGCATTGCGGTAATCGTGGATGCCGCCAAAAACTCCAGCGCAAAGTCACGATCGGCAACTGCATCAAGCGAGTTCGCAGCGGGACGATCAAAGCCCAGCGCCTCTGCGGTCATATGACGGTCAATCGGGAAGGACGTTCCAGCCAGTGCCGCCGCCCCAAGTGGGGATTCGTTCATACGCTTGCGGGCATCGCGGAAGCGCGACATGTCACGGCCAAACATCTCGACATAGGCCATCATGTGATGCCCCCAAGTCACCGGCTGCGCCACCTGGAGATGCGTAAAGCCCGGCATGACCCAATCGGCCCCTGCCTCGGCCTGCGTCAGAAGCGCGCGGATGAGGGCCTCAAGGCCATCAATCGCCGCGTCAGTCTGCTCACGCACCCAAAGCCGAAAGTCTGTCGCAACCTGATCATTACGGCTGCGCCCCGTATGTAGGCGGCCTGCGGGCTCACCAATGATCTCTTTTAGGCGGCTCTCGACGTTCATATGAATGTCTTCGAGGGCAGCAGAAAACGGAAAATCGCCTTTCTCTATTTCTGACAAGACCGTGAGCAGCCCTTCCCGAATGGCTTTGGCATCTGTATCTGTGATGATGCCTGCGCTTGCCAACATGGCTGCATGGGCACGCGAGCCCTCAATATCTTGGGCGGCCATGCGTTTGTCGAAACTGATCGAGGCGTTGATCGCCTCCATGATCGCATCGGGTCCGGCGGCAAAACGCCCACCCCACATTTGATTGGAAGAAGTCTTGGCTGTGTCGTCTTTGGTCATATCAAGGCCCTTTGGAGGGAAGAAAATGCGAAATATTTGGTTAGCCCCCCTATACGCGGGCCTCGCGCTTAGCGCAAATGCTGCGTTTGCGGATTTGGGCGCCCTTCGCGAAGGAACTCTTGAAAAGCTCCAGATACATGAATCGCCTGTAGATGGTTCTGACGCAGTTTATTTCGATCCAGATGGACGCGAACTTACTCTTGCGGAATATGAGGGCAAGATCACACTGGTTAACTTCTGGGCGACGTGGTGCGCGCCCTGCCGCAAAGAGATGCCGTCGCTTGACGCACTGGAAGCCGAGCTTAGCGGCGATGATTTTGCGGTAGTGACTATTGCGACAGGTCGCAACAGAATGCCAGCGATCGAGAAGTTCTTCGCTGACGAAAGCATCGAGAACCTGCCGATTCTCCTTGACCCCAAGAGCGCCCTCGCAATGGATATGGAGGTAACCGGCCTTCCCGCGACCGTGCTCCTTAACCGCGAAGGCCAAGAGATCGCCAGACTTGTGGGTGACGCCGAATGGGACAGCGAAAGCGCCAAAGCAATCATTCGCGCGCTTATCGAACCGTCCTCTTAGTCCGTATCACTGAGCGGGCCATGACATGGGCAGGTCACGACGTGATCGTTGACCATGCCCACCGCCTCCATAAACGCATAGACAATCGTAGGCCCGCAAAACTTGAACCCGCGTTTTTTCAGATCCTTTGATATTTCTGTAGAAAGCGGCGTCGAGGGCGGCACATCCGCAAGCGTCCTAAAGTTGGTCTGAAGCGGTTTGCCTCCGACATAATCCCATAGATATTTGTCGAACCCTTTTTCCGCTTCGATCTCTTGCCAAACCCGCGCATTGGTAATTGTGGCGGCGATTTTGCCGCGATGCCGAATTATCCCATCGTTTTGCAGAAGGCTTTCAATCTCGGGCTCGCCCCATTCGGCGATAATATTTGGATCAAACCCTGCGAAGGCTTCCTGAAAATTCTCGCGCTTTCTCAAGATAGTGATCCAGCTCAAACCTGCCTGAAAACCATCGAGAATCAACTTCTCCCAAAGGGCACGACTATCATAAACGGGAACGCCCCATTCCGTGTCGTGGTAGGCAATATAAATTTCTTCCTGACCGACCCATCCGCAACGTTCTTGCATTTCCCCTCCAAAACCAATGCTTTAACAGTTTAAATCAAATTAGAACAAAATAGGAATATTCACCAGCTATTAACAGTCATCGAGCCATAGTATCCAGACAGTGACGGAGAGAAACCATGACGCATCACGATGACAATCACACGCCAGAGCAAGCAGAAAGCCCATTTGCCTTTGCGGCGGCGGAGCAGCAACTGGATACACTGTCGCTCGTACAATGCGCGGTTGAGGGAAAACGCGCGGTTCTGGCCTACCAGCCCGTCGTGCAGGCATCGCGGACCGACCGAGTGGCATTCTACGAGGGGCTGATCCGCCTCCTTGATGACACCGGCCGCATTATTCCCGCTCATGAATTTATGGAAGCGATTGAGGATAAAGAGATCGGAAGATGCGTCGACTGTATCGCGCTTGAACTGGGCCTAAGGGCCCTCGCTGACGAACCAGATTTGCGCCTGTCCATAAACATGTCAGCGCGCTCTATTGGCTATCGGCGCTGGACCCAAACACTTGAGCAAGGCCTCGACATGGATGAGACGATTGCCGAACGTTTGATCCTCGAGATAACAGAGAGCTCGGCAATGCAAATGCCCGAGTTGGTGACGACGTTCATGGGCGATCTTCAGGCGCGTGGAATCTCTTTTGCATTGGATAATTTCGGCGCAGGCTTCACCGCATTCCGTTATTTCAAAGAATTCTTTTTCGATATCGTAAAGATCGACGGACAATTCATCCGCGGCATTGCCAAAGACCCCGACAACCAAGTGCTCACCAAAGCGTTACGCTCTATCGCGGGGCATTTCGAAATGTTCACCGTTGCCGAATGCGTTGAAAACCAACAAGACATCACCTTCCTGCAATCCATCGGTATTGACTGCTTCCAAGGCTATTTTTTCGGCGCCCCTTCGGTTCGCCCCCCTTGGAAGCGAGAATTAGCCGCTAATTGGAGCTAAATACGACACAGCACTTGCCTAATTGCGACACAGACTGTCCACTGTAAGCGCAGGAGATTCTCCTGCAGTTATCATGAACGGGAAGTGCTCGTTTTCCCGAAACGGCGCGGACCAATTTCAGTCTCGGGAAAGGAACTGTCCATGTCTCACGTTGTTATCGCCTCTGCCGCCCGAACCGCCGTCGGCAGCTTTGGCGGATCATTTGCTAACACCCCTGCCCACGATCTCGGTGCAACTGTCCTTGAAGCTCTCGTTGAACGCGCAGGGGTCGAAAAAGGCGAAATTTCCGAGACGATATTGGGACAGGTGCTAACAGCAGGACAGGGTCAGAATCCCGCCCGCCAAGCGCACATCAACGCTGGCTTCCCTCAAGAATCAGCCGCATGGGGAATCAACCAAGTCTGTGGCTCCGGCCTCCGCGCCATCGCGCTCGGTGCACAGCATATCTTGCTTGGCGATGCAGATATCGTCGCAGCGGGCGGCCAAGAAAACATGTCTATGTCTCCGCATGTTGCCAACCTTCGCAAGGGCCAGAAAATGGGCGACATGCAATTCATCGACAGCATGATCCGCGACGGTCTCTGGGATGCATTCAACAACTATCACATGGGCACCACTGCCGAAAACGTTGCCAAGAAATGGGAAATCACGCGCGAAGCGCAGGATGAATTTGCCGTCGCGAGCCAAAACAAAGCTGAAGCCGCGCAGAAGGCAGGTAAATTCATTGATGAAATCGTGCCGTTTATCGTCAAATCCCGCCGCGGCGATACGACAGTTGATGCTGACGAATACATCCGTCATGGCGCAACTATGGAAGCGATGCAAAAGCTTCGCCCAGCGTTTGACCGCGAGGGATCGGTTACGGCTGCGAACGCCTCTGGCCTGAACGACGGTGCGGCGGGCGCTCTCTTGATGAGTGCCGCGAACGCCGAAAAGCGTGGCATCGAACCACTCGCACGCATCGCTGGGTACGCAACTGCTGGCCTCGACCCTGCAATTATGGGTGTGGGCCCCGTGCATGCGAGCAAGAAAGCCCTAAGCAAAGCGGGCTGGACGGTTGATGATTTGGACCTCGTCGAAGCAAACGAAGCCTTTGCCGCACAAGCATGTGCCGTGAATAAGGAAATGGGCTGGGATCCCGCGATCGTGAACGTCAACGGCGGCGCAATCGCCATCGGACACCCAATCGGCGCGTCTGGTGCGCGGGTTTTGAACACTCTGCTCTTTGAAATGAAGCGACGCGGCGCGAAAAAAGGTCTTGCGACACTTTGTATCGGCGGTGGCATGGGAGTTGCTCTTTGCCTCGAGCGCGACTAGCGTGAAATTATGCGCGCAATAAAATTGCGCGCATACCTAAGTTAATTGCCAAATGTGATATTAAGGAAGTCTAAATATGAGCAGAGTAGCACTCGTTACTGGCGGAACACGTGGGATCGGCGCGGCCATTGCAATCGCGCTTAAGGGCGAAGGATATACCGTTGCCTCCAACTATGCGGGCAATGATGAAGCGGCGAAGAAATTCTCCGATGATACGGGCATCGCAACCTATAAGTGGTCTGTTGCAGATTACGACGCCTGCGCGGAAGGTATCGCCAAAGTCGAAGCCGAGCTTGGGCCGGTAGAAATTCTTGTGAACAACGCTGGCATCACACGCGATGCGATGTTCCACAAAATCACGCGCGAACAGTGGAAAGAAGTTATCGACACCAACCTTTCGGGCGTATTCAACATGACGCATCCGGTTTGGTCAGGGATGCGGGACCGCAGCTTTGGACGCATTATCAATATCAGCTCCATCAACGGCCAAAAGGGCCAAATGGGACAAGCCAACTACTCTGCCGCAAAAGCCGGAGACCTTGGCCTCACCAAATCCCTTGCGCAGGAAGGTGCATTCAAAGGCATCACTGTGAACGCGATCTGCCCAGGATATATTGCAACCGAAATGGTGATGGCCGTTCCTGAAAAAGTGCGCGATAGCATCATTTCGCAAATCCCCGTTGGACGTTTGGGTGAGGCAGAAGAAATTGCACGCTGTGTTGTTTTCCTTGCTTCGGACGACGCAGGGTTTGTGACCGGATCGACAATCACGGCCAACGGCGGGCAATACTTCATCTAACCCCTCCGGAGACACAGGAACGGAAATGCAGAAACGACGTGCGACGATCGTTGGCTTCACGGCCATTCTTCTCTGGTCGTTTCTGGCCGTATTTACTGTTGGAAGTGCGCCGATGCCGCCGCTTCAACTCAACGCGATTTGCTTCGCGATCTCGGGCTTCATTGGCCTGATCTGGGTTTCTCGTGGCATTGGTTTTTCCGCGCTGCGCACTGTCAGTTGGAAAATTTACGCCTTTGGAACGCTCGGGCTATTTGGATACCACTTCTTATATTTTTCAGCCCTTCGCCTTGCGCCTCCTGCCGAAGCGGGCCTTATCGCATATCTCTGGCCGTTGCTCATTGTCCTCTTCAGCGGACTTCTTCCAGAGGAACAGCTCAAGCGTCAGCATATCGTCGGTGCGGTACTTGGATTTACCGGCGCAGCAATTCTGATTGGCAACGGCGCGTCAATGTCGGTCACCGCCCTCCCCGGCTATGCGCTTGCGCTCGCATGTGCGATTACATGGTCCGGATATTCCGTCATATCGCGGAAGCTCGGGGGCGCACCAACAGAAACCGTCGCGATATTCTGCGTTCTGACTGCTCTGTTTTCCCTCATTGCGCACTTTGCATTTGAAACAACATACTGGCCAAGCGAGCCAGTAACTTGGTTGTCGATAGTCGCGCTTGGCCTCGGGCCCGTCGGAATTGCATTCTACACTTGGGATATTGGCATGAAAAAAGGTGACATCCAACTTCTGGGTGTCACCTCATATGCCGCACCGGTCATATCAACCTGCGTTCTCGTATTGGCAGGCGTTACGCAAGCGAGTTGGCCTTTGGCCGTCTCTGCTGCGTTGATAACACTCGGCGCTGTTATTGCCGCCCGCACAAATTCACGGAATACCGATTCAGAATTGACGGGCGGGGATATCTAGGCCTGTGAAAGACGATTAATTTCTTCTTTCAGGCGCAGCTTCTTCTTTTTCATGGAAGCGATGACAAGTTCGTCAGCAGATGGACTTTTCTGAGCCATCTCGACGTCGTTAGAAAGAGTTTGATGTTTTTTCCGGAGCTCATTCAAATGCGAACTCATGGTCATAGTCGTACTCCTTGTGTCTAAAAGTATCCAACTTCTTCAGCAAAGCACAGGACCGGTCATATGTCACGTAGATTACACATTCATCGGCTATCCTCCGCCAATTTTTAATTCAAGCGTTGGAGGCTTAATATTTTCCTAACGTGGTGGAAATTCTAGCGCCGCTCCATCGCGCAAGATGCGCTTCACTTCTGGACGATAGCTGTCTTGGTCTGTGGTGTGCGCGGCACCCTGATGAAGGATAAGAGGCGCGTGCATCATGAACTCTGCACGCCCTCCTTTTCGGGCGCGCAGCAGAAACCGTTGTGGACGTCGCCCTTCGCGCGCGCAGACCGGCAAGACCTCCAGACTGCCTAGTACGGGGAGTGCTGCCGCAAGGACTTCGGGCAATCTTTCAATATCCTGAATCAGAGAAAACACACCCTTGGGCCGCAAACGCTTGGCCGCTATTTCAATCCATCGCGCGAGCGGGGTTTCCTCGGTGAATGCGGTTTCTCGTCCACGATCACCAGATTTTTTCCGCCGTTTCTCAAGGTAGTACGGCGGATTGGCGAGCACATGATGATATTGCACATCCCGTATCGCAAGCGGCAAATCATCGAGATCCGCGGTCACGACCGTAACCGCCCCTTGCGCGTTTTCACGTGCCAGCTCGGCATAGTCTGGCTGTATCTCAACCCCTGTCAATTGAAGCCCCGGAACACGCGCGTTCAAACACAGAAGCGCCGCTCCAACTCCGCATCCCAGCTCAAGAACACTTTCTGAGGATTGCGCCGGAACCGAAGCCGCAAGCAGCACCGCATCAGGCCCCGCGCGGTAGCCGACCGCTGGTTGCTTAAGGGTAAGTTTCCCGCCAAGAAACGAGTCGTTTGTTACGGATGGAAATCCCATTCATTCACTCAACGAAACATCATTATCACGCAGAATCGCAGCCGCCATAAAATGATCCCGATCGCGAACCATCAGGCGGCGCGGCAAAATGCCTATCGAACCTTCTAGTACGCTAATATTTACGTCCATTTCAAAGCAGTCTATACCCTCTCCTTGAAGAAGGGCTTGCGCGAAGGCGATCACAGTGGGATCGTTGGTTTTCAAAAGCTCTTTCATAGCCAAGGACTTAAGCCTTTGCTGACCAAATTGTCGAGAGGGATGACGACAGCGTGATGGTACTGGATGAAACTGCAATCAAGCCGCATGAACGCCTGAGCGCTGCCCTTGAAGCCGAACTAGAGGCCGTAAACACTCTGATTCGCGAGCGAATGGCCTCGGAACATGCGCCGCGTATTCCCGAAGTTACCGCGCATTTGGTGGAAGCGGGCGGAAAGCGACTTCGGCCGATGCTTACGCTCGCGTCCGCCAAAATCTGCGGCTACAAGGGGCCGTACCATATTCATTTGGCCGCGACCGTTGAGTTCATTCACACTGCGACGCTCTTGCATGACGACGTCGTAGACGAAAGCGGCCAGCGCCGCGGACGCCCGACAGCGAATCTGCTGTGGGATAACAAATCGAGTATCCTTGTCGGCGATTACCTCTTTGCTCGCAGCTTCCAGCTTATGGTTGAAACGGGTTCGATGAGGGCGCTCGACATTCTGGCGAACGCCTCTGCGACTATCGCCGAGGGTGAAGTTCTGCAACTTACCGCGGCGCAGGATTTGGCGACAACCGAAGAAATCTATTTCAAGGTCATTCGCGGGAAAACAGCGGCGCTCTTCTCGGCGGCGACAGAAGTCGGTGGCGTTATTGCGGACGCGTCTGCTGATCAAACACAGGCGCTATTTGACTATGGTGACGCGCTTGGCGTGTGCTTCCAGATCGTGGATGATCTGCTCGATTACTGGGGTAGTGATGCGACAGGCAAGAACATTGGCGATGATTTCCGTGAGCGCAAACTCACGCTGCCTGTGATCAAAGCCGTTGCCCATGCCGATGCCGAAGAACGCGCATTCTGGACCCGCACCATTGAAAAAGGCGACCAGCAAGACGGCGACCTCGCGACCGCGCTTGAACTTCTCGCTAAGCACAACGCCCTCGAAGAAACCCGCAGGGAAGCGCTTCAGTGGTCCAAACGCGCAAAATCTGCGCTGGCAAAGCTACCGAACGACCCAATCCGCGCTATGCTCTCGGACATCGCGGATTATGTGGTCGCTCGGATCAACTAGGACTGAGCACGCTCTCTGATCTGACTCAGCGTTGCACTTGGCGCGAGCGCCTCACTATCGAGCCTTAGCTCAATAATTGCTGCCGTATCGCTCGCTATTGCGCGCTCTAGTGCTGCGGGAAAATCCTCGGTTCGTGTGACACACTCGCCATGACCGCCATACGCCTTTGCAAGCGCGACAAAGTCGGGATTGTGCAAGTTGGTGCCAGAAACGCGCGCCGGATAGTGCATCTCTTGGTGCATGCGAATTGTTCCGTAGCGGCCGTTATTGGCGACGATGGTGATGACTTTAGCGCCGTACTGCATTGCCGTCGAAAACTCGTTGCACGTCATCTGAAAGCAGCCATCACCCGCAAGGCAAACCACGGTTTTTGCAGGATTGGAAATAGCCGCGGAGATTGCGGCGGGAAATCCGTATCCCATGCTGCCAGAGGTCGGTGCCAACTGTGTCCCATGCTTTTTGTAAGCGAAGTAACGGTGCAGAAACGCGGCGTAGTTTCCCGCACCATTGGTAAGGATCGCATCATCAGGAAGCGTGCGCGAGAGGTGCGCAATAACTTCCTCCATCTTCACATCGCCCGGCGTTTCTTGTGGGGTCAGCCAAGCTTCATAGTCTGCCCTTGCTTTGGACCGCCACGCCGCCCAATCACCATCGATAGACGGTGCCTCGGCTAGCGCCGCGATAACGTTGCGCGGATCAGCCACAAGCGAGATATCTGGGCGATATACCTGCCCAAGACTGTCGGGATCAGGATGCACATGAATAATGCGCGGCTTAACATTCGCAGGATCGACAGACGTATAACCAGAGGTCGCAATATCCCCCAGTCGCGCGCCCAGAACAATCAACAGATCAGCATCCATCAGGTTTTGCTTAAGTGCGGGATTAATCCCGACGTTCAAATCGCCGACATAATTTGGATGACGATTGTCAATGTAATCTTGTCGACGGAAATCCACGGCGACGGGCAGATTGGATGCTTCTGCGAATTTTGCGATATGGTCGGCGCTATCTTGTGACCATTGGCTCCCGCCAAGGATAACGAGCGGACGTTGCGCGCCCGATATCTCCTGACGAATTGTGGCAATAGAACTTGGCGCGACATCTCTCAGGTTCTCTCCCATTGCGCCGATGTCTGGCACATCTGCCTTTCCGCTTAGCATATCCTCAGGAAGGGCGATGACCACAGGACCAGGCCGTCCAGAAGTCGCCACATGAAACGCGCGGCTGATGTATTCGGGGATGCGTTCGATTTGGTCAACTTCGGTCACCCATTTCGCGATCCCGCCGAACATGGCGCGGTAGTCGACCTCTTGGAACGCCTCCCGGTCGCGGTGGGCCCGTGCGATTTGGCCAACGAAAAGTATCATCGGCGTGCTATCCTGACGCGCGACGTGGACGCCGGCTGATGCGTTTGTCGCACCGGGGCCGCGCGTAACGAATGCGATGCCCGGCTTTCCCGTCAATTTACCTTGGGCCTCCGCCATCATGGCCGCGCCGCCTTCTTGGCGACAGACGTGGTTGGTAATTCCACTTTCGTACAAACCATCGAGCGCCGCTAGAAAACTCTCTCCCGGCACAGAGAATACACGCTCCACTCCCTGAGCGAGCAATTGATCAACGAGTATTTCTCCACCATGACGCATCATAATTCGCGGCCTTTCTTGTTCCTATGAAGCGGGACTTTGGGTGAGAAACAACCGCGATACAAGCCCCGCTTCGCGGGAAGCAGTCTCGTGATTAGTTTAATTTCGGGACGATTGAATCAATCGACATAATCGACACGTTTCGCGCCGCGCCGATCACCCATCACTCGTGGTTTCCAGAGTGTGATTTCAAGCGGTTGCCGACCCCAAATTAGCCTCAACGCTGAAGTGATCGGGGATGGCATCGTTGCCCTCCAGCACCAGCGCGGCAAGTGTTTGCGCAAGCTTAGGAGCCATGCCAAAACCGATTTTGAAGCCACCGTTTGCGATGAAATGTCCATCCCTGTTTGGATATTTTCCGATCATTGGCGCACGCGTGAACGATCGCGGGCGCGCACTTGCCCATCTTTCAATAACGGGGGCATTCGCGAGTATTGGAAAGGTTTCGAATGCGCGCGCGATGAGATCGTCCAGATGCTGATCGGTTTCATCTGCTTTCTCAAAATAACGCTCGGTCGTCGAGCCGATTGCCGTTGTCCCGTTCGCGTGCGGCACAACGTATATGCTGTCGGCAAAGAGCTGGGTTTGATTTGCGCTGGAATACCCCAACAACGCCGCCTGCCCTTTTTCACCGCTGCCAACTTGCGTGCCGAACTCCTCTGAGAGTTGATGCAGCCCGTCCACGCCCGTCGCCCAGATAACCTTGGTATTTGATGAAACGGGGGTGTAGCGCCCGATAATGATCTCACCCCCCAATCGCGTTACTGCCTGAGCAAGGGCAAGTGTCGCCAACCGTGGATGCAAACGCGCAGATAGGGTGTCATGAACCAAGAACCCTGTCTTACTTTGGGGTGCCCATCCCACATGATCTTCGTATCGCACCACATTCCAAGACGCCTCGCCCCGCCAATGTTGCTCGGCGTAGTTCGTGCGTTCGTGAGACAGTTCCAGTATCCGCGGCGTATTTATTGGCTGTAGACGACCAACACGTTCATACCCCGTAACAAGGCCCGAGTCCGCCTCGACGCCACGCCAAAAACCCTCGGCCATCAGCAAGCTTTCAAGCTGAAATTGCTTCTTGTCGTCCCAGCGTTCAGGAGTATGCGGCGCAAGCGCCCCCACAAGGCCGCCGCTTGCGCCCGCGCCGACGGCTGTTTTCTCGACAACCTGCACTTTGGCACCCGCCTTTGCACAGACGTAAGCAACCGAAAGCCCGAATGCGCCCGCTCCCATCACCGTGATTTCTGGCATTGCCATGGCGCTCGCCCTTCTCCATTGTCCATCTTTGCATAGATGTGTAAGGCAATCCCTTATGAAGAACCAGCAAGCAGATTTGGAATGGCGCGACGGCAATATCCCCGTATCGCAACGCTTTGATGATCCATACTTTTCTCTCGAAGATGGATTAGCGGAAACGCGCTATGTATTCCTTGAGGGGAATGACCTTCCCGCCCGTTTTCGCGACGGATTTCACATCGCGGAATTGGGGTTTGGTACGGGCCTCAATCTATGCGCAGCGCTATTGGCGTGGCGTGACGCGGGGATGACCAAACCACTGCGTTTCACTTCATTCGAAGCATTTCCAATGACGACCGACGCGATGGAGCGTGCACTGGCGGCATTTCCCGATGTGGCCCAAATCGCGCAACCGCTTCTTGAACAATTGGCAGATGGAAATGGGACTATCGACCTCCCTGATCTACGTGCAGAGATCATTTACGGCGACGCCCGCGAGACCTTGCCCAATTGGGACGGGCGCGCAGATGCGTGGTTTCTCGACGGGTTCTCGCCCGCAAAAAATCCCGAACTTTGGGAGCCGCAGTTGATGAAAGCGGTGGGCGCCCACACGGCGGCGGGCGGCACATGTGCCACATATACCGCAGCAGGATTTGTCCGTGCGGGTCTCTCCGACGGCGGGTTTAGCGTTAAGCGCATTTCGGGCTTCGGGCGCAAACGCCACATGACCATTGGCACGATAGAAAGCACCGAATGAGCACCACATCCAACACTCGGCTCGGCATCTTGTTGATGACAGCCACGACAATGGTCTTCGCGCTTCAGGACGGTTTCTCGCGCCATTTGGCGACCGAAACAAACGTGATGATGGTCGTCATGATCCGCTACTGGTTCTTTGCGATCTTTGTCTGCGCCCTAGCGTCACGAAAGGCGGGAGGGATCCGCAAAGTTGCCAAAACGAGCCAGCCGTATGTACAAGCATTTCGTGGGCTTTTGCTTGCAGCAGAAATATGCGTCATGGTGCTAGGGTTTGTGCTTCTTGGGTTGGTTGAGAGCCACGCAATTTTTGCAAGCTACCCGCTTATAATCGCTGCGCTTTCAGGACCCGTATTGGGCGAGAAAGTAGGCTGGCGGCGGGTATTTGCGATCGCAGTCGGTTTCTGCGGTATCTTGATCATCTTACAGCCAGGATTTTCAGTATTTTCACCAGCGGCAATTGTACCACTGATTGCCGCGATCATGTTCGCGCTCTACGGGCTAATGACCCGCTATGCCTCTCGCAAGGATTCCTCGGCGACCAGTTTCTTTTGGACGGGTGTAGCAGGTGCGGTGTTCTCAACAGCCTCGGGTATTTGGTTCTGGGAGAATATGTCCCCAAGCAACTGGGTTCTGATGCTTATCTTATGTGTGCTCGGCGCGCTTGGACATTGGTTGCTCATTCGCACCTTCGAGGTTGCAGAGGCCAGCGCCGTACAGCCGTTTGCATATCTGCAACTTGTCTTTGCCTCACTCATCGGAATCACGTTCCTTGATGAAACGCTTCCGATGAATGTGGCTATCGGTGCTGCGATTGTTATCGGCGCGGGCCTCTTTACGCTTTGGCGCGAACAAAAGGCGGCTAGCGCTGGGTCAAATCACTAGATAGCCGAAGAATTTGCGGCTTTCCCGAAATCTGTGCGCGGTATGGCAAGAGCGCCTCTGAAACACGCATCGTGTAGTTGCGCGTCTCGTTGAACGGGATGTGCTCAATCCAGTCGACAACGCTCTCGGGCGTACTACGAGGATCGCCACGCTCCTTGATCCAGCGGCGCGGGCGCCCCGGTCCTGCGTTGTATCCAGCAGAAACCAGAATGACGTTGCTGCCGAATTCTTTGTTCAGACCTACAAGATAATTCGTCCCCAATAGCGCGTTATATTTCCAGTCGCTTGTCAGCGAGGACGGCTTGTATGCCACGCCGATTTTGCCGCTCACGAGTTTCGCGGTTCCGGGCATAACTTGCATAAGACCCTGCGCACCGGCGCTCGATACAACGCGCGGGTTAAACTCGCTTTCGCGTCGGGCAATCGCCAACGCCAGTTCGGGCGCAACGGTGAGGTTCGACATGGTCCCAACAGGATGCATCGGATAATATGCACCATGAATAGTGTCGCCGTATTCGACCGATCGTTTAGCGATATGCAGTGCGACATATGGATTGTTCTCGGACAACGCCCATGCCGCCAGAGCACCGCGCTCTTGTCGGTTCAGGCTTTCGGCCAAATGCGCAAAAAACCTTGCAGAGAGGCGCCCTTCGCGGGCCTCATCCAGTAGGCGCCCCGCCTCGAACACAGAAGAATTCACAAAACTCGCCGTTTTCCAGCTTGGGAATTGCTCCTGCCCCAAGAGCAAAGGATCCATCGGGATGCCTGCTTTTTCGGCTGCTAGTTGACCATAGAAGCTGGTTTGATGCTCTCCACCAGAGATATACGCGGCTTCGGCGTTTACGTAATCGGCCATTGCCTCATAGGCACGGCCTCTCCAATATCCGGCGCGGCCAAGGCTAATTGGTGTATCGACAGCGCCCTGAAAGGCATCAAAATGTTTGAGTGCATCGGAGGGACGGTTGAGGAAACGAAGTGCGATATAGCCCGAGAGCCACTCGAGATCAGCAAAATCAGAGCCTGAAGTCAAATGATGCGAAGACGCCGCATCATAGGCCGATTGATACCGCCCTTCGCGCATTTCACTTCTCGCAAGGCTTGCGCGGCGGCGGCTCCATTCATGCGGCTCGCCCAGCGCGGCCACAGATGTTGAACGCTCCTTCAGCAATTCAAGCGCATCGGAATCGCGTCCCTTGCGGGCACGCCATACAAAACGCTCATACGCCAAGCCCGGATCATTTGCCAAATCGTTCGGCACCGAAGCGATCATGCCATCCACGCCGTTTACCTGCTTGCGCAATCCAATCCGTGCAGCGGCAAGTTTCTTCCAGCCGTCACTGACGAGGGGGAACATCGCCTGTGCTTCGCCCGAATAGCCCCGCCACAGGAGCATATCCAGGCGCTTGGTATGTAGCGGTTTGATTGTTGAACTATAGTTGGCCAAGAACGCCTGTTGATCGCTCGCGGTCAGTGACAGATTTTGCCACGCATCCGCCACAACCTTTAGTGCGCGCTCCGATTGTCCCGACTGCGAGAGTGCCGCCGCATATGCCAGCGCGCCTTTACCCGTCTGTGGCGCGTCGGATTCGAAAAACGCCAAAATACGTTCCGCTGCGATTCCCGGCTCTATTGCTTCCTCGCCCCGTTTCCGTAGATAGGGCAAACCAGGCCAATCACCGTTGGTTTTCAGGAAGTTTTCATACTCTCTAAACTCACCACGTCCTGCGCGCAGATAGTGCCAGTCCACCAGCGTATAAGCTAAATTTCCCGCGGGCTTAGCCACATTGAACGCTTCACGCCAATCTTGCGCCCGCACATGGTCCATTGCCTTCGCGATAGCGTCGCCTGTTTGGGCAGCGAGAGGCGCGCAGCTCAGGTAGGTTGCCAACACGGCAGAGCATGAAATACGTAGTAAATTAAGCACAAAGTCGTCCTTTTCGGGCCAGTTTCACAGAAACATTATCGGATTCGCTTGCATGGGCAACACACAACTTGGCAATCCCCCTCAAGGCGGCTAGGTTCCGCCGCGATTACACACGATCATAAGGGCGATTCATGCCCATCAAACAAAAGGAGACGTGTCATGTTCAAGGGTTCCCTTCCCGCTCTGGTGACGCCGCTTAAGGGTGGCAAACTGGATATTGACGCGCTCAAACACTTGGTTGAATGGCACATCGAAGAAGGTTCAAGCGGTCTTGTTCCTGTCGGTACCACAGGCGAAAGCCCAACGCTAAGCCACGAAGAGCACGAATCCGTGATCGAAGAGGTCGTAAAAGCAGCGGCAGGGCGCGTTCCAGTTATTGCGGGCGCTGGCTCAAACAACACGATCGAGACGCGACGCTTTGTTCAGTTTGCCAAAAAGGTCGGCGCGGATGCAGCGCTCGTTGTGACGCCATACTACAACAAGCCAACCCAACGCGGGCTAATCGCGCATTTCACCGCCGCCGCTCAAGAAGGCGTTCCGATCATCATCTATAATATCCCCGGTCGCTCGGTCGTGGATATGACAGCGGAAACCATGGGCGAACTTGCCAAGCTTCCAGAGATTATCGGTGTTAAGGACAGCACCGGCGATGTGTCGCGCATTTCGGACAATCGCGCCGCTTGCGGCCCTGATTTCATCCAGCTTTCAGGCGAGGATGCAATGGCGCTCGGTTATTATGCCCATGGCGCAGTCGGGTGCATTTCGGTAACCGCAAACGTCGCGCCGCGTCTGTGTGCGGAGTTCCAATCGGCAATGGCACAGGGCGATTTCAAAACTGCACTGGAGTATCAGGACCGTTTGATGCCACTTCACACGGCGCTTTTCGTTGAGCCTGGCCTTGTCGGGGCGAAATACGGCCTGTCCCTTTTGGGAAAATGCACCGAAGAGGTGCGCTCCCCGCTTACTGGCCTCTTGGACGAGACCAAAGACCAGATCAAAGCAGCGATGCAATTCGCAGGCATCCTTGCCTAATTCAATCCCGCCAGCGGAAGTACCGTTGGCGGGCATTTCCCCGCGCACCTAGACATCCGAAGTTGCGCACATTAGATCATCCCAATGGCTAAAAAAGAAACCGCTGCAGACAAGAACTACAAGATCATCGCTGAAAACCGCCGCGCGCGGTATGATTACGCGATCGAGGACGACATTGAATGCGGTATCATCCTTCAGGGATCAGAAGTTAAATCCCTGCGGATCGGTCAAAGCAACATTGCCGAAAGCTATGCCGCCATTGAGGACGAAGAACTCTGGCTAGTGAATAGCTATATCGCGCCTTACAAGCCGGCCGTAACTTGGGGCCACGAAGAAAAACGCAAACGCAAGCTTCTGGTTTCCAAGAAAGAAATGTCCCGCCTTTGGCAGGCGACCTCCCGCAAGGGTATGACGCTTGTGCCGTTGGTGATGTATTTCAATCATAAAGGCCTCGTGAAAATCAAAATTGGCGTCGCCAAGGGTAAACAAAACCACGACAAACGCGCCACCGAGGCCAAACGGGACTGGGGCCGCCAGAAACAACGCCTGTTGCGTGACCGCGGTTAAGACTTGCTAAGTCTGCCCCCTCTCGCTAGGCAACAAGAGACAAAATCTAGGGGTAAATATGCCATATAATGATCCCAAAACACTCGTTTCGACCGAATGGCTTGCGCAGCACCTGAACGATCCCGATCTGCGCATCCTTGATGCGTCTTGGTACCTTGCCGACATGAAGCGCGACGCCAAGGCGGAGTACGCCGCAGGGCACATCCCCAATGCCCGTTTCTTTGACATCGACGAAATCTCGGATCAGAGGAGCGCACTCCCCCATATGGCGCCCCCCGTCGAAAAATTCATGAGCCGTATGCGTGCGATGGGTGTTGGCGATGGGCATCAAATCGTTGTGTACGATGGTGCGGGTATTTTCTCGGCGGCGCGGGTCTGGTGGCTTTTCCGGCTGTTTGGCAAAACTGATATCGCCGTGCTGGACGGCGGCCTTGCAAAATGGATCAGCGAAGGACGCCCCGTCGACAGCGAAGACCCGATCATTCGCGACCGTCACATGACAACTTCGATACAAAACCAACTCGTTCGTGACGTAACCCAAGTGGCCTCGGCCTCCAAGCTCAAGGATCACGAGATCATCGACGCTCGTGGTCCGGCACGTTTTCGTGGCGATGCGCCCGAACCTCGCGAGGGGCTGCGCTCGGGCCACATCCCGAATTCGCGCAACGTGCACTATGCGACGCTACTCAATGCGAACGGAACTATGAAAGAGCCGACCGCTATCAAAGCTGTATTCGAAGCCGCAGGCGTAGACCTCTCTCGTCCTGCGATCACGACATGCGGCTCTGGTGTAACGGCGGCTATTCTCTCTCTGGCGCTCGAAGTTATCGGGCACAGGGACCACGCGCTCTATGACGGCTCTTGGGCCGAATGGGGTATGTTTGATTATCTCAAAGCAGAAACAGGAGCCTAAGATGCTCACGAACCTAACCGCACAACCGGCGGATAAAATTCTCGAACTCGTCGGCATGTACCGTGCCGACCCGCGCGACAACAAGATCGATCTCGGCGTTGGCGTCTATAAGGACGCAGAAGGCAAAACGCCCGTCATGCGTGCCGTCAAAGCGGCCGAGAAGCAACTCTGGGAAACCGAAACCAGCAAGTCCTATACAAGCCTTGCAGGCGAGCCAGCGTTCCATGATGCAATGATCGACCTTGTGCTTGGAACTTCGGTAGAGCGCGATCGCATCGCGGCGGCCGCGACCCCCGGCGGCACGGGTGCCATCCGTCAGGCGATGGAACTTGTGAAGCTTGCCAATCCTGACGCCACGATCTGGCTCTCTAATCCGACATGGCCAAACCATCCGTCGATTATCAAGTTCCTCGGCCTGCCGATGCGGGAGTATCGCTACTTTGACTCAGAAACGCGTGCCGTGGATTTTGAAGGAATGGCCCAAGACCTCGCAGAAGCCAAAGAAGGCGATATCGTGCTTCTTCATGGCTGCTGTCACAACCCAACGGGCGCTAACCTAACGCTTCCTGAATGGGCCGAGGTTATCTCTATCCTTCAGGAAACAGGCGCAACACCTCTCATCGATATTGCCTACCAAGGCTTTGGTGACGGGCTTGAGGATGATGCCGCAGGCGTGCGCATGGTTGCTTCTGAAATGCCCGAGTGTTTGATCGCGGCGAGTTGCTCTAAGAACTTCGGCGTGTACCGCGAGCGCACCGGCATCCTAATGGCGATCAGCGAAAAGGCCGATAATACTGAGGTTGCACAGGGAACCCTTGCGTTCCTGAACCGTCAAAACTTCAGCTTCCCGCCGGATCACGGCGCGCGCCTTGTGACCATGATCCTGACCGACCCCGCCCTGCGCGCCGATTGGCAGGCAGAACTTGAAGAGGTCCGCCTTAACATGCTCGCACTTCGTGAGCAGCTTGCAGCCGAGCTTCAAGCACTGACCGGTTCGGACCGCTTCGGCTTCCTCGCGCAACACCGCGGTATGTTCTCGCGTCTCGGAACGAGCCCGGACAAGGTGCTCGCCCTTCGCGAAAAGCACGGCATCTATATGGTGGGCGATAGCCGTCTAAACATCGCGGGCTTGAACAAGAACTCCGTCAGCATTTTGGCTAAAGCTATCGTTGATGTTGGTATCTAATGCTTATTTCGGGCCCGCTTCATGTGGGCCCGAACCTCCACGGATGGGATAGAAATAAATGATACGCAGCTCAATCCTGTTGGTCCTTGCACTCGGCTTTTGCCAAGGCGACGAAACGCTCACGGGCTATGGCGCAGCAGACGTCACTTGGTCACTCGAAAGCCTGAACGGCACCGAATTCCCAGCCACCGCAACGCTCACATTCCCCAACGAAGGTGAAATCAGCGGCAAGGCCCCATGCAACGGCTTTGGAGGCGAACAATCAGCGCCGTACCCTTGGTTCAAAGCAGAAAATATTATCTCAACACAGTTGGCCTGTGCTGATATCGAAGCGGAAAATACGTTCTTCAGCGCCCTAAACAGCATGTCTATCTCTGAAGTTGCGGGCGACACGCTGATCCTCTCGAATGAAGACGGCCAAGAAATGGTGTTCCGCGCCAACTAGCGCTGCAACAGGTCCATCAACCGCTGACGTGCCGCCGGAAGCGGGCGATTACCGAGAGAACTCGCCAGTCGATGCTCAAGAAAATAACCTGTGGTCGTAAGCCCTTGCAGGATTTCCCGATCTGTCACCGCCCCTTGCCCCAAGAGACATTGAGGCAACGGCAATAGCCGATCTGCCCATTCTCCTGCACCATCGCGGCTCACTGCGCGCCCTGTCTTGGGTGAGACATAGATCAAGTCATCACGACTTCCGGTAACGGCACAACGGCGCAAATCCATTCCAAAACCCATTTCCTCAAGAAGGTCAGCCTCCCACCGCAAATACGCCAGCGGCCATGCGTCGGTTTTGGAAAGCAGATCAAGCAACACCGAAGATGCATCATAAATCTGTCGATGTGGTTCGCGCTCTGGCAAACTGAAGGCCAAAAGCGCTGTAATTGCGTTCAGCCCCGCAAGCCCCAATCGATCGCCCAAAACAAGCGCGGCCCGTGTTCGGATTGGCTCTACGGTAAACGCGCCCATATGCTGATCAAGCCGTGCACGCCACGTCAGGGAAAGTTCGGCACCGGGTTGTAGTATTGGCGCGAGCTTGCGACTTGTACCACCACGCACAACACCCGAATAACGCCCGTACTGCGGCGTTAAAACCTCAAGGATCACCGAGGTCTCGCCGAGCCGCCGAACCGATAATACTGTGCCCTGATCACGCCATTCCATAACGGCAAGTTAATCCGCTAGGCCCGCTTGGTCGAGCAAATGTCGACCAGCACGGTCCTCAACCTCGATTACCCAAAGATCGGGATCAAAGCTGCACTGTTTTGCTATGGCTTCGTCGACTTCTGGCTCTGCGCCTTTGCTTAGCGAAATCCAAGCACGTTCGCCCGTCATTAGGTCAAAACTCTTCTGAAACGCTTCGGCCTGACCATCAAGTGTGTTGACCTTAACCAACACGGTGCCTGCGGTTTTGTCCCCTTTGGATGTCACAAACGCAGGTATATCCGCCAGCCTTAGCCGCGTGAGATAGGCGCCAACCCAGATATCAGCGGCGAGCCGCGTCATTCATTGCCGTCTTTGAACGATAACCCCATTTCATCGTAGCGCTCGGATTCCTCAAGCCAGTTCGGGCGAACTTTCACTTGCAAGAACAGGTGCACTTTACGGCCAAGGAAAGTCTCTAGTTCCTCGCGAGCGGCCTTGCCAATCGCTTTGATAGACTCGCCTTTGTTGCCCAGAACAATGCCCTTGTGACCATCACGCATAACGTAAATAAGCTGATCAATACGGACAGACCCGTCCTTGCGGTCTTCCCATTTCTCGGTCTCGACAGTGAGCTGATAGGGCAACTCCTGATGCATCCGCAGGGTGAGCTTCTCGCGTGTCATCTCCGCTGCGATCATCCGCAGAGGCAGGTCTGCGATTTGATCTTCGGGGTACATCCACGGCCCAACCGGCATTTCACCCGCCAGCCATGTACGAAGCGCACCAACGCCATGCCCCTTCTCTGCCGAAATCATGAAGGTTTCAGTGAAGGGGAACTTCTCGTTCATTTGCGCCGCGAGACCAAGGAGAACTTCTGATTTCACACGGTCAATTTTGTTGATCGCAAGCGCAATGCGTCGCCCCTCTGCGAACTCTTCAAGGGTTTCAAGGATCATCTCGACGCCCTCTGTAATGCCGCGCTGTGCCTCGATCAGCAGAACAACAACATCCGCGTCCGCCGCGCCACCCCATGCGGCAGCGACCATTGCGCGGTCCAAACGGCGACGGGGGCGGAAAACGCCCGGCGTATCGACGAAAACAAGCTGGCTGTCCCCTTCGATCGCAACGCCGCGAATACGTGCGCGCGTCGTTTGCACCTTGTGCGTAACAATCGAAACTTTGGCACCAACCATATAGTTCAGCAGGGTCGATTTCCCTGCATTCGGTTCGCCAATGAGGGCTACAAATCCAGCGCTTTTCTCAGTCATGATTTTCCTTCCAGCTGCGCCAAAAGCGCGGTGGCGGCGGCCTGTTCGGCCTGCCTCTTTGATCCTGCGGTCGCGCGCTCGGCGTCTCCGCTCTGAAGTTGTACTTCGATAGTAAAGACGGGGGCGTGGTCAGGCCCAGTACGTGAAACCTCGGTGTATTTTGGTGGGTGCTGCTTGCGTGCTTGCGCCCATTCCTGAAGTGCGGTTTTCGCGTCTCGCGCGTCCGCCTCGACAGTATGGACCCGCTTACCCCAAAGACGAAGGATCAGATCCCGCGCCGTATCAAAACCGGCATCCTGATAAACGGCGGCGATCAATGCCTCCATCGCGTCAGCGAGCAACGCCTCTTTGCGGCGCCCACCCGAAATCATCTCGGAGCGGCCCAGTTTTAGAACCGCGCCCAGATCAATTTGACGGGCAACGTCGGCACAGGTCTCTTTGCGCACTAGCGCGTTGAACCGCGGCGCCAAGACACCTTCGCGCGCGCTTTTGTCCGCCTCAAGAAGTGCCTCTGCTATCACAAGACCAAGCACACGATCCCCTAGGAATTCGTCGCGTTGGTTGTCATCGCGGGTGGTTGAGGACATCGAACTATGCGTGACCGCACGAACCAATAAGCTCGGGTCGTTAAACTCATATTCAATGCGGCCACAAAAAGCCCGAAGTTCAGCGGCAATTTTCACCTGAAATCCTTCTTGAGTATCGAAAACGCTAAGGAATCACCTGGATTCAAAAAACCACAAGCGAAGCGCACGCCCTAACAGATTTTGCAGCAAGATCAAACGCCCCACATTATGCGGCGCGCCCAACCTTATTCTACAGCCTTAAAGAAGCGATCCCCGCGCCACGTCCAGAACGCAAAGAGCGACTTGCCCGCCGACGAAAAGATCACGCGATCTGCGCGGCCGATCAAGTTCTCAAACGGAACCATGCCAACTCCGCCAACGCTTTGGGGAACGCGGCTGTCGCTCGAATTATCGCGGTTATCGCCCATAAAGAAGTAGTGCCCCTCAGGAACAGTCGCGACGCCGGTGTTATCGGATTGACGCTCAGCAACGTTAAGAATTGAGTGGCTCGTTCCACCTGGAAGTGTCTCGATAAAGCGGTCCTTCACACACTCGCCGTTCGCGCTTGGGCGAGTTTTACAAACAGGCAAGCTTTGGGCCGAACCTTGCGGAGCGTATGTTTCAATGAACGCGTCCACCGGCTCTTGTTTGGCTTCTTCTCCGTTAATGAACAGAACGCCGTCTTTCATCTGCACTTTGTCACCTGGCAAACCAATAAGCCGTTTGATGTAATCCACCCCGGTTGTCGGATGACGGAAAACGATGACGTCTCCGCGCTCTGGTTCCGATCCCAAAATGCGGCCTGTAATCGGGCACATCGAGAATGGGCAGGAATACTGCGAATAGCCGTACGCCATTTTGTTAACAAACAGGAAATCGCCGATCAGGAGCGTATCCTTCATAGAGCCCGACGGAATCCAGAATGGCTGAAAAAAGAGCGTCCGAAAAATGCCCGCGATGATCAGCGCCCAAAAGACTGTCTTTACTGTTTCCAGAATACCGTCTTCTTTTTTCTCTTTGATTTCCATTATTACGTCCGCTCTGATGAAAGGTCTGTGCGCTACATGCGGCGCGCGGCGAAGGGTGTCAAGTTTTTGCAGGTTTATCGGGGAGCGCTTCAATCACGACGAATGCCTGTGCCCACGGGTGATCATCGGTCAAAGTCACATGAATAATCGCCGTGTGACCATCCGGTGTCATCGAAGCGAGACGTTCCTTGGCCCAGCCCGTAACCTCCATAACTGGTTGACCGCTACGCATGTTTTTGACGGCCATATCTTTCCAGCTGATGCCCATCGCAAGGCCCGTCCCCAACGCTTTGGAACAGGCTTCTTTTGCGGCCCAACGCTTGGCGTATGTACCAGCGACATCACGCCGCCGCTCGGCTTTGTTTTGCTCAATTTCCGTGAACACACGGTTCTTGAAACGCGTGCCAAAGCGATCCAGAGTGCCCTGAATTCTCTCGATGTTCGCTAGATCGGTTCCAATACCCAGGATCATCCGCTACCTCAGAATCTCGGCGGTAATATCGCCGCTGCTCTGGTTTAGGCCGACCTTAAGCGTGTTGAACTTGGATTCCCCTTCTTCTGGGGCGTAAATCCCAATCGGAACAGTAAACACAAGGCCCGTCGCGGGATCATAGCTTGCTTCTAACTCAGCAAACGAAAGTCCGGCAAAACCCAAACCCTCGCTCATTCCGACCGTTTTGCATTGCCGCGATCCGACCTCGTCATAAGGTGGAGAGAGGATCAGGAGATGAGCGTATCCGGCCGCAGGCTCAACTGTATCTAAGTAAGCTAGCCGCACATCGCCATTTGAAAACGTGCGGGTGTTATCCTCCCACGGCTCCGCAATATTGCTGGAGTGCGCTTGCCACTCACAATCCGAGACGCTTTGAGCCAACACAAAATTCGGCATCATTCCGATTGCCGCGATCAATAATGCCTTCATGATACCTCGCTTTGCCGTTGAACGCCCAAATTAGGCCCGCGCTTCACTCATCAGTCGACGCATTTCAGCAATCGCGGGTGACAGCCCCCGAAAGATACTCTCGCCAATCAGAAAATGGCCGATGTTCAGTTCCACGATCTCCGGGAACTCCGCAATCGGCTTGACTGTTTCGTAGGTCAGGCCATGACCTGCATGAACCTCTAGCCCCAGTAGATGCGCAAACTGCGCCATCTCGCGGAGGCGTTCGAGTTCTTTGTCTCGCTCGTCAAAACGGCCTTCGGCGTGGGCATCGCAATACGCACCAGTGTGCAACTCAATCACCGCAGCGCCAATGCGATGCGCGGCCTCGATCTGGCGTTGCTCGGCCGCAATGAAAATCGACACTCGGCACCCAGCATCACGCAGCGGAGCTATAAAATGCGCGAGTTCGTTTTCCTCACGCGCAACTTCGAGGCCGCCCTCGGTTGTGCGCTCTTCGCGTTTTTCCGGCACGATGCAAACTGCGTGTGGCTTATGACGCAGCGCAATCTGCTGCATCTCGGGTGTCGCAGCCATCTCGAAGTTCAGAGGCACCGTAAGGGCCTCCATCAAACGATCAATATCTGCATCCCCGATATGGCGACGATCTTCGCGCAAGTGTGCAGTAATACCATCGGCCCCCGCCTCCTGCGCCAAAATCGCGGCACGCACGGGATCGGGAGTTGCCCCTCCGCGCGCATTTCGCACGGTCGCAACGTGATCGATATTAACCCCTAGACGCAGGTGCTCTGAATACGTCATCTCGTGATTCCTCTGGCCAAATTCAGGGCAAGACTACCCCGTTCAAACTGCGCCGTCAGCCTTCTTGGCCGCTTTCTTGCGCAACTCATCCAGTTTTTTCTTAAGACGTCCGCGCCGCCGCTTCTGATAAACCGCAATAAGCGGAACCGAGACATAGTATACCGCTATCCCAGAGATCAAACCCGGGATGACGCCACCAACCAAATAGGGCAAGAATATCGAGTGGTAGAACCCTTCAAGGTTGGACCAATGAGCCTCGGCATCCGTGAACAGCGCCCAGATGTTGGCCTTGATTTCGCGCCCCGCTCCCACAAAGGTTTCGAGCGAGTGCCCGCGATCCGGGTGACCATAGGGCCGCCCAAGCATGATAAGACCGAGCTGAATAGATAGTGGCGCAATGATCGGGAAAGTAAGCGGATTACCAAAGAATGTGCCGATCAGCGCGGCCATAATGTTCCCGCGCAGCATCTTAGCCATGAGCGCAGCAACAAAAAAATGCAATCCGAACAATGGGGTAAAGCTCGTCAAAACGCCAGCGAACAAACCCCGTGCAATTTTATGCGGCGGATCAGGAAGCCGATGGATGCGGTGTTTTACATAGCGAAATGCACGAGACCAACCGCCCTTAGGATAAAAGAAATCCGCGATTGCCTGCCAAATCGGGCGTCTGTCGCGGCGTTTAAAAACCAAGGGTTCGTTCCTTTGCGTCGTGCTTATGCAGGCTTACGAGACTGATCGCGATACCGCTTGACGGATGCGACGTTCTCTTCAACATCCAATGCATTAATAACCATATGCAAGTGCTCTGCATCCCTCAAATCAACATCTATCAACAGCTTGTAGAAGTCTGACTTTCGATCCGAGAAATGCATATCCGAGATATTTGCTCTTTGCTCGCCAATCAATGTGCAAATTCGTCCCAGTACACCAGCATCGTTAGTGATCGTGACGCTTATCGTAACGGTGTGAACGGCAGGGTGACGTCCGGAATTCCAATGTAGATCAACCCACCTTTCGGATTGCTCCTCATACTCGGAAAGTACGGGGCAATCGATTCCGTGCACTACAACACCTTCACCGCGATAGGTAATTCCGACGATCCGTTCGCCCGGAACAGGCTGACAGCACTTGGCGCGATGGAAACTCTGCCCAGGAGACAGGCCCACAACCGCGCGTCGCGCATCAATTTCGTCGCCAGTGCTCGCTGCCAATTCGGGATAAACAGTCGTTACCGCATCGCGCGCCGAAAGCTCCGCACTTCCTAAGCGCGCCAGAAGTTCCGAAGAATTCGCCAACCCCAGTTGCGTAGCCGCTCGCTGAAGCGTTTTTTCGGTGGCGCGTTTGCCTATATGCTCAAATGCAACGCGCGCAAGTTCACGGCCGAGCTTAATGAAACGATCACGATCTTCTTCGCGCAAGCTACGACGGATCGCCGCCTTGGCACGCCCCGTCACAGCGATATCGAGCCATGTCGCCTGTGGACGCTGACCTTCTGCGGTGATGATCTCGACCGATTGCCCGTTCTTCAAACGGGTCCAGAGCGGCACACGTATTCCGTCCACCTTGGCACCAACACAGCTATCGCCGATGCGCGTGTGAATGGCATACGCGAAATCAAGCGGTGTCGCCCCGCGAGGCAATTTCTCGACCGCACCTTTGGGCGTAAAACAGAACACCTGATCCGAATACATTTCGAGCTTAACATGCTCTAGAAACTCGTCGTGATCTTCCGCATTTGCGAACCGCTCCGCAAGCGCTGAAATCCAACGGGCCGGATCGACGGCAAACGGGTTTTCCGCGCGCACACCGTCGCGATAGGACCAATGCGCCGCCACGCCGCTTTCGGCAACATCGTGCATCTGGCGGCTTCTGATCTGAACCTCAACGCGCTTGGCATCGCGTCCAGAAACCGTTGTGTGTATCGAACGGTAACCGTTTGATTTCGGCTGACTAATATAGTCCTTAAACCTGTCAGGCACCGCGCGCCAGCGACGATGAATCGCGCCAAGAACGCGATAGCAGTCAGCGTCGTATCGCGTAATTACTCGGAAGCCATAGATATCGGACAATCGCGAAAAACCGATGCCCTTTTCTTCCATCTTGCGCCAAATGGAGTAGGGCTTCTTTGCGCGTCCGTATACATCGGCATCAATTCCTTCAGCCTCAAGCTCGGCACGGATGTCGTGGGTGATCTTGTGAATCACGTCACCTGTTTCGCGCTGCAACATCACAAAGCGGCGAATGATAGAATTTCGCGCATCTGGGTTCAGCACCCGAAACGCCAGATCCTCCAACTCCTCGCGCATCCATTGCATACCCATCCGGCCAGCCAACGGAGCGAAGATATCCATCGTCTCGCGCGCCTTTTGGGCCTGCTTTTCGGGCCGCATGGCCTTGATCGTCCGCATATTGTGCAAACGGTCCGCCAATTTGATGAGGATCACGCGCATGTCCTTAGACATAGCCATGAATAGTTTACGAAAGTTTTCCGCCTGCTTGGTTTCACTACTCGAAAGCTGCAAATTCGTCAGCTTGGTAACGCCATCCACAAGCTCGGCAACTTCTTTCCCGAATTTCTCTTGAATCTCGGAATAGGTTGCTTTGGTGTCTTCGATTGTATCGTGCAACAGGGCCGTAATGATCGTCGCATCATCAAGCTGTTGTTCTGTTAGAATAGCAGCGACGGCAACGGGGTGCGAGAAATACTCCTCGCCAGACTGACGCAATTGGCCCTTGTGCATCGCGCGGCCATAATCATAGGCCTCCGCGATCTTGGCTTCGTCAGTATTTGGATTGTAGTTGCGGACCAGTTGGATCAGGTCATCGACTTCGATCATCCAGCCCGCCTCTTTCGCGCGTCGCGCTTATTGCTGTCCTTGCGCTTCCATGAGCGCCCGCAGCAGGTTTTCTTCTGACATGTCATCCTCGGCAGGTTTGTCCGAAGATTCCGCCCCCATAAGCAGCGCCATATCGTCTGCTTCTGGCTCATCGACTTCAATCTGTGTTTGATTGCTTTCGATCATGCGCTCGCGAAGGTCATCCGCCAATTGGGTCTCATCAGCGATTTCACGAAGTGCAACAACTGGGTTCTTGTCGTTGTCACGATCAACCGTGATCGCAGAGCCAGACGCAATTTCGCGCGCCCGATGGGATGCAAGCATCACCAAATCAAAGCGGTTAGGAACTTTATCAACGCAGTCTTCAACCGTTACGCGGGCCATTGAGCACTCCAATGCAGATCGGGGTTTAGAAGAGGTCTATTTAGAACTTTGCCACAACAATGACAAGCCCGAAAACCCTAGTTTCCAAGGGGTTTTATTTCAATTTTATCACTTTTTGGTAACGCATCCAACATCTCTTGAACCGATTCGCCCGTCACAGGGTGGCACCATGCGGGAATTATTTCGTTCAGCGGAACCAGAACAAACGCCCGATCCTGAAGGCGCGGATGAGGCAGGATAAGCTCGGTGGGCGTGTCCGTCATTTGCCGCTCAAGCGGGAGATTGCGCCAATGAGAATAGCCTTTCTCGTCTGGCGCAACAGCGTCGCCCCACGCTAATAGGTCGATATCGAGCGTGCGATCCGCCCATCGTTTACCCCGAATACGATTGTGCATGGTTTCAATGTGATGCAATCGCTCAAGAACTTCTCCCGCAGCCAAATCAGCTTCAATCACTGCCGCCACATTCACAAAATCCGCCCCCTGATTCGCGGGGAAGAATGGCGCATGATAGAACTGACTCGCCTTCCGAATCACGATTCCGTGACTCGCGACATCTTTTAGCGCACTTCGCAACCTGTCTATTGGTCGGCACCCGTCCAAAGTGACGTTACTTCCCATGGAAATAAGGCCTATTGTTTCAACTTTGTGACATCCCGTGGGTTGCGACATACAGCAAAATCCTTAAATTTATATTGGCCTTGGTTGACGACTATCCATTTCACTCACTCACGGAAACCAGCACAAGGCAATTAGAGAAGGAAATATTATGTTTTATCGAGACGAACGACTTGCGTTGTTCATTGATGGCTCGAACCTTTATGCCGCTGCAAAGTCGTTGGGGTTCGACATTGACTACAAGCTACTGCGCCAAGAGTTCATGCGTCGCGGGAAATTGCTCCGCGCGTTTTACTATACCGCACTGCTAGAGAACGACGAATACTCGCCTATCCGCCCACTCGTGGATTGGCTACATTACAACGGCTTTTCGATGGTTACAAAACCAGCGAAAGAATACACAGATTCTATGGGTCGCCGCAAAGTTAAAGGCAACATGGACATCGAACTCACCGTAGATGCGATGGAACTCGCGCCGCACGTTGATCACGTAGTTCTCTTTTCGGGCGATGGGGATTTTCGCCCTTTGATCGAGAGTCTACAGCGTCAAGGTGTTCGCGTATCAGTAGTATCAACAATCCGCAGCCAGCCACCAATGATCTCGGATGAGCTGCGCCGTCAGGCAGACAACTTCATCGAACTGGATGAGTTGAAGGATGTTGTCGGCCGCCCCCCGCGTGAGAACAACCCGATGGACCAAGCGGCAGAGATGCTTGTCCCACAGGATTAATAACTGACCGGAGCCAATTTGGCTCCGGTTTTCGTTTTGGGAATTTCGTTCTCAGGCTCTTTACCCATGCGTCCCAAAAGCGTACCTCTGAGGCATAAACAACGAGGCCGCTATGTCTAATCCTCCCCTTACCCTTTATCTCGCCGCCCCGCGTGGCTTCTGTGCGGGCGTTGTGCGCGCGATCAAGATCGTCGAGATGGCGCTCGAGAAATGGGGCGCGCCCGTCTATATGCGCCACGAAATCGTGCATAACAAATACGTCGTAGATGGCCTCCGCGCCAAAGGAGCAGTGTTCGTTGAAACTCTCGACGAATGCCCAGACGACCGGCCCGTAATCTTTTCTGCGCATGGCGTTGCAAAATCGGTCCCCAAAGCAGCCGAAGCGCGCGAAATGCTCTATGTTGATGCAACCTGCCCACTGGTGAGCAAGGTTCACATCGAAGCAGAGCGCCACGCCGAAAACGGCCTGCAAATGGTGATGATCGGGCACAAGGGGCACCCCGAAACGGTTGGGACAATGGGGCAGCTTCCTGAGGGTGAAGTGCTCTTGGTCGAAACACCCGAGGATGTTGCGACCCTAAATGTGCGCGATCCAGAGAAGCTCGCTTACATCACGCAAACGACTCTCTCGATTGATGACACTGCCCTTATCGTTGAAGCTCTAAAACTGCGTTTTCCCGCAATTGTCGCACCGCACAAAGAAGACATTTGCTATGCTACGACAAATCGCCAAGAAGCCGTAAAGGCGATGGCGCCGAAATCGGACGCGATCCTCGTGATCGGCGCGCCGAATAGCTCGAATTCCAAACGTCTGGTTGAGGTCGCGGCAGCGGCAGGATGTGAATATGCCCAACTTGTCCAGCGCGGAACCGATATCGACTGGCGCGCACTTGAGGGTGTGAAGTCCGTTGGCGTAACCGCAGGAGCGAGCGCGCCAGAGGTGCTGGTGAATGAGGTCATCGACGCATTCAAAGAACGGTATGAAGTAACCGTCGAGTTCGTCGAAACCGCGCAGGAAAACGTCGAGTTCAAAGTGCCGCGCGTGTTGCGACAGGCATCATGAAGGCCGACCCACAAACTCTCGCGGTCTATGAAAAGCGCGTAGGCGACTATGCAAAAATGGTCGCCAAGGATACGCCCTTTCCCGCACTCGAGGCGTTTATTTCTGCTTTGCAAAAAGGTGCCGAAGTGCTTGATTTGGGATGTGGCACTGGGCGTGCTGCCGCGCGCATGGCCGCCGCGGGACTGAACGTTACGGCATGGGATGCCAGCCCCGCAATGGCGGCATTCGCCAAAGAAAACTTCGGCATTGATGTGCGGCTTGCGACTTTCGGCGATCTAGATTCGGTGGATGCGTACGACGGGGTTTGGGCCAACTTTTCACTGCTACACGCCCCCAAATCGGCGTTTGGAGATCACCTTGCGGCCATCCACAAAGCGCTCCGCAAAGGCGGGAAATTCCACCTCGGCCTAAAAACCGGCGACACCGAAATGCGGGACGATATCGGCCGATTTTACGCGCTGTACACCGAAGCCGAGCTTGAAGATTATCTCTCAACAGCTGGCTTCCAGATTACTTCTCGCTCCTTTGGCGAGGACCCCGGCCTTGATGGCACTATTTCTCCTTGGATCATAATATCTGCTCATGCCTGAACTTTTTGCTTACACTGACGGTGCCTGTTCTGGAAATCCCGGTCCAGGTGGATGGGGCGCGCTCCTTATCGCTCGCGATGGCGAAACCGTTGTAAAGGAGCGCCCAATGTGTGGCGGCGCTGCCGAAACGACGAATAATCGTATGGAGCTGATGGCGGCGATCAGCGCCCTCGAAGCTCTGGAAAGACCCTCGCGCCTCACCCTTGTCACGGACAGCAATTACGTCAAAGACGGCCTAACCAAATGGATCTTTGGTTGGAAGAAAAACGGCTGGAAAACTGCCGCCAAGAAGCCCGTTAAGAACGAAGACCTCTGGAAACGTCTGGATGCCGCAAACGCGCGCCATGACGTAACTTGGGAGTGGGTCAAAGGGCACGCGGGACACCCTGAGAACGAACGCGCAGACGAGCTTGCACGTGAGGGCATGGAGCCGTTCAAAAAGGCGCGCTAGGAGCGGCCTCGATACTTTTGATAGAGCCAAACGAGCAGGATCGCGCCCAATACACCAGCGACAAAGCCCGCAGTCGCGCCAAGCATATTGACGATGAACCGAAGCAAGAACCCGCCGATAAAGACACCGGCGATACCCACCGCGATCGTAATCACAATGTTTGCCTCAACGCCCATGACACGCGTCGCGATAAATCCCGCCGCTGCGCCAACAATGATCAGTAATATAACACCCATATCGAAACTATGCCGCACACGTTAACATTTGCAAAGGTCTAGTTTAGCGACGCAGGCAACTCTATGCCGCGCAGGAATGTTTCGGTGTCCATGGGCCGCTTTCCTTGTCGCTGTGCCGTCAGTATTTCGACCGCACCCGAACCGCACGCGATGGTCATTCCGCCAAGCACGCGCCCCGCTTCCCCCGAACCTTCTCCAACACGCGAAGCCAAAAGCTTCACACGCTCGCCGTTTATTTCACACCACGCACCTGGAAATGGCGAAAGTCCGCGGATCTTGCGATCAACCTGCTCGGCGCTCTCAGTCCAATCAATACGTGCCTCGGCCTTGTCGATCTTGGCCGCATAGGTAACGCCTTCGGCGGGTTGCGGTACTGACTTCAGATCATCCAATTCATCAAGCGCTTGAACGATGGCTTCGGCCCCGAGCGTGCACAGGCGATCATGTAATTGCGCCGTCGTTTCCTCGACCCCGATAGTGATCTCTTTGCGCAAGAGGACATCACCGGTATCCAGTCCCGCATCCATTTGCATAATGCAAACGCCGGTATTCTTATCGCCCGCCATGATCGCGCGATGGATAGGCGCGGCCCCCCTCCAGCGAGGAAGAAGGGAAGCGTGAATATTCAGGCAACCCCGTTTCGGCGCATCAAGGATCGCTTGCGGCAAGATCAATCCATACGCCACAACAACGGCGATATCAGCATTCAGCGCGGCAAACTCAGCTTGTGCCTCGTCCGATTTCAAAGAGCGCGGCGAACGCACCTTAAGCCCGAATTCTTCGGCACGGTTTTGGACGGGGCTGGGGCGGTCTTTTTTTCCACGTCCCGCAGGGCGCGGTGGCTGGCAATAAACAGCGGCGATCTCATGTCCTGCTTCGACCAATGCCTCGAGGACAGGTACGGAAAAATCGGGCGTGCCCATGAAGACAATACGCATAAGAACCCTCTCTAGTTGCGCGCCTTCTTCGCTTTGCGCAGCAACATATCCCGTTTCATTTTCGACAGACGATCAAAATACATTTTGCCGTTCAAGTGGTCGATCTGGTGCTGTACCGAAGTCGCCCAAACGCCGACAAAATCTCGCTCTTCCTGTTCACCATTCTCGTTCAAAAAGGCAACTGTTACAGCGCGCGGGCGTTCGATCTTGGCCGAAACGCCCGACAAATTCGGGCTCGCCTCTTCATGCTCGCGCAGTTTCGCGCTCGCGTGCAATATTTCAGGGTTTGCCAGCAGTACGACATGCCCACGCTCTTGCGAACAATCCACAACTGCAAGCCGCTTCATGATACCGATTTGAACCGCAGCCAGCCCAAGGCCGGGCATCGCCTCCATTGTATCGACCATGTCCGCCCAAATCGCGCGAATATTATCGTTTACTTCAGCGACACTCTCGGCGGGTGTGCGCAGGCGCTTGTCGGGCCATGGGACAAATGGGCGAACCGTCATCCGCGTGCCATTTCACGTTTGAGCTTCTGCATCTTGCGCGTGATCATCTGGCGACGCATCGGCGATAGATAATCAATAAAGAGCTTACCATTGAGGTGGTCGATTTCGTGCTGCACACACGTCGCCCAAAGCGCGTCAAATTTTGCTTCGCGCGCGGCACCCTCAAGATCAATCCATTTCACGCCAACCTCGGCGGGACGCTCGACTTCGCCGTATTGCTCAGGAATAGAGAGACAGCCCTCTTCGTAGGTGTTGAGCGCTTCGGATTCCCAGACGATCTCTGGGTTAAACATGGTGATCGGTTCGGGGTCTGCCCCCTCTTCTTTCACGCAATCCAAGACGATCAGGCGCTGCATCACACCAATCTGCGGCGCAGCGAGTCCAATTCCCGGCGCGTCATACATTGTCTCGAGCATGTCCTCCGCCAGCTTCTTGAGCTCTGGCGTGACAGTCTCGATCGCCTCAGCGGTTTTCTTGAGGCGCGGGTCGGGGTGGATCAGGATCGGTCGAATACTCATAACGCCCATTTAGGCGAAGATGCTGAAGGTTGCAATCTCTGCCCCCCTTGCAACCCCCATTCATTTTGTTAGCTTGGCGAAAAAATGATACGCTCAAGGAAACTACATGTCATTCGATGAAATAATCGATCGCCGCGGCACCCATTCCACAAAATGGGACTCTATGAATGCGATCTATGGTGTTTGCCCCGATGATGGCCTCGCGATGTGGGTCGCTGACATGGATTTTCATCCACCTGCCTGCGTGACCGCCGCACTTCAGGAATTTGTTGACCACAACGTATTTGGTTATTTCGGTGACGACAGCGCCTATCGCAATGCAATTTGCTGGTGGATGGAGAATCGTCACGGCTGGAAAGTCGATCCGGCGGCAATTTTCACCACGCATGGCTTAGTCAATGCGGTCGGAATGTGCCTTGAAACCTATACTAAACCCGAAGAAGGAGTTGTGCTCTTTAGTCCCGTTTATCACGCGTTCGCCAAAACAATTAAGGCCGCAGGCCGGACATTGGTTGAATGCCAACTGGTAAACAACGATGGTCGCTACGAGATGGATTTTGCGGCCTATGACGCCCAAATGACGGGCAACGAGAAAATGGTCATCCTCTGTTCGCCGCACAACCCCGGAGGTCGTGTCTGGACGCGAGATGAACTTAACCAAGTTGCCGCCTTTGCCCGCCGTCACGATTTGATTTTGGTGTCGGACGAGGTTCACCAAGACATCGTGTTCGACGGTAGCAAGCATATTCCGACATCCCATATTGAAGGGATCGAAGACCGCCTCGTCGTCCTTACCGCCCCCTCAAAAACCTTCAACCTCGCCGCGGCGCATACAGGGCAGGTTATTATTCAAGATAAGACCCTGCGTGCGCAGTTCGCCGTGACAATGACCGCGATGGGTATGTCCGCCAATAATTTTGGTTATATCGCCACAACGGCGGCTTACTCCCCTGAAGGGGCCGCGTGGGTGGACGAACTGATCGCGTATATTGACGGAAACCGCCGCCTGTTTGATGAAGGGGTCAACGCAATCCCTGGCGTAAAATCTATGCCGCTTGAGGCGACCTATCTGTCATGGGTGGATTTCACAAATACCGGCATGACCATGGACGAAATTTCCGAGCGTGTCGCCAAGTCTGCAAAGATTGCCGCGAACCAAGGGCCGACGTTTGGCACGGGTGGTGAACTGCACCTACGCTTCAACCTCGCCACTCCAAGAAGCCGCGTGGAAGAGGCAGTTGCGCGCCTTCAATCGGCGTTCAGTGACTTGCAATAAGTGAAAACTGGCGTGGCACCACGTGCCGCGCCAAATTGCTATTGGGCGTTGCTTCCGAGAAGGGCAACGGGGCTATCATCCGCGATTTCAAAATCCAGCGCGGCGCGATCCGCCGTGACGGTTGAGCGTTTGAAATCAAAGTGCATCTCGTCGCCCTGCACTTCAGAGGCCACAATCAAGCATTGATAAAGGTGCTTTGCCCCATCAAAAATATCGACCAAGCCGCGCATCTGCGGCGCAGTTTCTGCTTCTAGCGCAAAGCCACCCTCCCAATACCGCAGGATCGGGAAGACCTCGTCACCAGTGTGAACGCGTAGACGGCTCTTTTTCTTCATAGCTGCCATCTGGGCCCGTTCCAGACCCTCGCGCACCTCTTTGGGAAGGAAATCAGACATAATTTCTCCAAGAATCAATTTCGAGCCAAGTTCTTACAATCAGAATGACATAGCACCCCTGAACGTCAAGTTAACCTTCCCTCAGGTATTGTGATCCTCGACAAGTTGCACACCAGTCACAGGTCGAAGCACGTGCGGCATCGCGGGATCATAGAGCGCGGAATCCTTGAAATCGCGTACCGATCCAAGCGCAGGCCCCACAAGGATAAGTGCTGTGCGTGTGATCTTTTCGGAACGCACCTTCTTGCGAATGTCGGCCAGCGTTCCGCGCAGGAACAGCTCATCTGGCCATCCTACGCGATAGGCCACAACAACGGGACAATCCTCGCCATAGTGCGGTGTAAGAACGCGCTCGATCTCGCGCATATTTCGCACCGCAAGGTGAATGGCCAATGTCGCACCCGTACGCGCGAAGTTTTCAAGGGTCTCGCCTTCGGGCATAGAGGTCGATTGCATCGACATACGTGTGAGGACAATAGATTGCGCGATCTCAGGAATAGTGAGTTCCTGTCCCAATGCTGCCGCGGCGGCGGCATATGCGGGAACGCCGGGGATGATTTGGTAATCAATGCCGTCGGCCTTGAGACGTCGAATTTGCTCGGCAATCGCGCCATAGAGCGAAGGATCGCCCGAATGAACGCGCGCTACGTTCTCTCCGCGTTCGTGGGCGGCGACGATTTCGGCGTGGGTTTCGTCAAGCGTCATAACCGCCGTATCACGCACCAATGCACCCTCTGGGGCGCAATCGACGACTTCGCGCGGCACAAGTGACCCTGCATAAAGGCAAACGGGACATTCCCCGATAACCCGCGCGGCCTTCAACGTAAGCAACTCTGGGTCGCCCGGACCCGCGCCGATAAAATAAACTGTCATACGAACTCCTTGGCCTATGGCCGGTGTCTAGCTGGCCTTAGGGGCCAAATCTCCGTCGATTTTCCGTGCGTAACCACGCGGCGTATACATGCGCGGACCTTCACCTAGCTGCGCGAGTTTCGTGTGGCTTGACCCCACCAAGACGACGGTCAGCATATCGACTTCATCAACTTCCAGATCGGCAAGACGACGGTAGCGAACGTTCTCTTCCGGGCGTCCCAACGAGCTTGCGAGCATAACAGGTGTATCCGCTGGACGGTGCTTCAATAGAATATCGCGCGCTTCGGCCAAAAGGGTACGCCTCCGCATCGAAACAGGATTGTAGAACGCGATAACGAAGTCGCCCTCGGCCGCGGCATGGAGCCGCTTAACGATATCCTCACGCGGGGTCAGCAGATCAGAGAGAGATATAGCGCAGAAGTCATGTCCCAGAGGCGCGCCCGCGCGCGCGGCTGCGCCCTGAAGCGCGGAAACGCCGGGCGTTGAAATAACATCCACACGATGCGCGGCATCGCTAACGCCCAACTCGTCAGGACCCCGGTCCAGCAATTCGAACACTAGAGCACCCATCGCATAGATACCCGCATCGCCCGAACAAATCAGCGCAACATTTTTACCTTTGGCTGCCTGCTCAAGCGCATAGCGACACCGATCTTCCTCGCCACCAAGCGGGAAATCAGAACGGGTTTTGCCGTGGGCAAGCGGCCCGAGCAAATCGATATAAAGCCCATACCCCACCAGTTCCTCGGCCTCGGCAACTAAGCGACTTGCCTCTGGCGTGCGCCAACTATGTTGTCCGGGTCCGATGCCAATAATGGACAAGCGACCACGCGCGCGGCCATTCAACTCAACGATTGGGTCATTCGCTCGTGCCAAGGCGCATGTTGCGTTGGCCGTCTTTTGCTTGGGCACAACGAGCGTTGCATCCCGCCCCGCCGCCGCCAGCGCAGAAGCCTCGGACACGCCGTGACAACCAACTTCGGCAAAAACCACCTCGGACGGGTTTTCCAAGCGATCTACTTCGGCCTCTAATTCATCGGCATCAAAGAGCCTAAGCGGCACGCCAAGCCGCGCAGCAACGACATTCATCGCCGGCTCGTCACCCTTAAGGTCAATCGAATTAACACAAGCGATCGCGCCTCTTGCAATCCCCTCGCGCTCAAGTGTTTCGCACAGGAGGTCCCAAACTTCTTCTGGGTCGGCATTGCGCGCGCATCCAAGGCCGAGCGCAAATCGCTGTGGATGATAGACAAGCTGCGCATCAGTTGGCGTTACGGGCGCTTCGGTTACGCGAAGCTCGACCTCGCCGTTTTCACTTGCATCAAGATCAAAGATATTCTCGCCTTTGCACGCGAGCGATGCGCCATTCAGAAGGGCCGCCATAACGGGCTTGGCACTCTGCGGATTCTGCAAACGATACCCGACAGGCGGCATATCAAGCGCCACACCCATTGCAACGTCGCCTGCGGTCGTAACTGCCGCAACTCCCCCAAGTGCTTCGGAAATCTGTTGCGCAAGGCGGTTTGCGCCGCGATGACCGCCAAGTAGCGGCACTGTCACGCTCCCATCATCCGCGACCGAAACGACGGGCGGCTCTTGCGTTTTGTCCGCCAGAAGCGGCGCCACCGCCCGAATAAGGATACCGCTCGCACAAACGCCGACAATCGGTGTTCCGCTAGCAAACAAAGTGCGCACATGATCCAGCGCATTCGGAAAATACGCATCGGCCCGCTCTACTCTTTCAGAGCGCCCATGCACATCCGCCCCGAGAAGCGCGGCCACTTTATGTGCTGTTTCTTCTCCCGACTTGGATAGACAAACCACAACGGGTTTCAGCGCAGAATTTAGAGCCATGGATCAGCTCCCTTCGTTAACAAGATCATTGAAAAGTACGGCGCTCTTTCGGGCGCGTCCGCGAGGGGCGCCACCACTTCTTCGGGAAGTGACGCGCGCTCGATATAGGTTGCTTTGTCTAGGAGGCCCAGATCATCAATCACACCGCGAATTTTTGAAAGGTGCCGCCCGACCTTCATGATCGCCACGCTTTCGGCGCCATCTATCCGCGTGCGCAACTCGTCTTCTGGCAATGGACCGGGCAGGATCGTAACCCGCTCATTTCGTGCTGCCAGCGGCATCTGAGCGCGCGCGGCACAGGCAGTGACGCTGGTTACGCCGGGGATAATTTCGCACTCAAACCGATCAGAAAGCCGCGCGAACAAATACATGAACGACCCGTAGAAGAACGGATCCCCTTCGCAGAGGCACACGACATCCTCGCCACTCTCTAGCGCCTTAGCGATGCCATCTGCTCCACGATCATATGCCTGTTGTGCAGGTGCGCGCTCGACGGTCATCGGGACATCCATCGCGATTTCGCGAATGCCATCAGGGATATATTGCGCCGCGATGGAACGTGCAAAGCTGGCTCCACCCTCAAGGCATGGATAGGCAACAACGCTCGCATTTTGCACAAGTCGCACCGCGCGCATTGTCATCAAGTCTGGATCGCCAGGCCCAAGCCCGACACCATAAAGCTTTCCGTTCATCGCTTTACCAAACTCAACTGAGTAACCGGCATAAGCGGCTTCCACCCAAGGTGACCTGCATCTACCGGCCCAAGGGGTGTTACACGATGCACAGAGAGTTTTACCAACTGGCCACCAAACTCCTTATGAAGCGCCACGAGTTCCGCTTCGCTTTCAAGCGTTACGGCATTTGCGACCAAGCGTCCAAGCGGGCGAAGGGCGCTCCACGCGGCATCGAATGTTTGACGGCTCAGTCCGCCACCAATAAATACTGCGTCAGGCGCAGGCAGATCGGTCAGCGCTTCGGGAACGCGTCCGTCAATCAGTTCGAGCTTTGGCACACCGAGCGCCAGCGCATTCGCCGCGGCCATCGCGCGACGATCGGGGCGCGGCTCGATCCCAATGGCACGTGCATACCGTGCGCCGCGCATCCACTCCACCGCGACAGATCCACATCCTGTCCCGATGTCCCACAATAGCGCCCCGCGCATCGGCATAAGTTTCGCCAGCGTCGCTGCGCGCACCTCTTGTTTGGTCATGGTTCCGTCATGCTCGAAGAGTTCGTCGGCAAGGCCCGGCACCCGAGGCAACAGGGCGGCATTTGGCGCCGCTATACATTCGACCGCGAGCGTGTTGAACGCAGGGACCTCGTGATCCCAGTCCTCTGCGATCCCTTCAAAACGTTGCTCGTTATCTCCGCCCATCGCAGCCAGCACAACCATACGGCTGCGCCCGAAACCTCGATCCGTCAGGAACTTGGCGATCTGCGCCGGAGTTTCGGCCCCCGTCGTCAAAATCAGCAGTCGCTGATCAGGCTGAATAAAAGCGATCATCTGCTCAACGGGTCGGCCATGGACCGTAAGCGTTTCGAGGTCCGCAAGGCTCCACCCCATCCGCGCCGCCGCAAGTTGAAACGCGCCCACTTGCGGATGATAGGTGATCTCGGACGGATCAATCGAACGGCCAATACGCGCCCCGACCGAATACCAAAGCGGATCACCCGTCGCGAGCACGACAACGCGCCTCCCTTTGTGGGCGGTCAACACGTCGATCAGCGCATCAAAGGGCGAAGGCCACGCAATGCGTTCAGCATTCTGCGCACCAGCTAAGAGCTGATGACGCTCGCCGCCCACGATCACCTCTGCCGCTTCGACCACGGCGCGCGTTGCAGGGGTCAGGCCCTCAAGCCCGTCCTCTCCTATTCCAACGATATGAAGCCAAGCAGACATTTACACTCCTTCAGGCAATACTGCCCGCCTATTTTGAAATCTCGGGCAAACCTGCCGCGAGTGCGTTAACTGCTGCCGATGCAATTGCCGATCCCCCGCGACGACCACGAAGCGCAATAAATTCACAACTGCGCGGACGGGCAGCAAGCTCTGCTTTACTTTCGGCCGCGCCGACAAAGCCAACGGGGAACCCAAGGATAACCGCAGGCTTTGGCGCACCTTGATCAATTAACTCCAGCAAGTGAAAAAGTGCCGTTGGCGCATTCCCGATCGCCACGACCGCTCCTTCAAGCCTTTCCGCCCAGAGTTCAACCGCCGCCGCCGAACGCGTATTGCCGATCTCGGATGCGAGCGGAATAACGCGCTCATCATTCAGCGTCACGATTATCTCGTTCTCTGACGGTAGATAGCGGCGAATGATGCCCGCACCAACCATTTCGCAATCGCAAAACACTGGCGCACCGTTCAACAATGCCTCGCGTCCTGCCTCATACGCACGCGCAGAATAGGCAAGGCGATCCGCAATTTCGACCATTCCACAAGCATGTATCACACGCGTCGCAAGCGCTGCCATTCCCGCGTCAAAACGATCCAGCCGCGCCTCTTTTTGAACAGTTGCAAAGCTCTGCGCATAGATCTCGGCAGGCGCGCGCTCATACCTGAGCGCAGGCCGCGCTGAGTGACCCGTCTTTGGGTCCGAAGATCGGCCTTCACCGCTCATTTCTTGCGTGCACTTTCGGGACCGTGCGGGTGCTTGGCGTGCGGGTATTCCGCATGAACGTGGTCATGATGGTGGTGGTGATGGTGCTCGTGGTCACCATGGTGGTGATGGTGTGAATGGTCATGCGAATGTGGGTCCATATCCAAGCGGCATTCACCCGTACAGAAATCAGCGCATAGCTTGCAATCCTCGACATTACTGCCCGGTGCATTCGCGCCCTGTCCTTCCACGTGGTGATGATGGCTCTCTTGAACCGCACCCACTTCGGCCTCAAAACCCAAAACCTGAGTGCGATATTTGCAAGTACCGCAGGTTGGGGGAACGACTTCTCCTAATTGCTCGGTCACGCGCTCGGCGAATGTTTCCAGCACCTTAGGATGGTCGTTTAGATATCCAGCCTTAACAAAATCAATATCCGGATACTGCGCAGAAACCTGATCCGTAAATCCATAGATGCGGTCGATCAAAATCCCTGCGAACAGGAAGTAAGGGAACACGATGACACGTTTGTAACCTAGCTTCGCAACATGGTTCAGGCATGGCTCGACCAGCGGGAATGTAACTCCAGAGTATCCGACTTCGCACCAGCCAAAGCCCATACCTTCCCAAAGCATCCGCGCGATTTTGCTCACGTTACCATTGGCATCGGGATCCGAAGCGCCGCGACCGATCACAACCAGACAGGTTTCCTCAAGCGGCAAATCACCGTATTCGGCATTGGCGCGATCAACGGCTTCTTGGACACGCTCTCCGGCGGCGGCAATCATTTTGGGGTCAACGCCCAACTCGCGCCCATAAGAAACGTCTACGCCGTGTTTCGCAGAGTAAGTATTCAGAACCGTTGGAATATCGTTCTTGGCATGCATCGCGGCAAAGAGCATTCCCGGTACAGCCACGATTTTATCGCAGCCTGCTTCGCGCAAACGGTCAAGCCCATCACGGATAACGGGGTTCGCAAACTCCAGATAGCCATAATCCACCATCCATTCAGAAGGCAAAAGTGCTGGGAGTTTTTCGGCCAAAACGGCGAACTCGTCGACCGCATCTTGGCTTCGCGATCCGTGACCGCAAATCATCACACCAATTTTCGACATTCTGTGAACCTCCTAGGCTTCTTGTGGCTCGGCTTCGGCAAGTTCTTCTTCGTCTTCGGAACTGGCTTCTTCGGATGTTGTTTTCTTGCGGCCCTTCGCGGCCCAAACGCCCACGGCAACCGCGGCACCCAATGCTACAAGCGCGCCCCAGTGCGAATGCCCTGCTGTTTCAATAACATGGCCAGGATGTGCAAGCACAGGCGTGCCAACCAATGCCAACGCAGCAAACATCGAAATTTTTGAAACTTGGTTTTTCATATCCATTCTCCTGTGTGCGGGCAAAGGGGAAGGATCGCAGAATTCTGCGGCGAACGATGTTGTTTTGGCTCCCCTATCTGGGTCGAACCGCTACAACCAACCTCTCTGGCCCGTGGGCTTCGTTGCGGCGAGGGTAATCGTTCCGCCCCCTGCGCGCAATCGGATTCGACGACGAATTTCGCCGCCCTCGGGGCACCTTGTGCATTCACGCACGCCCCCTGCGCCCGCCTGCGGGTTTGCGTTTGGCCCAGACCGCTTTATGTTGAACGTAAGTTAGAAACGGGAGTGTGAAATGGGTACTTTGGTAGACGGAGTTTGGCATGACGTTTGGTATGATACCAAGTCAAACGACGGTGCGTTCAAACGCTCAACCGCTGGCTTTCGCAACTGGATCACCAAAGATGGCGAGGCCGGCCCCAGCGGCGAAGGGGGATTCCCCGCCGAAAGCGGGCGCTATCACCTCTATGTTTCCTATGCGTGCCCATGGGCGCATCGCACGCTGGTCTTTCGCGCGATCAAGGAACTGACCGATCATATTTCGGTAAGCGTTGTTCACCCCGATATGCTTGGAGATGGCTGGACCTTCTCGCAGGATTTCGAAGGGGCGACGGGCGACACGCTCTATGATCTGCGCTTTGCCCGCGATATCTATATCAAAGCACAGCCAAATGTTTCAGGACGCGTCACCGTACCTATCCTTTGGGATAAAGAGCGCAAAACCATCGTCAGCAATGAGAGCAGCGAGATTATTCGCATGTTCAACTCCGCCTTCAACGACATCACGGGCAACACCGACGACTACTGGCCAGAGGAGCTTCGTGACGAAATCGAAGAGGTGAACGCCCGCGTTTATTCAACCGTGAATAACGGCGTCTACAAGGCAGGATTTGCCACCTCTCAATCAGCCTATGACGCAGCAGTGGAGCCACTTTTCGAAACGCTCGACTGGATTGAGGACCGCCTCTCGCACCAGCGCTATCTTGTTGGCGACAAACTGACCGAGGCGGATTGGCGACTTTTCACAACCCTCGTGAGGTTTGATCCGGTCTATCACCTGCATTTCAAATGCAATCGCAAGCGGATCATTGATTATCCAAACATTTGGGCGTTCACACGGGAGCTTTACCAAGTCCCGAATGTGGCCTCGACGGTTAATATGGACCACATCGTGCGGCACTATCACTATAGCCACGACACCATAAATCCGAACCGCATTATCCCGATCAATCCTGTTCTGGATTTTGATGAACCGCACGGACGCGACGGGATGTAACTTTGGGTGATCATGGGTTGATATTCGGCGAAAAATCCGTTTGAGGTACATCTCAAAGGGGCGACGAATGACAACTACGATTACTATTTGCGATACATGCAAGCGTGAGGGCTGGGCAGAAACCAGTGCCGAAATCACAGACGGCGAGGCGCTCGCGAGTCTCATTGAGCAGGCAGCAGAAGGGCGCGTCAAGACGCGGCGTACCAGCTGTCTTATGGGGTGCACCCACGGATGCAACATCGCAATTCAAAGCGAGGGCAAGCTCGCCTATACGTTGGGACGCTTTGAGGCGACCCGAGAGGACGCAGAAGCCATCGTTGACTATGCCGAACTTCATCAACAAAGCGAGAGCGGTCAGGTTCCATATCGGACATGGCCCGCAGGTGTGAAGGGGCACTTCATCACGCGCCATCCACCGCTTCCCAAGACTGACGAGCCTTCATGACTCCCCTGCGCGATCACGGTGGCGGTATCGACGCTGCAATCGCGCAATTTGGCGGCACGCGCGACGAATGGCTTGATCTCTCTACGGGGATCAATCCAATGCCTTACACGCTCCCTACATTTTCGCAGATGGATTGGGCTACACTTCCAGACAAGGAGCAGTTCAAACGCCTTGAACATGCCGCCCGCGCATTCTGGAACATTCCGCCAGAGGCCGCTGTTCTTGCGGGGCCGGGTGCCAGCGCCTTTATCGCTCGTATTCCGCATCTTTCCGTTACGCGCGGCGCTGTCCACATTATTGACGAAACCTACAACGAACACGCCGCCGCATTTCGGGCCGCTGGTTGGTGCGTTGAACTCGGCGGTAAAAATGCCAGCGTGACCGTTCATCCTAACAATCCAACCGCCAGTTTTGTTACCGAAAGCGACATCCCGCAAACGCCGCTCACCATAATTGACGAGAGTTTCTGCGACATCGCTCCCGATCAAAGCCATATCGCCAAAGCGGCTGAAGCAGGCACGATCATCCTCAAGAGTTTCGGGAAATTCTGGGGGTTGGCTGGGCTGCGGCTGGGATTTGCGATCGGCGACCCTGCGTTGATTGCCGAACTACGCGAAACGCTTGGCCCGTGGCAAGTCTCTGGCCCAGCACTGGCAACGGGAATAGCAGCGTTAAGTGATCACAATTGGGCCCAAGAAACCCGTGCGCGCCTAAGACTTGACGCGCAGCGGATGGACGACCTGATGGCAGCAGCGGGCGCAAAACCGAAAGCGGGCACTACTCTGTTTCAGATCTACGAGGTCGACAACGCGCAGCAATGGCAGGAGCGCTTTGCATCGCACAAAATCCTTACGCGGATCTTCCCATATTCAGACAAGTGGTTGCGTCTCGGCCTACCCGCATCCGACCGTTGGCCCCAACTTGAGGCCGCACTATGACGAACGCCGCGCTCTTGTTCTTTGCTCTGCTGCTAGATGCGATCTTTGGTGAGCCAAAGGCGCTTTGGGATCGTGTGCCGCACCCTGCGGTCCTTATGGGAAGGTTAATTGAATGGATCGAGCGCAGGTTCAACACGGGCAATGATCGCAAAGCCAAAGGCATCGTGGCGATGGTTTTCCTTGGCGCCGGCGCACTCATTTCCGGAGCATTGCTGGCCGAATTGCCGTTTGGGGACGGTGTATCGCTCCTCTGCGCAGCGGTACTGTTGGCACAACGAAGCCTTGTCGATCACGTCCGCGCGGTGGCCAGCGCCCTGCGCCTATCAACATCAGGTGGACGCATCGCTGTTGCGAAAATTGTGGGCCGAGACACGAAGAATATGGACGACACACGCATTAGCCGCGCTGCGATCGAAAGCGCCGCAGAGAACCTTTCGGACGGAGTTGTTGCGCCCGCGTTCTGGTTTCTGCTGCTCGGATTGCCGGGGCTTCTCCTCTACAAAATCACGAATACCGCAGACAGCATGATCGGCTATAAAACCCCACGCTACCAAGAATTCGGCTGGGCGGCTGCGCGGTTTGACGACCTGCTCAATTTTGTGCCTGCACGACTTACCGCGCTCCTTATCCTTGCCGTGCGCCGCACCCTTCAGCGGTGGCATACCGTGCGCGAGGATGCACCGATGCACCGCTCCCCGAACGCTGGTTGGCCCGAAGCAGCAATGGCCGCGAGCCTTGGCATCGCCCTCTCTGGCCCTCGAAGCTACGACGGCGAAATGCGTAATTTTCCGTATGTGAATTCGGGCGGCAGAAGGGATATCGGTCCATCAGTGATTGATGCCTCTGTCAGTGTTCTCTGGCAGGTATGGGCCGCGTGCCTTGCGATTAGCGCAGTCCTCGCGCTGATTTGAATCTTGCCAGAGTTAGTACGCCTGTTACTCTACCCCTAGTTTATTTCGGAGGCCCAAATGTATTTTCGTTCATCTCTTTTCGCCGCCTGTCTTTCTCTTTTCGTTACTCCCGCACTTGCACAAACTCCCTGTGGCGGAAATTTCAACAGCTTTGTCAATGACATGAAACGCGAAGCCGTCGCTAAGGGCCATTCACAGGCCAACGTCGAGAAGTTCTTTGCGAGCGTCCGTCAGGACCCGCGTACGTTGAAAGCGGACCGCTCCCAAGGCGTGTTTAAAAAATCATTCGCCGAGTTTTCGCGCGCTGTTATTAGCCAAAATCGCATCAACAATGGGCGAGCTAACGCCAATAAGTACAAATCCATCTTTGACTACATGGAACGTCAAACGGGTGTGTCGCGCGGCGTTCTGTTGGCATTTTGGGCACTCGAAACCGATTATGGCGCGGTACAAGGCAACTTCAACACGCTGAATTCTCTTGTGACGCTTTCACACGATTGCCGCCGTCCTTGGTTGTTCCGCCCACAAGTTTTTGCCGCCTTAACTCTGTTTGAGCGCGGAAATTTCAGCCCAACCAATACCAAAGGCGCATGGGCAGGCGAAGTCGGCATGGTCCAGATGCTTCCTGAAGACATTATCCGCCACGGCGTCGACGGTGACGGGGACGGTAAGGTTAATCTCAAGACATCGCCGCCCGATGCGCTCTTGTCTGGGGCTTCAATGCTGAGAGGCTTGGGTTGGCGCCCGAACGAGCCTTGGCTCCAAGAGATCACAGTTCCAAGCAACCTCGACTGGTCCAAGACCGGCCTCGACAAAACTCTCAAGGTGTCCGACTGGAGCCGCCTAGGAGTGAGAGCGCGCAACGGAAACCTTGGTCCATCGAACCTCCCCGCGTCGGTGCTATTGCCAATGGGTCGCAAGGGCCCCGCGTTCTTGGCCTATCCGAATTTCAACGTGTACTTTGAGTGGAACAAGAGCTTTGTCTACGTCACCACAGCCGCCTATTTTGCAACGCGCCTAGAGGGTGCGCCAGTTTATAACTTGGGAAATCCCGATCCAGCGCTGTCAGACGGCCAGATGAAACAGTTGCAAACAAAACTTAAGGCTCGCGGGCACGATGTTGGCGCGGTTGACGGTATCCTCGGCAAAAAAACCCGCGCCGCGGTACAGGCAGAGCAACAAAGGCTCGGTCTTCCGGCGGACGCGTGGCCGACAAGAGATTTGCTCGCGCGGCTCTAGGCTACGAGGGCTTCGGCCTTCTTGAGGTCAACGGAAACAAGCTGGCTTACACCTTGTTCGGCCATCGTCACACCGAACAGGCGATCCATACGCGCCATGGTTACGGCGTGGTGCGTAATGATCAAGAAGCGTGTCTCTGTGCGGCGCGTCATTTCGTCGAGCAAGTCACAGAAGCGCGTAACGTTGGCGTCATCCAGCGGAGCGTCGACTTCGTCCAGAACACATATTGGCGCGGGATTGGCAAGGAAAACAGCAAAGATCAGCGCCATCGCGGTCAAGGTCTGCTCGCCACCTGACAAAAGGCTAAGCGTGCTTAGTTTCTTGCCGGGTGGTTGGCACATGATCTCAAGGCCAGCATCAAGCGGGTCTTCAGATTCAACCAACACCAAGTTCGCCTCGCCACCCCCAAAGAGGTGCTTAAACAGCATGGTGAAGTTACTGTTCACCTGCTCAAACGCGGTCAGCAGGCGCTCACGGCCTTCCTTATTCAGGCTCGCAATTCCTGTGCTGAGCTTTCTGATCGCTTCGTCCAGATCGTTTTTCTCGCCCAGCAGATTATCGTGCTCTTCCTGCACATCTCGCGCGTCTTCTTCTGCGCGCAGGTTCACCGCACCAAGCGCGTCCCGCTGACGTTTCAGGCTGTTTACTTCGGCTTCGATTTTCTCAGAGTCGGGCATTTCGTCTGGATTGACGTCGAGGCTGTCCAAGAGTTTTTGCGGCGTGGTTTCCATTGCCTCAGATATGCGCTCAACGGCGTAGGCAACTGTTTCGCGTGCTGCGTCGGCACGAGCATCGGCGCGCGCGCGGGCTTCTCTTGCTTCGCCTGCGATGCGTTCCGCGTCCCGCTCTGCTGCGATCGCTTCGCGTAGGGTGGTTTCTGCTTCGGCAAGTTGGTCGGCCGCATCTTTGCGGCGTTCCTCAGCAGCATCAATGGAATCGGCCAAGCCCGCACGTTTCGCCGCGATCTCATCGGGTGCTGTCTGCGCGGCCCGCAATTCCTCCTCACTTGTCAAACGACGTTCGTCTAGCTCGGCAATCCGCTTCTCAGCATTTGAGAGCCGCAAACGCCAACCGCTAACTTCCTTGGCAATTTCTTGGCGCCGCTTGGTCCGTGCATCGCCCTCGCGCCGAACTTCGTCAAAGGCCGAGCGCTTCGAAAGCATTGTCATCCGCGCTGCCTCGACAGTCATTTTGACGTCTTCGACCTCCATACGCGCGGTCTCGAGATCATCCAACTCTGCCTGCGCCGCGAGTGCCTCGTTGACACGCTTGCGCGCATCCATCGCCTCTTCTTCGTGGCGCGCAACAGCCAACCGAAGGCTCTCTAGCTTGCTCTCGGCGATACTGCGATCCGCTTCGGCCCGCGAAAGAGCGCGGCCAGCTTCCGTAAGTGCGCGGTCCGCATCGCGGCGTGCTTCGCGTGCGGCTTGATCCTCTTGGGCAAGGCTCAGTAGTTCCTTAGACAACATATCATGCGCACGGCTTGCCCCATCAGCGCGCGCCGATGCTTCTTCTAGGTCACGCTTCAACTCGACCAGACGGTTGAGCTGTTGCAACCGAAGCGCCGCCGCGCTTGGCGCATCTTCAGCACCAGCACGGAAGCCATCCCACCGCCACAGATCACCCTCTTTGCTTACCAATCTCTGACCTGGTTTAAGCTCGGCCTGAAGTCGCGGTCCATCCTGCGCCTCAACGAGTCCTACCTGCCCCATCCGCCGCACAAGCACGGCGGGCGCGGTTACGAAATTGGTCAGCGCCTTAATCCCCTCAGGCAAAGATTGCGGCGATGAATAATCAGGCAACGCAATCCAACCGGATGCCTCTTCCTCTTGCACTTCAGGGGCGCGCAAATCATCGGCAAGGGCCGCGCCAAGAGCCTTTTCATAACCCGACTGCACGCGCAACAGATCGAGAACTTGCCCACCCTCGGCCGTGTCACGTTCGACAAGTTTCGCGAGCGCGGCCACTTCGGCCCTAAGCGCGTTTGCCTCGCCTTCGGCTTCGCTTCGTTCCGCGCGCGCCGCGGCCTCGCGATCCTGCGCCACAGTCCGTGCCTCATCCGCTGCGATCAATGCCTCCTCGGCAACTTCTGTCGCTTTGGCAGCGTCGTTCTGGGCCGTTTCCGCCGCTTCATAATCCAAACTTGCTTTGGTTAGAGCCCCTTGCGACATGGCCGTTGCTTCACGCGCGCGGGCGGCTTCGGCCTCGTTACGGTCTAGCGTTTTCTGGTTATCATCAACCAACCGACGGGCTGACTGGTGACGCGCAGCAAGGCGCGCAACATCTTCGGTCAGCTGCCCGATATCGGCTTCACGATCCTGCAAAATCTGTGCCGCATCGCTCGCTTCTTCGCTGCTGGCATCAAGCCGGTCCTGATACCCCTCTGCCGCTTTGACGAGTTGAGCTTGCTCCCACTCAAGCCGCTCGATTGTTTCACCCGCGTCCTTGTTAAGCTCCTGCTCGCGCGCCTTGTCTTTGGAGAGCTGTTCGATGCGTGCGGTCAGGGTTCGGATCGTATCGAGCGCGCGCTCCTCCTGCTCCGCCAATGCCTCTCTCTGGTTTTCCAATCGTGTGAGAACTGCAAGCGCGACTGTTTCTTCCTCTCGCAATGGAGGCAATTTATCCTCGGCCTGCTCCCGTGCCTTTGCAGCCTGTCGCGCAGCGCTTTCGCTTGCTGCCGCAAGGCGCGTGCGTTCCGTGAGTGTTTCTTGTGCAGCGAGCCGAAGCTCCTCGGCCTCTTTCCACCGACGATAGAGGAGCAATCCCTCGGCCTTGCGCAAATCTTCCCCGATTGTGCGATACCTCTGGGCCTGCCGCGCTTGTCGCGCCAGCTGCCCTAGCTGACCAGCCAGCGCTTCGATGACGTCCTCGACCCTTGCAAGGTTGGTTTTCGTCCCCTTGAGCTTCAACTCGGCCTCATGCCGACGTTGATAGAGGCCTGAAATCCCCGCGGCCTCTTCGAGTATACGACGGCGCGCCTTGGGCTTGGCGTTGATCAATTCGCTGATCTGTCCTTGCCGAACCAATGCAGGAGAATGCGACCCCGTTGAGGCATCCGCGAACAACATCTGAATATCGCGCGCACGTGCGTCCTTGGAGTTTGCCTTGAACGCAGACCCCGCGTCGCGCGTAATGCGGCGCACCACCTCAAGCGTGTCCAGATCATTAAAACCAGACGGCGCGAGGCGATCCGTGTTATCAATCGTGATGGAAACTTCGGCGAAGTTGCGCGCGGGCCGTGTCGCCGTACCGGCAAAAATCACGTCCTCCATCCCACCGCCACGCATCGCCTTGGGACGCGTTTCGCCCATAACCCAGCGCAAGGCCTCTAGCAGATTGGATTTCCCACACCCGTTCGGCCCGACAACACCGGTCAGCCCGTGCGCGATCACAAGATCAGTCGGGTCAACAAAGCTCTTGAAGCCATTGAGTCTGAGTCTGGAAAACTGCAAATGGGTCCCCTGAATGATTCCTTTGGCCTAGCGTTTCGGAGAGCGGCCCTCTGAGTCAACGAAAAACACCACAAATGGCGCATATCGGCAACTTATCCACAACATATTGCGCATATCGGGCGATTTTGCCGATTTAGAGCGGCTTGGACATACTCACGGCGCGCTCATCCCGACCTGTCACACGCCATCCGAGATGCTCATAGAGCGTCACATTTTGAGGCATCAGTGCGTGCGTTCGCAATCGCATTTCCGCCAGTCCAAGCTGTTGCGCGCGTTTCTCGGCATATTCCATCAACCGACGACCCAGCCCTTGCCCCTTGCGCGCCGGGTCCACCGCCACGATGGAAACCTTGAGAAACGTTTCCTGCACATCAATCACCAATACGCCCGCCACATCGCCAGCATCCATGGCAGCAAAGACCTCGCCCTTTTCGATGCTGTCCTCAAGCCCGTGGGTTACATCTGGGAAATCAGATATCTCGGCGATCATCGGCGCAAAGGCCGCCTGAATACACTCGCGAATTGCATGCGAATCTTTGGCGGTAGCGCTTATAATGGTTGGGGCTGTCATCCGTTAATTGGAAATGTTTTCGGCGAAAAAGGCAAGCAACGGTCGTTTTTGGGCGGAACTCCACGGAATTCGGGTGCACCGAGGGGATTCCGCTTGACCCAGCCCCCAAAGCAACGCCAAAAAGAATAAGCAAGGTATTCCCTGAACCCCGCAAAGCGGTAGGGAATAAATGGGAATGTGGTGAAGGTGACCCAAATAGGGGCCTGATGCCACAGCCGCCCCCGCGACTGTAAGTGGCGAGTGCGTGTCGATAACCACTGGTGAATTGGGCAACCAATAGCTGGGAAGGGGACACCGCATGACGACCCGCAAGCCAGGAGACCAGCCCTGCGTAATTGCAACCAGACCGTCGGGTGTGACGGAACAAGGAATGACAAAATGAACGAACGGAACAAGACACACGCACAGGCCAAAGCAATCGCGACTCCTGTTGAGCAAACGCAGACTGCGTTTTTCCCAATTCTCGCGGCGGCAGTTGCTGGCGTGATGCTTCTGGGGCTTGCTGGTTTTGCACAGGCCTCTGTGTTGCACGATGCGGCGCACGATACACGTCACGCAATCGCCTTCCCCTGCCACTAAGCAAATGTTCAAACAGATTTTTTCCAGCGCGTTGTTCGCTGGTCTTGCAGCAGGGCTGATTTCGGCTCTGCTTCAGTTTTGGCTCGTCACCCCTTTGCTTCTTGAGGGTGAGGAATATGAAACCGGTGCTAAAAGTCACTTTGCCGGCGTCTTGATCGTTGAGGGCGAAGATCAGAAACCCGTCGAAATAGAAGAAGAACCAGCGCCGCCCACCTCGGAAGTGCTTGCACGCCACGGCATGACGGTTGCTATGAACATGATTGTGTTCACTGGCTTTGCGCTGGTTCTGGTGGCGGGGTTTGCAACTGCGACAACTGCGGGGCATGTCATCACGGCCAAGTCGGGCATATTGTGGGGCCTAGCTGGATTTATCGCGATACAACTGGCGCCCGCGGCGGGGCTTTATCCCGAGCTCCCCGGAACACCGGCCGAGGATGTATACTTGCGCCAGATGTGGTGGATCACAACCGTGATCGCAACAATCGTCGGGCTGGCGCTTATTGCGTTTGGCAACCGTTTGCATTGGATGGCGCTTGGCGCGCTGTTCCTCGCCGCCCCTCATATTATTGGTGCGCCACATCTTGAGTTTTACGCTGGCGTTGCGCCACCCGAACTCTCGGCACTCTTCGTGAGCCGCACGCTCGCCGTCGCCTGTGCCACATGGGCCGTTCTAGGCGGGGTTGCGGGCGCAATTTGGCACCGTCAAACAATCTAATTCTCATGCGCGGCAGAAATGCCCGCATAGCATCGTGTATGAAGGAGAGGCCAACATGGCACAAAAAATTCCTGCCACTATCGTTACCGGATTTCTTGGCGCTGGGAAAACCACGCTTATCCGCCACATGCTTCAGAACGCCAATGGCAAGCGCATCGCCCTGATCATCAATGAATTCGGCGATCTTGGCGTGGATGGAGATATCCTCAAGGGATGTGGCGACGAAACCTGCACCGAAGACGATGTGATGGAGCTCTCGAACGGCTGTATCTGCTGTACCGTCGCCGAAGATTTCATTCCTACGATGGAGAAACTCCTCGCACGGGAAAACGCTCCTGACCATATCGTAATCGAAACCTCCGGCCTTGCATTGCCGCAACCCTTGGTGCGTGCATTCAACTGGCCCGAGATTGCAACGAAGGTCACTGTCGATGGCGTTGTCACCGTTGTGGATGGCCGCGCGGTTGTGGACGGTCAGTTTGCGCACAACATTGCGGCGGTCGACGCCCAACGCAAGCTCGACGAAAACCTCGATCACGAAACGCCCCTCTCGGAGTTGTTCGAGGACCAGATCGCCTGTGCCGATATGATTGTGGTGAACAAGACCGACCTGCTTGAAGCCGCGGAGGCAGAGACCCTCACAACCAACCTTCGTCAAGACAGTCGCGAAGGTGTGCAAGTCATTAAGTCGACAATGGGTGTGCTACCGGTTGATGTGCTCTTGGGGCAAGGTGTCAGCGCCGAACTGGACCTTTCTTCGCGTCACGAAATTCACCATCACCACCATCATGATGACGATAACCACGATGATCACCACCACGAGCACGGCCACGACGAATTCGAGAGTTTTGTGGTTTCGCTCGGCGAGATCGCGGATCATGGCGCCTATGCCAAGCAAGTCTCGGACGTTATTCGCAAGTTCAACATCCTGCGCCTAAAGGGGTTTGTCGCCATCGAAGGCAAGCCAATGCGCCTGACGTTACAGGCAGTAGGACCACGCGTTGACACTTACTTCGATCAACCGTTCGGTGCGCAAACTCGCCAAACGCGTTTGGTGGTCATTGGTGAAGCGGGTCTGGATCGTGCCGCAATTGAGAGCGCACTCCAACAATGACGGTCACAATCGAAAAGGGCGACCCACGCGATCCGCGTGCGCTTACGTTGCTGACGGCGCATCACGCGCTGATGCAGTCGCTCTTTCCTGCAGAGTCCAATCACTATCTATCCGCTGGCGCCCTTTGCGCGCCCGAGGTCACATTCCTCATTGCGCGCGAAGGCGAGGCGTTCTTGGGCTGTGGCGCGCTTGCAAACAAAGGCGTCTATGGCGAAATCAAGTCGATGTTCGTCGCGGATAACGCGCGCGGCAAAGGCGTGGCGAACAAACTTCTGACAAGTCTGATAGCCGCCGCTCAAGAGGCGTCACTACCTAAGCTGTACCTCGAGACAGGTAACACGCTTCATGCGGCACATAAGCTCTATGAGAAACAAGGCTTCGACTATTGTGGCCCCTTCGGGGATTATGCCGCTGATCCGCTGAGCCTCTTTATGGAACGGGCCCTCTAATGCACCTACTCGCGGCGACACCCGGAAACGTGGATGACGGAACAGAACCCGTCGATTTGGGGCAGACTCCGGCCGATATTCTGTTCATTTCCGCAGCAGATACCGAGCTCGCCGCGCTCTCGGAGGCGCGGAGCGAGATGGCCGCGCCGCCTTCCCTTCGGCTTGCGAGCCTGATGCATTTGCAACACCCGATGTCAGTGGATTTGCACATCGAGGCTTGTGCAACCAAGTGCAAAATTGTCATCGCACGCGTGCTTGGCGGAGCCGGTTACTGGAAATACGGGCTCGTTCAATATGCTGCCCACTTGTACGACGCGGGTGTGAAATTTGTCGCTCTCCCCGGAGATGACAAACCAGATGACGAACTCTGGGAAGTATCCGCAGTCTCGCGCGAGGATTATCAGGCGCTGTGGGCCTATATGGTTGAGGGCGGCCCAGAAAACGCGACGCATTTCCTTCAATATGCCCAAGCGATGATCGACGAGGCCGAACGGCCAGAACCCGCGCGCGCCCTCTTGCGCGCAGGTGTGTATTGGCCTGGGAAAGGCATAAGTGACCTCGCCGCCGCACAAGAAGCATGGACGCCCGACGCGCCGATCGTTCCGATTGTCTTCTATCGTGCTCTGGTTCAGGGTGCGGGTCTCAATCCAATTAATCGTTTGGTGAAATCTCTTCTGCGCAAGGGAATGAACCCGCTCCCGATATTCGTCGCGTCACTCAAAGACCCCGTCTCTGTCGCCACGATGGAACACCTCTTCACGTCTGCTCCGCCATCGGTGATGCTAAACGGAACGTCGTTCGCCACTGGGTCGCCCCATCAGGGCGAGCATAGCAACGGCGCGTCGAACCCATTTGAAATGCCCGCCGCCAACGCGGCTCCTGTGTTTCAGGTGGTGTTCTCCGCAGGATCAGAGACCGCATGGATTGAGGGCACGAACGGCCTTGCCGCGCGAGACATCGCGATGAACGTGGCCCTTCCCGAAGTTGATGGCCGCATACTCAGCCGCGCGGTAAGCTTTAAGGGAGAAGCCTTTTTCGACGAAGCAACCGAATGCGCCATTGCGAGTTACCGCGCACGCGGAGATCGCATTGATTTCGTCGCACAACTTGCCGCGAATTGGGCATCACTTCGAACTACCCCCACCACCGAGCGTAAGGTGGCACTCGTTCTTGCAAACTATCCCAACAAGGACGGCCGACTGGCGAATGGTGTTGGCCTTGATGCACCCGCCGCGACCTGTGGTGTCTTAAGGGCAATGACCGATGCTGGGTACACAGTTACCTCTGCCCCTCGCGACAGTGACGAATTGATGCGAGCGATTATGGCGGGACCGACGAACTGGCTCACAGATCGAGCAAAACGAACCGGCGGCGTGCGACTAAACCTGAAAGATTATCGCGCCTCCTACTCTACCCTTCCCCTAGCCGTCAGAGAGCAGATCGAAACGCGCTGGGGGGCGCCCGAGGATGACCCGTTTTTTGAAGATGAAACATTTGCGCTTTCAGTGCTTGAATATGGAAACGTAGTCGTCGGCATTCAGCCCGCGCGCGGATACAATATTGATCCCCAAGAGACATACCACGCTCCCGATCTGGTTCCGCCCCACAACTACCTTGCGTTTTATTTCTGGCTACGCGAACAGCACAAAGCCCAAGCAATCGTTCATATGGGAAAGCACGGCAATCTTGAGTGGCTCCCCGGCAAGGCCGTCGCTCTCTCCGAAGAGTGTTTTCCAGAAGCTGTTTTTGGCCCAACACCGCATATGTACCCTTTTATCGTCAACGATCCGGGAGAAGGCACACAAGCCAAACGACGTGCGCAGGCAGTCATTATTGATCACCTGACGCCACCGCTTACGCGTGCCGAAACTTACGGACCTCTGCGGGATTTAGAAGGTTTGGTGGATGAATATTACGAAGCGGCGGGCGTCGACCCACGGCGCATAGAGTACTTGAAACGAGAGATCCTAAGTCTGACCAGCAGCACCGGTTTGGCGGAGGACGCGGGGCTAGCGGGCGATGATGAAGAAGGTGATTTAGCTAAGTTGGACGCCTATCTCTGTGATCTGAAAGAAGCGCAAATTCGCGATGGTCTGCACGTATTTGGCGAGAGCCCCGTTGGGCGCTTGGAGCGTGACTTGGTCCAAGCGCTTGTGCGTGTGCCGCGCGGCGATGGTAAAGGCGGGGATGCGTCACTCATTCGGGCCATTGCAGCAGACTTCGGATTTGAACTCGACCCGCTCGATTGCGATATGGCGGCACCGCATATCGGTTCATTTCCCGATGAACTCTTAGCGCTTACAGATGATACTTGGCGGAGTCAGGGCGATACGGTCGAACGGCTTGAGCTTTTCGCAGCGGAGTTGTTGGACGGCAAAGCAACAGCTGGCGCGCTCGCATCAAAAGTCATGGAGCAAGTCGATGCCACGGTTCGCCCGAATGTCGAAATGTGTGGACCTTCAGAGATGAAGGGACTCCTTACCGCCCTGAACGGGCAATTCGTCGCCCCTGCGCCATCTGGCGCGCCGACACGCGGACGGTTGGATACGCTACCAACTGGACGGAATTTCTATAGCGTCGATGGCCGCGCCGTCCCCACCCCGACGGCGTGGGCGCTGGGGTGGAAATCGGCGAGCCTGTTGATTGAAAAGCACCTTCAAGATCATGGTGATTGGCCGCGGGCAATGCTGCTTACCGCTTGGGGGACCGCGAATATGCGGACAGGTGGGGACGACATTGCGCAGGCGCTCGCGCTTATGGGAGTGAAACCAACCTGGGACGCTTCAAACCGTCGCGTAACAGGATTTGAGGTCCTTCCACAAAGCGTTCTCGGGAGGCCTCGTGTGGATGTTACGTTGCGAGTCTCCGGCTTTTTTAGGGACGCATTTCCACAGCTTATTGCGCTCGTTGATAGCGCGGCGCGCGCTGTTATGGATATGGATGAAGCCTCAGACGCAAACCCCGCTCGCGCTCGCCTTTTGAACGAAGGGCCGGACAGCGCGCCGCGTGTCTTTGGCGCAAAACCAGGCGCATACGGCGCGGGATTGCAGGCCATGATTGATGAGCAACTATGGGCCGACAAAGCCGATTTGGCGGAGGCGTACCTCGAATGGGGAAGTTATGCCTATGGAAAGAACGCTGACGGCAAACGCGCACGTGCGCAATTTGAGGCGCGTCTTTCGCAAACCGAGGCCATTGTTCAAAATCAGGACAACCGCGAGCACGACCTTTTGGATAGCGACGATTACTATCAGTTCGAAGGTGGCGCCGCAGCAGCTGTGAGCACCCTTCAAGGACGAGATCGCCCCGTTTATCATAATGACCACTCACGCCCCGAGCGCCCCGTCATTCGGCGGCTTGAGGACGAAATCGGACGCGTTGTGCGAAGCCGCGTTGTGAACCCCAAGTGGATTAACGGCGTCATGCGGCACGGATACAAAGGCGCGTTCGAGATGGCGGCGACTGTCGACTACCTCTTTGCCTTCGCGGCGACGACGGGCGCAGTGCGCGGGCACCATTTTGACGCTGTGCATCAAGCCTTTCTGGAAGATGAAGATGTCAGACAGTTCATCGCCGAACACAACGCCCCAGCATTGCGCGAAATTGCGCAACGGCTAGACGAAGCGATTGAGCGCGGACTTTGGATGCCACGATCAAACTCTGCGCGCGATTTGCTAGAGAAACTGAAAAAGTCTTAGGACGTGTCACAATCAATTCTTGCGGCCACGAGTGCCGGATCCCCTTTTACAGTCGTTTGGTCGACCCTACAGCCCGTTGCGACTTCAATCGCGACCACCGCCCGCAACAGTATGCGTTCATGCTCTCGTCGCGGTGCAAAATCGGTTCGGATTGCTTCTGCAACTTCGCCGTTTGAGCGGACGGTGAAATCACTCCCCTCAATCGAAAGACGCGTTGTATCATATCCGAACGCGCGCGGGTTTGGACTATCACAACCAATAATCGCAAAAAGTGCCACGACAATGATGAAGAGACGCAATACCAACCTCCATTATGCAATTTTGGCCACTCTAGGCGCCTAAGGTTAAGAAACACTTACCGACCAAAACCGAACGAAACTCACCCCTTGCAACCCACTAAAACTGCCTTAAAATTCAAGTTTATTCAGAGGAGATAGCCATGAGCGAAGACACCGACCGCCATGCCATGAAGATGGCCAAAAAGAAGGCTGCGCGCGACAAGATCATGGCCACCAAGACTGACAAAAAAGGCCTGATTATTGTCCATACGGGCAAAGGAAAAGGTAAATCCAGCGCGGCGTTCGGAATGATTTTTCGGTGCATCGCGCATGATATGAAATGCGCCGTTGTCCAGTTCATTAAGGGCGGCATGAGTACCGGAGAACGCGACCTCATCCTTGATAAATTCAGCGACACTTGTGAATTTTACACGATGGGTGAAGGGTTTACATGGGAAACCCAAGACAAGTCGCGCGACATCGAGATGGCCACAGCTGCTTGGGAAAAAGCTAAGGAGCTGATCCGCGATCCAGAAAACAAGATGGTTCTATTGGACGAAATCAATATTGCCATTCGTTACGATTACATCGACGTCAACGATGTGGTGACCTTCCTGAGGGAAGAGAAACCTGAAATGACCCATGTGGTTCTGACTGGTCGCAACGCCAAGGATGAATTAATTGAGGCTGCGGATTTGGTGACGGAAATGGAACTTGTCAAACATCCGTTCCGCGCGGGGATCAAGGCGCAGATCGGCGTAGAATTCTAGGTTAACACGCGTGCGGATTTCACCCACCATTCTGGGTATTCCGCACGCAGTTTATTTGCTGCCTCTTGGGCCGCAGTAATATCTTGAAACAGCCCAAAGCATGTCGCTCCCGATCCGGACATTCGAGCCAGAGTAGCGCCGCTATTTTCGATCGCTTTAAGCACAAGTTCAATCACTGGCGCTTCTGTAATCGCAGCTGATTGCATATCGTTTCGTTGCAGCGAGAGCCAAACGCAAAACTTATCAAAACCTGCTCCCTTTGGCACTGCATCCATTGGCGAATTATTCTTATTTTTTATCGCCTTAAAGATAGCGGGCGTGCTGACCGGCTCTCTAGGATTCACGAGCAATAGCGCCATGTCGGGAAGGTGCGGCACCGCTTCGATCACCTCTCCAATACCGCGCATCCGAGCGGGTTTGGATGATAGGCAAACTGGCACATCTGCACCAAGAGCAAGAACGTCGGCAGGAAGCGGCACTCCCCAATGACGCGACAACAACCGCAAAGCTGCGGCGGCATCCGCAGACCCGCCGCCAATGCCGGATGCGACAGGCAAGTTCTTGGTTAATGTGAGTGCGGCACCGCGCGCATTATTCAGATACCGAGCGGCCTTCAAAACGAGGTTGTCAGCGTCGGAGGTCAGCCCCGCCCGTTCAGGTCCGTCGATGGCGAGGGACAACTGATCAGAGGTCGCAACCGCAAGTTCGTCGCCAACATCCGCAAACACCACCAAGCTATCGAGTAGGTGATACCCATCCTCCCGCTGCCCCGTTAGATGCAGTGCGAGGTTGATTTTCGCGGGCGCAAATTCCATTCCGCTTAGTTCGCCCTGGATTCTTCTTCGAGCACCACATCCAGTCCGACATCAAGTTTGCGGCGGATACGGTCGGCGTCTTTTTCTTCTGGCTCAAACGAAAGCGCGCGACGCCATTGGAAATACGCCTCGATCTTGCGATCAACCATCCAAAGAGCATCGCCTAAGTGGTCACTCACGATGGGGTCAAGCGGCTCTAGCAATGCAGCGCGCTCCATGATCTCTGCGGCATCTTCATAGCGCCCGAGCTTGTAATAGGCCCATGCCAGAGAGTCGACGATGTAACCATCGTTGGGTCGTGCGGCGACCGCTTTTTCAATCATTTCAAGCGCTTCGTCGAGCTTGATGTTCTTCTCAACCAGCGAGTAACCAAGATAGTTCAAGACCTGAGGTTGATCAGGATAAAGCTCGAGCGCTTGACGAAAGTCTGCCTCTGCTGCGGGGAAATCATCCAACCGCTCATGGCATATTCCGCGCGCGTAGTAGATGAACCATTGCTTAGGATCGACTTCTGGGAACAGCTCGAGAGCGGCGTCATAGGCCTCGCTCGCACCTTGGTAATCCTCTTGGCCACGCAATGTATCGGCAAGGCTTACCTGCACAATCGGCAAATCAGGACGGACCTCTGCCAAATCGCGCAGGACCTTAATCGCCTCTTCTGGCTTACCAGCGTGCTCAAGTGTTTCGGCGCGGCCGATTTCCGCGAGATGGAACGAGGGGCTGTCGGCGGGCACTTTGGCATAGGCTTGTGTGGCCAACTCAAACTGCTCCAAATCTTCTAGCATTGCAGCCGAAAGCAATACGGCCGAGATCATATTCGGATCAAGCAGTTCCGCAGCGCGGGAATACAGAATTGTCTGGTCCGGCGTCCCTTCAACCGAAAGCACTTCAGCCAATGTCAGAGCCGCTTGCGCGATCCCTTCTCTTGGGGTTGGGGCAATCGCAAAGGGCAATGTCTCGCCCGCTTCGAGGCGCTGTTTAAGGTCTTCGAACTCCGGGTCTGCGGTACCATCCTGATAGACTCTGCTCAACTCTTCGAGGGCCTGATCATTCCGTTCCAACTGGCTTAGGACTTGGACATATGCGGTAAGGGTCGAACGCGTATGAGAAAAGCCGTTTGCATCCACATCTCTGAAGATTTCTGCGGCACCTTCAAAATCGCCAACTGAGCCAAGAGCCAGCGCTTTGTGATAATTCGCAACGCCTTCCATACCCTGTAGCTTGGTGAGTGCCTCGAACTTCTCGAGTGCCGAAGACATCTTGCCAGCGCCCAATTCTGCCCAAGCGTCAAAGAGCTGTGTCACAACGGGGCCAATCTCTGCGCCATCTGCGATACGTGCGGACAGGGCCTCGTAATCGCCGTCAACTACCTCTTGAACCGCAAGCGCAAGGTCCGCCACGGGGGAATGCTCACCTTTACTTTCAAGCGCACGCGCAAGAACCACAGCAGTATCTAACTTTCCAAGAGAAAGGTTCGCCGCAATACCGCTATTCAAGAGGAACGAGTTGCCTGGATCTTCGATCAACGCGCGTGAAAAATATGTCGCGGCATATTTGAAGTCTGCCGCGGTGCTCGCGCTTCGCGCGGCAAGGTAAGCACCGGCCAAACCTTCGGCTTGGACATTTGCACTGGGAAAGAGGAGAGCGGTCGAAAGAAGCGCAGCGCGCAATACAGAGTGTTTCAAACGGTATGGCCTTTGGCAATTCGTTGCGTTGGCCTAAACCTAGTCACTCAATCCCTGCAACGCAATGCGGAGGCGCGCATTCCACGGCCTCCGCAAGTTCATATTTAAGTTATTTGCCTACATATTCGGATAGTTTGGCCCATCTCCGCCCTGTGGCGTGACCCAAGTGATGTTCTTGCTTGGATCCTTGATATCACAGGTTTTGCAATGCACGCAGTTTTGGAAGTTGATCTGGAAGCGCGGCCCCTCGCCTGCTTCTTCGATCACCTCATACACACCTGCTGGACAATAGCGCTGTGCTGGCTCCGCATATTTCGGAAGATTTACCGAAATCGGAACAGTTGGATCAGCAAGCTGTAGGTGGCAGGGCTGTTCTTCTTCGTGATTGGTCGCCGAAAAACTCACGTTGGTAAGACGATCAAACGATAGCGTCCCGTCTGGCTTGGGATAGTCGATCTCTTTGTGATCCGCAGCATAGCCCGTCGCATCCGCATCGGATTTGCCATGCTTGAGCGTCCCAAAGAGCGAGAACCCGAAGAGCGTATTGGTCCACATGTCAACGCCGCCCAAAGCGAGAGAAGCCATCATGCCGTACTTCGACCAGAGCGGCTTAACATTGCGCACTTTCTTAAGGTCTTTGGCAATGACGCCCGTCCGTAGTTCGGTGTCGTAATCGGACAGCTCATCTCCAGAACGCCCTGCTTGCAGCGCTGCATATGCTGCTTCGGCGGCGAATTTGCCCGAGAACATAGCATTATGATTACCCTTGATGCGCGGAACGTTCACTAGCCCGACCGAGCACCCCAAGAGCGCTCCACCGGGGAACACGGCCTTGGGCATAGATTGATAGCCACCCTCGGAAATTGCGCGCGCGCCATAAGCAACGCGGCGACCACCTTCCAAGAGCTTCGCGATTTCGGGATGGTGCTTGAACCGTTGGAATTCCATGTAAGGGGAAACGTATGGGTTCTTGTAGTTCAGGTGCACAACGAAACCGATAAACACCTGATTGTTATCCATATGATAGATAAACGAGCCACCACCCGCATTTCCGCCCAGCGGCCAGCCCATCGTGTGGGTGACGGTGCCTTCTTGGTGTTGGTCAGGATTAATTTCCCAGATTTCTTTCATTCCAAGCCCGTACTTCGGAACATCGGAATCCTTAGCAAGATCGTATTTCGCGATCACTTGTTTCGAGAGCGATCCACGCACACCCTCGGAGAGGAACACGTACTTGCCGCGAAGTTCCATCCCCGGTTCGTATGCTGCACCGGGCGTGCCGTCGGGGTTCTTGCCGAACTCGCCTGCGACTACGCCAACAAGCTCGCCTTGCTCTCCGTAAATGAGCTCTGAGCACGCCATGCCCGGGAAAATCTCGACCCCCAGTTCCTCGGCTTGCTCCGCCATCCAGCGGCAAACATTCGCCATCGAGACGATATAGTTGCCGTGGTTATTCATAAGTGGCGGCATTGGGAAATTCGGGATGCGAATATGCCCCGCTTCACCCAAGAACAGGAAGCGGTCTTTCTTGACCGGAACGTTAATGGGTGCGCCGCGTTCTTTCCAATCAGGCATAAGCGCCGTTAAGCCAGCGGGATCAAGCACCGCGCCAGAAAGGATATGCGCTCCAACTTCGCTACCTTTTTCAAGAACCACTACATCCAGATTAGCGTCGAGTTGTTTCAGACGGATCGCCGCAGACAAGCCCGCAGGACCGGCGCCAACAATAACAACATCGTACTCCATGGATTCCCGTTCGATATCGGTCATCTCATTCCTCTCTGCGCCCAGCGGCGCCTCACTCATGCTCTCTTGCTTCTTGCGATACCCGAACAAGGGGAAAGGGGTCAATCGCGACACCGCGTTAAATCTCTGAACGAGCGTCAAAATAATCTGAAAATCTGTATTGACCTAAAGTTAACTTGAGGAATTACAACTCGTATATCAACTCAAAAAGGAACATGAAATGAGCCAAACACGACTAGAACACGCGAACGTCACTGTGTCTGACATCAGGAAAACCACAGAGTTTCTAAAGTCCATCTTCGGCTGGAAAACCCGCTGGGAGGGAGACTCGATTCATGGCGGCCGCTCAGCACATGTCGGAGGTGACGACAGCTATCTCGCCATATATCAACACCCCGCCAGCGAAGGCCAAACAAACAACTCCTACAAACATATCGGAGGGCTGAACCATCTAGCCGTTGTCGTCGACGATCTGGATGCCACCGAGAAACGCGTCATCGCCGCTGGCTTCAAACCCCAAAGCCACGCCGACTACGAACCCGGGCGCCGCTTCTATTTCGATGACCACGACGGAATTGAATACGAGGTTGTTCAATATGATTGAGTGAGCATACCAACGACGCGCGATTAGGAATAAATCGCATCGTCCGAAGCTGGTACAGCTTGTTGCTTCCGCGCTTCTCGAACTTTGAGATACTTCCACAGCGCATATACCAGAATTGCAGAGGCAATCCCGTCAACCGCATAGTGCCAACCGAGATATACCGAGAGAAACTGGTACACGATCAGATAAACAACGGAAACGGGCCATAGCTTTGGCGCGACTTCATAGAGATACAACCCAAACAACATGGCGTTTCCGATATGCACACTCGGGAACGCCGAAATGCCTGAACTGGCTGTTTGCTCCATCGTGCTGTATCCGGTCCACAAATCACGTTGAATTTGGCCCACGAAGCTCGTTGAAACGCCCGAACTTTGGAGTGCGGCAGTAAGCGAAGCAAAGGTATTCCCGCCATAAACTTGGTCATAAAATACGGGCCCCGCAGACATAAACGCTAGCGCCAGAATGTGTCCAAGCCCGAACCAGACCCAGAAATACATAACGAGGTAGCGATTTCGCCGCTCAATATTGTTGTCGAACATTACGAGCAGCGTAGGGAAAAACAGAATAAAGAGCACCCACGCCGTAACATATATAAACCCCGCCAAATCAGCAGGAATATAGGCGCTAAACAGATGGGTTATTTCCCAAGCATCTATCCCTCCTAGCAGCGTTCGATCCATTTCTAGAAACAAGTCGTCCGCATAAAACGGAACGATACTCGGCATTGTTGTCTTGATGGCTGAGAACATCATCTTCTGCATGATACAGGCGATGAAGATGACAAACGCAAGCGCAAGCCGGTTCGCCAACTTCACTCTCGAGATGAAAATCAGTATTATCAGCAAGAAGGCCAATACATACTTCCCCTTCCAATGGAAGCCCCCTGGAATAAGGAAGAAATGGTGCACGAAATCGGTGATAGAGAATATTGGATCATCTCGCACTATAGAAAGCACGACCAGACAGCACACAAACTGAAAAAGCAGCAGATAAAGATAAGTACGCATATGTGCCAAATAAAATAACTGTCGCTAGCGGACCAAATTACTTCTAGTTATAGCAAGGCCTTGACTTCAACGCCCAAGCTTGAATTAACAGTGACGTGTTGCCAATTACCAAACTATAAAACGCTAGGCACCTAATGGAAAAGATACCAATGACCCAAGCTGGGTTTTCCCGGCTCGAAATCGAATTGAAACAGCTTAAGTCTGTTGAACGTCCTGCAGTCATCCGTGCGATTGCGGAAGCGCGCGAGCATGGCGACCTGTCAGAGAACGCCGAGTACCACTCCGCCCGCGAGAAGCAGAGCTTTATCGAAGGGCGCGTAAAGGAGCTTGAGGCGATCATTTCTCTTGCGGATGTAATCGACGTGGCTTCGCTTTCCGGGTCTGTGAAATTCGGCGCGACCGTCACGATTGTTGATGAGGACACCGACGAAGAGAAAACCTATCAGATTGTCGGCGAGCCCGAAGCAAATCTGGAAAAAGGTTTGCTCAACATCAAATCCCCGCTTGCACGCGCGCTCATCGGCAAAGAAGAAGGCGATAGCATTGAATTCAAGGCTCCGGGCGGAACCCGCGACTTTGAAATCCTAAAAATCGTTTATCAGTAACCCATTGCGGGGCGGCGCCATGCCCAAAGCCAACAAACCGGACACGCTAGAAGCTGGGAGAACTTCTCGGCTCGGCGGTACCACGCCTCTTGTACCGCTTGAGGTGGTCGCGGCGGCGTTATCGATCGTCTGGGTGTTGGCGGCAGGCACGTTTCTGTTGATCGTTCCAAGCGAAGCCACAGCTTCGGCTCCTACGGCTCTCAAGTTCGTAGCGACCTTGCTTGTTGTCTTCCTGCCCGTGGCTGTGATTTGGGTCGGGGTTGTTTCGCTGCGCAGCGCGCGCATCATCCGCGAAGAAACCGCGCGGCTTCAAGCATCAATCGACGCCATGCGCATGAGTTACGTGGAACAGCAGCAGGCCACATCAGTCACGACCATCCCCTCAGTCGTTGAGAAGCTCGACCAAATCGTCACTGCACAGCGCCAAACCGAATCGGCAATCACCACCTTTGCAACCACGCGCACTAACGCTGCACCGACGGCACGTATTCGCCCCACCGCCCTCCCGAATCCTGACGCGGATGCACAGCAAGCATTGGCTCTCGGGACCTCAATTGAGGACATCACGCCGCCGCTCTCGACCGCAGATTTCATACGCGCCGTGAACTTCCCCGAGAATGCCGAAGATAAAGAAGGCTTCGCCGCACTTCGCCGCGCCCTAAAGGATCGCGAAGCCGCGCGTCTTATTCAGTCCTCCCAAGACATCCTAACGCTTCTAAGCCAAGACGGCATTTATATGGATGACCTCCGCCCCGAACGCGCATCGCCCGAAATCTGGCGGCATTTCGCCAAGGGTGAACGAGGACGCAGTGTGGCAGCACTAGGCGGAATCAGAGACCGCTCCTGCTTGGCCCTAACAGCGGCGCGAATGCGGCAGGACCCGATATTCCGCGATACTTCGCATCATTTCCTGCGCCAGTTCGACAAGAGCTTTATCGGCTTTGAAGAGGGCGCAAGCGACATTGAAATCGCTGAGCTAACAGACACCAGAACCGCCCGCGCGTTCATGCTCTTGGGGCGTGTTTCAGGAACCTTTGACTAAATTCCAAAGCTTGAGAATGGCAAAAAGCACACCAAGTCGCCTTTGGTGATTTCAGTGGTGTCTTCGCTCAGGTCGATCAATCCATTCGCCCAGCTTAGCCCAGATATGCGGCCTGAACCTTCTGAAGCAAAGGCCTCCACTTCACCTTCCGGCGTCATGCGCGCACGCAAAAATTCGCGGCGACCTGCCTTCTTTTTCTTGGAGAACCCTGCGGGCACCATGAACGATTGCGGCTCTTGCCATCCAGCGCCTGCCAACATTCCCAACGAAGGGCGCGCGAAAACCAATGCGCACACGAATGCCGCGACAGGATTGCCCGGCAGACCGAAAACCGGCACGCCTCTCCACATCGCCATTGCCAACGGACGCCCAGGCTTAATCGCAACGCGCCATGTCTGAAGGTTACCTTTTGCCGCCAAGAGCGTGCCAACGTGATCCTCATCGCCGCCAGACGCACCACCTGATGTAAAGATAACGTCTACCTTTGTTGCGGCTGCGATCAACGCCGCTTCGATCGCCTCTGGATCATCGGGGGCCTGCCCCAAATCGACCGCCTCATGCCCCCATGACGCCGCAAGCGAAAGGAGCATCGGGCGATTGGCATCATACGTCTGCGAAGGCGTTGCTTCGCTTCCTGCCGCAATAAGTTCATCCCCAGTAGAGAGGACACCAACGCGCAGCGGTTTGAACACCTCTAATTCGTGGGCACCAGTTGCCGCGAGGATTGCGATCTCTGGCGCACAAATGCGCGTTCCTTTGGTCAGTATGATGCCGCCCGCGTCCACGTCCTCGCCAGCGCGTCGCGTGTTTGCGCGCATCTTCAGGGGCCCGCTGAAAGTGAGGGTTCCGCCCTCAATTACAACGTCCTCCTGCATAACCACGCTATCAACTCCGGCGGGGAGAACTGCGCCCGTCAACACGCGCACCGCCTGCCCCGCCGCCACCGCTCCCGCAAACGGAGCCCCCGCCGCAGAACGCCCCTCCAGCAACTGATAACTCTGCGGCCCTGCGGCACCGCTATTCTGAATTCCATACCCGTCCACCGCCGAGTTCGGCGCAGGAGGATTGGAACGAATGGCGCGCTGATCAGCCGCCACAATTTTTCCCAACGCCTCTTCCAGACCACAGACCTCAATATCTACCACGGGTGCTAACGTATCGCGCAATTTGGCCAGCGCCTCGTCCACTGGGGTCCAATACATCCCCTCGGGTAGGGCAAAACAGTCATCCTTTAGCGGTGCGGCTTTGGTGCTTTTCTCGGACTTCACCAGCCCAACGTACTCCAAAATGAAATCTGCAATGGCCGCCGTATCATCCAGATCGAAAACCGGAACATGCAATTCTTGGGGCCGATCCGATGCCACAGCGAGCACGGTTTGATCCTTTAACGCAATCAACGGTTCGCGTGCTGCGTTGCCCCTGTGGACTTCAATTTTGGGGTGTGACGCGGCTTTGAACCCTTCGACCAGAACGAGATCAACGGGATCAAGCCTTGCGATATGCTCTGCCAGCTCTGGCTCGTTGTCGCCCTGCAACTCATCCATCAAAGCCCATCTCTTACTAGAGGAAAGCAGCACCTGCTTTGCCCCCGCTGCGCGATGCCTAAAGCTATCCTTACCTTCCTGATCCAGATCAAATCGGTGATGCGCATGCTTGATTGTCGAGACGGAAAACCCACGAGCCCTCACCTCGGCAATCAAACGCTCCATCAATCCCGTCTTGCCGTTGTTCTTCCACCCCGTAACCCCGAAAACCTTCATGCATCCGCACCTATGATCGTGCGTGCCAGTTCGAGGTCTTCTGGCGTATTCACGTTGAAAAACGGACCGATCCTATCGGTCGCGTAAATGGCCTTGGCAATGCCATGCACATCGGCCCATGCGACAACCTTGCGAACGCCTTGGTTCAGCGCGTCCCTCAGATCATCGCGCAATGACACTGGCCAAAGCCCGAACACGGGGTGCAGCATGACCTTCCCTGTCTCATTTGGCGTAGCCGCCATCGCGATCGGCTTCCCCTGTGTTTCAGAAGCTAACAAGAGTTGCGCAACCACGTCTTGTGGAAAGAATGGCGTATCCGCCGCGACTGTGACGATATGATCGGCGCCCTTTTGTGCTGCCCAATCTAACCCTGCCAGAACACCAGCAAGCGGCCCTGCAAACCCTTCGATTGTGTCGCGAACAACTTCGATATCGAATTGCGCAAACCGCGCGGGATCACCATTCGCGTTCAACGCAAGCTCCGCGACCTGCGGCGAAATTCTGTCTATCACATGGTTTAGTATCGGCTGCTGTCCAATTCTCTGAAGGCACTTGTCCCCGCCCCCCATGCGGCGCGATTCACCGCCCGCAAGTATCACGCCATAGGGTGCCTTCATGATGTTTTCTCCCTATCACGCATGTTCGGTTTGGCATCACGGATCAGCCTTTCTTCGCCAGCAAGGCAAGTAAACCGCTGCCCACGCAATCGCCCTATGAGGGTCAGCCCGATGGACTGCGCTATTTCTACGCCCCACGCGGTGAAACCTGATCGGGAAACAAGCGTCGGGATTCCCATCTGCGCACATTTGATGACCATCTCGCTCGTCAATCGCCCCGTAGTATATAAAATCTTGTCGGCTGGTTCGGCATGATTGGCAAACATCCATCCCGCAACCTTATCCACTGCATTGTGACGGCCGACATCTTCCATATAAACCAAGGGTCGGTCCTCTTGGCACAATACTGTCCCGTGAATGGCCCCCGCACTTAAGTACAGGCTTGGCATACGATTGATCTGCTCCGCCAACGCATAAAGCCAACTGGTTCTCACTTCGGTCTGAGGGAGTTCGAGCGCCTCAAGACCCTCCATCATATCGCCAAACACCGTGCCAACGGCACAACCGCTGGTCCGTGTCTTTTTGCGCATTTTCTCTTCGTAGTTTGTTTTGCGCTCTGTCCGCACAACCACAACATTTAGATCCTCGTCAAAATCCACAGCGGTGACATTGTCATCATCGCGCAGCATCCCCTGATTACGCAGAAAACCGAGCGCCAAGAAATCAGGATAATCGCCAATTGTCATCGCCGTCACAATTTCCTGACTATTCAAATAGATAGTCAACGGTCGCTCTTCTACGACAGCAATTTCAACCTTTTGACCCGTGTGATCAAAGCCCGTGACCTTGCGCGTTAGTCCCGCGCGCTCCGGATCAGGCGCAATAAGTGTCGATACAATATTGGGGGTTGTTGCCACCTGTCATCCCTCTATAGGCTGCGCGTCATTCACCAACAGCTTAGAGCCAGTCCATGCCCAACTCCACCACCAAATCCGCGTTTTTACGCGGGCTTCGCGACGGTTCGCCTTTTCTCTTGGTCGGAGCACCGTTTGCGATGCTATTCGGCGTCGTCGCAACCGAGGCAGGCCTAGACGTTTTGCACGTTATGTCGTTCTCGGTACTCGTGATCGCGGGTGCGGCGCAATTCACTGCGGTATCGCTTATGGCCGAGGACGCACCGACCTTTATCATCCTTGCCACAAGCCTTGCGGTGAACTTGCGCATGATGATGTATTCGGCCTCGATGGTTCCGTATATCGGCAAGGCCCCACTTTGGCAGCGTGGCTTCATCAGCTACATTCTCATCGACCAAGGGTATTCCGTTAGTATCTCTGAATTTGAGCGAAACCCAAAAATGACAATCCCCGAGCGGATCGCATTTTTCACGGGCAGCATGGCTCTGTTGACGCCAGTTTGGTACATATTCACCTATATCGGCGCCAAAGTCGGAACGGGCATACCCCCTGAATATGCGCTGGATTTCGCACTTCCGATTACGTTCCTTGCTATGGTTGGCCCGATGCTACGCACGTTGGCGCATGTCGCGGCGGCAGCAGTCTCCATTGTCCTTTCACTGACACTGAACTTTATGCCTGCGGGCACAGGGCTTTTGCTTGCGGCGTTCGTTGCGATGATGGTGGGCGCGCGTATTGAACTCTGGCTCGGGAGGAAAAAAGCATGAACTATTCAGACGCGAACATCTGGTTCATCATCGCGGCACTTGGGATTGGGACATATCTGATCCGCTTTTCATTCTTGGGAATCATCGGCGGGCGCGATTTGCCCGACTGGGTCTTGCGCCACCTACGCTACACACCCGTCGCCGTTATGCCCGGACTGGTTGCGCCACTGGTGATTTGGCCAGCCGCAACAGACGGCGAAACAGACCCCGCGCGCCTGATTGCGGCGACGGTTGCGCTGGCGGTGGGATATTTCAGTAAAAGCTTCCTCGCGGCGTTTTTCTGCGGCGGGGCGGCGCTCTATCTATCGCTCTATGTCATAAATACATGGCTCTAGAGAGCAAGAAACGGCGAACCATCGGCCGCCATTTCTTGTTTTTATCAGGAATTGAAAATCGCCAGGAAGATCAAAACACCAATCGAAAGACCCGCGCCCCAAGTGACCATTTTGATGAAGCCATCAAAGGTTTTGGTTTGCACTTCGATATTCATTTCGCCTTGCTTGTGTTCGGCCATAAGAGCACCTCTTTAAGTCTTTCGCTTTGTTCATCGCCCAAATAGACGATTTATTTCGTACTGTCACCCTCTGACGTACCATCCTCGGAAACGATGGCGTCAGAATCCAGATCTGCTGCTAATCTAAAACCTATTCGGTTCGGTTCAACCGCCTCTGGCCGCTTTCTTAGGGCTCGAAGCATAACTGATAGCTGGCTGACGTGCTGGATGAGTTGTGTTTTTGAGCCAGTCTCGTCGGTTCCGTAAAACGTGACGATATCCGGATCAAAATAGCCCAAGCCCTCGATGCGCAGAACACCGGTGTTCCCACCGACAAAGCCCATCGCAATTTCATGCTCATTGTCGAGCTGCTCTTCGAAGTTCTTGATATACATAATCAGGCGCTCATAGGCCCAATGCGCCGCAGTTTTCTGAGCAACGGGAACTTTGGCGACGCCCTTAGGGAGAGGTTGGCGCTCAACCAAGCCAGAAGTGTCAGGGTCGCAATGAACAACGCGTGCGGAAGGAAGCACTGCGTTTTCCTCTGCTTCGGCTGCTGTTACAATATCGTCGCCCATGGCTTATCCCTTCGTGCAATACTCCCACGCACCATCTTCGCGCGCGCCTCGCGTGACTTTTCCAGCAAGGTATAGATGATTTACGTGCGCGATTGCCTCGACCAATGCAAGGCCATATTCTGCCTCACCTATGCTCCTCTTGAACAGTGGCGGGAAACATTCGTGCGCGGTTCGCGGGGTCCTTAGGTATTCCAAAAGGCGCTCAAGTCCGCTGTGATGGTTGTTGATAAGCTGCTTAAGCCGTACAGGAAGGCCCGTGTAAGGCAGCTTGTGGCCACCCAAAATCAATTGATCACCGCGCGCATATTCACTTAGGCGCTCGCAGGATTCCAGCCACTCCGCAAGCGGGTCCGCCATCGGTTCGGTCGCATATACACCGATGTTGGGCGAGATTGACGGCAATACCTGATCACCGCCAAGAACAAGGTTATCGTCCCGCGAGAACAAAACCGCGTGCTCTGGCGCATGTCCGTCGCCGATACGTACGTCCCACGTTCTGCCACCGATTTCGATAACCGAACCCTCTTGTATTCGCGTAAATCCAAGCGGCAAAGGCGCGACGATATCGGCGAAATTGAAAGGCCGTTCTTGGGATCGGCTTGCGTAAATCTCTGGATCCATGCCCGCTTGCCGCCAGAAGGTTAGCGTCTCGGGCGTTGGGACGGCTTGCTCATCCAGCGTCAGCATACGCGAGGCCAGCCACGCCGTGCGCGTCATGATCAACTCCGCACCGAACTCTGACTGAATCCAACCCGCAAGCCCCACGTGGTCGGGGTGATGATGCGTCACCAATACACGCGAAATCGGCTTCCCACCAAGCGGCCCCGCCATCAGATCCCGCCAAATTTGACGTGTGCGCTTGGTGTCAAAGCCCGTATCGACAACTGTCCAGCTCTCGCCATCATCCAACGCATAGACGTTCACGTGGTCCAACTTCATCGGAAGCGGTAGCCGCATCCACAAGACACCAGTGGCAACCTCAATCGCCTGCCCTTCTTCGGGGGGCGCTTCATACGGATAGCGGATGCCGCTCTGTGACGGAGGTAAAACAGTCATCAGGATGCCAAATCTTCGGCGCTAATCGCCATAAGATCGCCGCGACCTTCACGCACATGCGCAAGCAGAGCGCCGTGCTCGGGCAACAAACGCTTTACAAAGAAACGCGCCAATCTTGTGCGTGGCCCTTCGCCGCCTTCTGCGACTGCCGCCATAAGTTGGGCGTGACTTCCCCAAACCAAGGCAAAAGCCCGCAGATACGGAACTGCACCAGCAAATCTGTCGTTCAGATCATCCTGCGCTACGAGCCATTCGGTCGCCTCGCGAAGCGTCTCGGCGGCGGACCATACGGCCTCGGCCATAATCGGGAACTTTGCGCGCGCGGATTCGGCGTTTTGCTCGATCTCTTCGAGAAGACGATACGCAGCATCACCACCGTCCATCATTTTGCGAGCGACAAGGTCCATCGCCTGAATGCCGTTCGTACCTTCGTAGATCGCAGTCACCCGCACATCGCGAGAGAACTGTCCAGCGCCGGTTTCCTCAACATATCCCATGCCGCCATGCACCTGAACGCCAAGTTCGGACACGTTGATACCGACATCCGTGCCGTATGCCTTGGCAATCGGAGTGAGGAAAGCCGCACGATCGCGCCACTCGGCGTCTTTGGTCGCATTCGCCATATCAATCGCTACAGCACAAGAAAGCGCGATAGAGCGAGCCGCAAAAATCTGTGATTTCATTGTTGCCAGCATCCGCCGCACATCAGCGTGATCGACGATGGTTCCGTTCCCACCCTCGACGGCGGTTCGGCCTTGCTTGCGCTCGTTCGCATATTCGAGGGCCTTCTGAAACGCTGCCTCGGCGACTCCGATACCCTCAACCGCAACTCCGAGGCGCGCGTTGTTCATCATCGTGAACATCGCTTTCATGCCGCCATTCTCGGCACCGACAATCCAGCCTTTCGCTCCGTCAAAGTCCATCATCGCAGTTGGCGAACCATGCAGGCCCGTTTTATGCTCGAGCGAAACAACCTTGAGCGTATTCGCAACGCCCGGCTTGCCGTTTTCGTCGGGAATAAGCTTGGGCACCATAAACAGGCTAATGCCCCGCGTGCCCGGTGCAGCATCCGGAAGGCGCGCCAAAACGAGGTGGCAAACGTTCTCTGTGAAATCGTTGTCGCCCCAGCTAATGAAAATCTTTTGCCCTGTGATCGCATAAGTGCCATCACCGTTCGGCACCGCTTTGGACGAAAGTGCCCCGACATCACTTCCCGCAGAGGGTTCGGTCAGGTTCATCGTGCCGCTCCACTCGCCCGAAATGAGCTTGGGAAGGTACAAAGCCTTGATTTCATCGCTCGCGTGGTGCTCAAGAGCTTCAATCTGGCCTTGGCTCAGAAGCGGGTTTAGCTGCAGCGCCAAACACGCGCCCGACATCATATCGTTTACCGCCGTGGTCACCGAGAATGGCAAGCCCATTCCGCCAAATTCCTCTGACGCAGAAGAGCCAATCCACCCACCTTCGGCGATTGCGGCATACCCAGCGTCAAATCCGCTTGAACAGCGCACAACTCCGTTTTCAAGCGTGGCAGGCTCAAGATCACCATTCCGGTTAAGCGGCGCGAGCACGTCATCACTCAGTTTTCCCGCTTCCGCGAGAATCGCTTCGATCACATCAGAGGTCGCATCGGAGAATTTTTCCGTTGCCCGTGTTTGCTCTAGTCCGACAATATTGTCGAAAATAAACTGAAACTCAGATGTTGGGGCGCGATATGGCATAGGGACTCCGTTCAATAGCTTGGCAAATTCTTGCCGCGCCGTTATGTCTCTTGAATTCGCATTCAACGTAGTGCTTCCCACGAAGCCAGCAACAAAAACGCCACGTCAGAGAGGCTCTTATTCAAACGGTGCTTATTCCTTCATCCCAAGACGGGATCACCCAAGCCGCGAATATTCTTGCGGAGGGAGGCCTATGCGCGTTTCCCACCGAAACGGTTTACGGTCTAGGGGCGGATGCGCGAAACGATAGCGCCGTGGCCAATATTTTCGCAGCCAAGGGCCGTCCACAATTCAACCCGTTGATTGTGCATGTTGCCTCGCTAGAGCACGCTGAAAAGTACGGCGAATTTGACACCAATGCGCGCGCTTTGGCACAGGCATTCTGGCCGGGGCCGCTCACCATTGTTGTTCCGTTGCGTGCAAACTCTGGCCTGTCGGATTTGGTGACGGCGGGATTGGGATCGGTTGGCCTGCGCGTTCCGGCAACGCCGCTTGCACAGAATCTATTACATCAGTTCGACGGCCCGATCGCCGCCCCATCGGCGAATCCTTCTGGAAAAATAAGCCCAACAACTGCGGATCATGTTGTGGATGGGCTCTGGGGGAAAATTGACGGTATCGTGAATGGTGGCCCCTGCGACGTAGGGCTAGAAAGCACGATCGTTGGCTGCACTGCGGCCCCGACACTTTTGCGCGCGGGCGGATTGCCAACCGAAGCGCTTGAAGCCTGCCTTAGCCAGCTACTTGCCGCGCCGATCAACGGCGAAATCACTGCACCGGGGCAACTTCTAAGCCACTATGCGCCCAACGCGCCCGTGCGCCTGAACGCCACCGCGAAACGCGAAGGCGAAGTTTTCATTGGATTTGGAGCCATCGAGGGCGCCGATCTAAATCTCTCGCCAAGTGGGGATCTGCACGAGGCTGCGACGAATTTGTTTCGCATCCTGCATGAGGCGAACGCAATGAACGCGGACACGATCTGTGTGGCGCCGATTCCGGAGATTGGCCTTGGCGTCGCGATTAACGACAGGCTTCGTCGCGCCGCAGCGCCGCGCTAGGCGTGACCTGCTTCTGAGGACAGCATTAACGGACTGATTCCCAAGGTCGCCAAGGCTGCGTCCCATTTGGCAGAGTTAGCCTGATCGAACACGATGTCCGTCGTCGCATCGCACGTCAGCCATCCGTTGCTCAGGATTTCCGCCTCAAGCTGCCCCGGCCCCCAGCCAGCATAGCCGAGAGCAAGCAATGCCTTTTGCGGGCCGTGACCGCTCGACATATCCTCAAGAATCCCGAGCGTCGCGGTCATGCCAATGGACTGTGTAACCTGAAGGGTTGTTTCGCCCGCGCTGTAGTCAGTGCTGTGCAAAACAAATCCACGCCCATGCTCAACCGGTCCACCAAAATGCACTCGAATATCGCTTTGTAATTCTCCGCGCGGGATTTCAAGCTGCTCTAACAACGTGTCGAGCTTGATGTCCATAGAGGGTTTATTGACGATGATGCCCATCGCCCCCTCTTCTGAATGCGCGCAAAGGTAAACGACACTGTGGTCAAAACGGGTGTCGCCCATTCCGGGCATCGCAATAAGGAACTTGCCGCTTAGGTTATCTGCCTCTGTTTCCATATGAATAGTCTGCGCAGAAAAAATGCGCGACACAAGTGCGAGAAATGGCAAATCACGTTTGCATCCGCGATTTGTGATTTTCCAAATCCTCTGGCCTCGCTATGTTCACTGGAATGAAACGTCATGCACTTGCCCGCGGGCTTCTGAGCACCGCCCTTCTAGCAATTTCGCCGCCTGTACTCGCGGGCGATGGTGCCAAGGCTTCGCTCTCTATTTTACCCGGATGGCGCGCAGATAACGGAACGCATGTTGCCGCACTTCGGATTATGCTTGCCCCAGATTGGGTCACATATTGGCGCATTCCGGGGGACGCTGGTATTCCGCCACAACTTGATCTCCAAGATAGCAATTCAATTTCAGGCGCTTCGCTCAGTTGGCCGCGCCCAACCGCAGAGGTCAAAAACGGGCTGCGTTCGTTTGTGTATTATGACGAGGTTATCGTACCCCTAACACTTAGCATCTCTGCAGAAGCGCAAGATGTACCGATTAGCGGCCAGATTAACATCGGTGTGTGCCAAGACGTGTGCATCCCAACGGTCATTAAGTTCAACGCAATCCTTCCCGCCCAGAAAACAGCGCCTGATCCAAAAATCGCCGCCGCTCTCGCGAATGGACCACGTAAAGGGAGCGCAAGGATTGAGTGTCAATTCGCGCCGTCGCCAGAGGGGATGAGCTTGCAGGTTACACTTAATTCTCCGGCTATCGACAACAAAGAGGTCGCCATAGTTGAGCATCGCGATCCCACGACTTGGACCCGAACAACTGGACAAGAACGCAGCGGAAATCGGCTCTCTGTCTCCTCCGAGATCATTTCCGATGGAACGATGCCAAGCCTGCAACGCCGCGATATTCGCCTAACGATGCTCGGACAAAAAGAGATGATCGAGTACGACGGCTGCTCCGCCCCGAGTTAGCTCCTGACTTCGCGTCGGCGAAGCATCATGGCACCAGCGACGAACACCAGCGCTAGAATGGCGAGCACCAATATAAGGAATATCAGGAAGGCCGTCGGCATGAGCGGCAACTCTTCGATGTTTGGAATAATCCACGCGAATGGCAAACTTCCACTTAGTACCGCCGCTCCCATCGTGCCAGTGAATGCCAGCGCAATAAGAACCGTCGCCACTACCACTCCGCCCGAAACGATCCTCCCGCCTGCTGGAAAACGCACCGCACGGCGCAGGGCGGTCATGTGGCGCGACATATCGTTTTGCATTGCAACAAGCGACGGCACGACCAGCAGAACAAGGAACATGCCAAACCCAAGCCCATAAACCAGCGTAACGACCGTTGGTTTAAGAAACTGTGCCTGACTAGAGGATTCAAACAACAAGGGCGCAAGGCCCAGAACCGTCGTCAGTGTCGTCAGCATCACAGGACGTAAGCGATCGGCAACACCGTCCACGATGGCAGGGAAAAGGCCGCGCTCTTCGGAATATTCGTCAATCGTTGTTATCAAAACAATCGAATCGTTAATGATAATCCCTGTCATCCCGATCAACCCGACAACCGAGAACATCGAAATCGGAATCTCCCAAGCGGCATGTCCATAGATCGTTCCCACCAGCCCAAATGGTATGATGGCCATCACGACAATCGGCCGCGTCCAGCTTGAGAACACCCAAGCAAGCGTCAAGTAGATGCCAATCAGGCAAAGAATAAGTCCTATTAGCGCATCATTGAGGAAATCGCGGCTCTGTTCGTCCAGTCCCCCTTGGTGCCAACCCACGCCAAAATCTGCCTCTAGCTGTGGCAATATTTCCTCGCGTAGTTGCAGAGAGATTTCCGCAGCGGCGTCTGGATTATCCTCGGCGATGTCCCCCGTTACCGTCACAACGCGCAGACCATCCTCGCGGCGCACGGTCGAGAACCCCGTTTGACGTTTGACTGTTACGATATCTCCCAGCGGAACATATCCGCCTGCCGAGGTCTGCATATATGATTGCGCAAGGAAATCCGCGCCCAACTGACCTTCTGGAAGTTCAACCCGAATAGTCGCGCTGCGTGGTCCGTCAGGATAGGTTGCAGCCTCAATCCCATTGAGGCGATTACGCAAAACGCGCCCCAGTTCATCAATCGAAAACCCGAGCGCCTGCCCCTGTGGAGTCAGTTCTAGGATCAACTCCTCTTTATCATATGCGAGCGTATCCTCGAGCGCCGAGACCTCTGGGAATTGGGCAAGCCGTGTCTTGAGCGCCTCGGCGGCGGATTTTAGCGTCGTCGCCGAGGCTCCATAGAGCTTAATATCAAGCGCATCGCCGCCCGGCCCTGAACGGCCACCTCGGAAACTTACAACTTCGGCCAATGGATGATTTTTGAGTTCTTCCTGTAAGGATCCGATAAACGCAAAGCTGCTATAGGGACGCAAATCCGCGTCGATCAGTTCAACCGAGATTGAGCCTAGGAGCGAACTGTCTTTATTCTCGACACCAGAAAGGCCGCGGCCCGCGCTTCCGCCGATTTCAGCAATCGCGTAGGTAACCGGATTGACGCCATATTCCTGTTCATAGCTTTCGCCCACCGCATCAACGGCACGCTGCATTTCACGCATCATTGCTTTGCTGTCATCGCGCGTGGCGCCATTGACCATCGCGAAATTCCCCGAAATGGAGGAAATCTCTGGCGCGTTAAAGAACCTCCAACGCACCTCGCCCGATATGAACAAAGCAGCTTGGCTTGCCAACAAGAGCATCGCCCCCGCGAAAACGGGATAGCGGAACCGGATCACGCTGCGCATGAGTGGACGGAAAAGTCTATCCCGCACATAGGTAAAGCCACGATTCACAAAACGGCTCGGCGCATCGTACCAGTGCTGCTTGGCAGAATGTCGAAGGGCATGGCTAAGGTGATTGGGAAGTATCAAGAAACACTCGACCAATGAAGCAAGCAGAACGGCAATCACCGTAAACGGAATATCCGCAATCAGGCTCCCGAAACGCCCGCCAATCGCGACGAGGCCAAAGAACGCGATAACTGTGGTAACCGTCGCCGAAAATACCGGTGCCGCCATGCGTTTCGCGGCATTCTCTGCGGCCTCGACGGGTGACTCTCCTAATCGTCGGGCGCGAAAATCGGCGTGTTCGCCCACAACGATGGCGTCATCGACAACGATGCCAAGCGTAATGATAAGCGCGAAGAGAGAGATCATATTGAGCGTCAGCCCCGCCGCATACATGATCGCAATCGTCGCCAGCATCGCAACAGGTATCCCCGCCGCAACCCAAATCGCTGTCCGAGCATTCAGGAACAAAAATAAAAGACTAACAACAAGCGCCAACCCCATCAGCCCGTTATCCAGCAAGAGCGCCAGTCGCCCCGTAATGGCCTCGGCCCGCGTACGAATAAGCGTGATGCTAACGTCCTTGGGCAGTGCAAGGCTCATTTCGTCGGCAACCCCCTCGACCTGCCGCTGGATGCCAATCGCATCCCCCTGAGACGAACGATCTACGCGAATGGAAATTGCGGGGTTATCTCCAACGAAATAGGCCCGACCATGATCCACGCCATAGGTCCTCACACTTGCTACATCGCCGATGGTAAGCTGTGTTCCATCTGGTTGGCTTTTGAGGACGACGGACGAAATCTCATCCACACTCTTCTTGGCGACACCAGTGCGGATGCGAATATTCGCCCCCTCAACATCCCCCGCAGGATCGGCAGAGGCCTCCTCGGCGATGACACTTGCGATGTCCTGCATCGAAAGGTCGTTCTGGATAAGCGAAGTCGTTGAAACTTCAACAATCGTTTCGGGCGCTGAAAGCCCTTGGATCGTTGCGCGGGTTACGCCTTCTGCAAACAAGCGCGCGACCAACTCGTCCGCAAGACGGCCAAGTTGGTCCACGTCGACAGGTCCGGTGATGACAACATCGGTGACGCGATCACGCCACGCGCCACGACGCACAACGGGATCTTCGGCATCTTCGGGCAAATTGGAAACGGTATCGACGGCGGCCTGCACTTCGTCCGCCGCGCGCGCCATGTCCCAGCCATCTTCGAAATCAAGCGAGATACGCGCCGACCCTTCGCCCGATGTAGAGGTGGCAGATTCCACCCCTTCAACTGCTAGCAAGGTCGGCTCAAGGAGCTGAACAATAGTGGCATCGACATCCTCTGCCCCAGCACCTTCCCATTGCACCGAAACCGAAACGCTGTCGATCACTACGTCTGGAAAAAACTGAGCGCGCATCCGTGGCGCCGCCGCAAGGCCCAAGGCAATAAGAACCACCAGTAGCAAATTCGCCGCCGTCGCATGACGTGTAAAATACGACAGCACCCCACCCGCAGATTTTGGCAATTCACGCACCATGATCAGCCCCCCATCCTACTTTCTATGCGCTCAACGGCCTGCGCGGGCACCTTGGGTTCTTTGAGCAAGCTGAGCATCCGCTCCCGTGCGTCGGCAGGCATACGGGTGTTGCCCTCAACAAACGCGATCAACTTGTCGCGGCGCTCTTGGGTGAGCTCGACCATTTCATCTGGCGGTTCTGCCTGTGAAGATGCCGTTTGATCGGGTTGCTCGCTTTGCGGCGTTATCGGATTAACTTTGATACCGGCCCCAAGGAGCGGCGAGCGTTCGGCGACGATGTTCTTGCCATATAGGTTCTCCGCCCTAATCAGAATATCATCTCCCTGACGGCGCAAGACTTCCACCTTTACTGTCTCAAGTCGATCATCCTCACCAACAAGTAATACCTCCGATGCGGCATTGACCGCCAGCGACGGAACGCGCGCAACGTTCGATAGCGGGGGTTCGTCGGCACTAATGCTTACGAAATCGCCAGGGCGGAATCCGGAGGCGTCATCAATACTCGCAAAGAGCAGCCGTCCCGTCTGTCCCGAGGCGACACTTCCACTCTCTCTCGTAATTTTGCCGCCGGATTTTAAGTCGAGGTCCAGCACGTTCAGGCTGATGCGTACATCCGCGCCGATCAATTGGCCGTTGTCATCCAAGAGGCGCACGTATTGGCCCGTCGAAACTCGAAAAGCGACCTCAAGCATTGTCGGGTCCACCAATTGCGCGATCTGCTCGTTAGTTGTAACAAGCCCACCCGCCACCAGATTTACGGATGATAAGGTTCCCGCGAACTCAGCGCGGATTTCGGTTTCGGCGAGGCGGCGCTCTGCTTCCTTCTTCTCGATATCTTGACGAACCAAAGCAGTGTTTGCCTGATCCAGTCGTGCTTCTGCTTGGGCAATGGCCTGACGGCGCGAAACGATCGCTTGGTTCGCGGACGCTGCCGCGAGTGCTGCGACCTCTACTGTGGCATCGGTTCCGACGCCACGCTCGCGCAGGTCCTGTTGCCGTGTCAGTGCCGCTTCTCGCAAGTCGGCCTGCAACTGTGCCGCGGCGAGGTCCTCTCTTGCAAGGTCAAGCGCGCGCTCCGCATCGCGGATTTCGCTGGTTGCCTCAAGGATATCGGCCTCGACCCGTCGCAGCGCATCTTCGGCGTCGGCGGGGTCGATTTTCAGGAGGAGTTGCCCCTGTTCAACACGCCCACCTTCTTCGAAGGCTTCATCCATAAACACCACAGAACCACTAGATTTGGCACGAATATCCAGCGTTCGACGGCTTCGCACCTCACCAAAAGCGGTAAAAACAGGAGTCTGCTCGCCCGCGACAACTTCGATCACATTTGCAGAGAAAGCACGTTCACGCGCGGGCTGTTGCCATTCGGCTTGTTCTGCCTTGGTGCGCACAGCGGAGACAACGATTTGCCCACCCCACGCCAATAATGCAAGCGTAAGTGAAACAAGTAGAACCCCCATAAGGCTCCGACCAAGAAATCGCATATATTTTCTCCGATGGCACAGTCTACCACAGCGTAGAAATGGCCCAATTCAACAAAAAGTGTGCGCATTGAATGCACACAATAATGCGTATACGCCGCGCGGACCTATTTCCGTCGCATATTTTCTGTCAAACGCGGAAAAATTTCGACGAAATTGCATGGTTTGTGTCGATAATCGAGCTGATGGATTAAAATTTCATCCCATGCGTCCTTGCACGCCCCTGGTGACCCCGGCAGGGCAAAAAGATATGTGCCATTCGCAACGCCGCCAGTTGCGCGGCTTTGAACGGCGGAGGTGCCGATCTTCTTCATCGACACGATTGTAAATACCGTCCCAAAGGCATCGATCTCTTTCTCATAGACATCGCGATGCGCCTCGACCGTCACGTCGCGCCCCGTAAGACCTGTGCCGCCTGTCGATATGATAACGTCAATCTCGGGATCTGCGCACCAAGTCCGAAGCTGACCTGATATTTCTTGGCGCTCGTCAGGAAGAATTTCACGCGCAGCCAGCTCATGCCCCGCCGCGGCGATGCGATCAACGAGTGTTTGCCCCGAGCGATCATCCGCCAGAGTGCGGCTGTCCGAGACAGTTAGAACAGCGATCCGTACCGGCAAAAATTCACGTTCATCCATTTGATTTCAACTCCCGCAGCCGCGATTGGAGGGCAAGTAAATCTGCCCAAGCCTCTCGTTTGGAAAGTGGCGAGCGGAGCAACTTCTCTGGATGCAGCATCGGTAGGGCTGGCCGCTCTTGCGCCGTTGCCCACTTACCACGCTGACGATTGATATTCCCTTTGCCAAGCAGCGAAAGACAGGGTGCGTTCCCCATCAGCACAACAACTCTTGGCGCCACCAACTCGATATGGCGCGCAAGGAACGGCCGCATGAGGGACAGTTCATCCATTGACGGATCGCGATTCTGGGGCGTAGGCCACGGAAGCACCGTCGTAAGATATAGGGCAGTTTCGGGATCGGGTGCGCTGCGCACATGGCCGATTGCGGCAAACATTCGATCAAGCAGTTGGCCCTGAATGCCATAGAAGGGCGTGTTGTTGCGGTCTTCGTCCACATTTGGGACATCGCCGATAACCATGATTTCGGCATTGGGATTGCCGTCAGCGAAACAGAAACCGCGCGCGCCTTTCTTCAACTCACAGCCTTCGAAATTTTGCATCGCATCGGCAAGCTCGTCGAGCGTATTGGCATTTTGCGCTGCCTCGACCGCCCGCTTGCGTGCCTCTGCCAGAAGGTCGGCGGCGCTCTTCTCTACGGGTTTTGGCGGTGTCTTGGACTTGGGTTTCAGTGCAGCAGGCGGCGCAAGAACCACGGGAATTTCGTATCGGTCAATGGGGGCGTCCTCAATCGCCTCGTCGGCGCCGAGTTCGATCTGCCACTCCAGCAAGGCTTTGGCCTCGTAATATCCCAATTCAGACTCCATGCGCCAAGGGTATTCCCAGCAATACAAAGCGTAAAGCCGAGAATCGCCAGCGCAATCAACTCAAAAGAATAAATTGCCCCTTGGCGCTGCAGTTTCTATAAGCGAGCAAATCGATACGGGGGCAAGCCATGACATTTCGCGCCAAGCATCTTTTGGGGATAGAACACCTTGCCCCAGATGAAATAACCACTCTCCTCGACTTGGCAGATACCTACGTGGATCTGAACCGCTCCAAGACCAAACATTCCGATGTTCTGGCTGGGCTTACGCAGATCAATATGTTCTTTGAAAACTCCACGCGCACCCAAGCCAGCTTTGAATTGGCGGGCAAACGTCTAGGTGCGGACGTGATGAACATGGCAATGCAGGCCAGCAGCATCAAAAAAGGTGAAACGCTGATTGATACGGCATTGACGCTAAATGCGATGCATCCCGATCTGCTTGTTGTGCGGCATCCCCATTCAGGAGCGGTAAACCTACTGGCCGAGAAGGTGAACTGCGCGGTCCTGAATGCGGGTGATGGCTTCCATGAACACCCTACTCAGGCACTCTTGGATGCGCTGACAATCCGTCGAGCCAAGGGACGCCTACACCGCCTGTCCATCGCGATTTGCGGCGATATCGCCCACAGCCGCGTTGCGCGGAGTAACCTTATTCTGTTGGGCAAGATGGAGAACCGTGTGCGCCTTGTTGGGCCTCCAACTTTGATGCCTAGCCAGATTTCAGAGTTCGGTGTCGAAGTATTCGACGATATGCGCGAAGGGCTTGCGGATGTGGATGTCGTCATGATGCTGCGTCTTCAAAAAGAGCGCATGGACGGCGGTTTCATCCCCAGCGAGCGCGAATATTATCATCGTTACGGGCTGGACTTCGAGAAGCTCTCCTATGCCAAACCCGATGCCATTGTGATGCACCCCGGTCCGATGAACCGAGGCGTCGAAATCGACGGCACAATTGCCGACGACATCAACCGCAGCGTTATTCAGGAGCAGGTCGAGATGGGCGTCGCCGTGCGTATGGCGGCGATGGACCTACTCGCGCGCAACCTGCAAAACTCCTGATGCCGACCACGAGGGAAGCCAAAGCATGAAAACACTCCTCACGAACGCAACCTTGATCGACCCAGAGGCCAAGACCGAAACGCTAGGGTGGCTCTTGATCGACAACGGCATAATCGCAGATCGCGGAACCGACACGCCACCGAAATGCGAGAACACGATTGATTGCGGCGGGCATTACCTTGCGCCGGGTATCGTTGATATCGGCGTAAAAATCGGCGAACCGGGCGAGCGCCACAAAGAGAGTTTCCGCACCGCTGGCGCAGCGGCCGCGGCGGGCGGCGTTACAACTATGGTAACAAGACCCGATACATTCCCTGCATTAGACACACCTGAAGCACTAGAATTCGTAACCCGACGTGCAAATGAAGCTGCGCCAGTACATGTCCTGCCAATGGCCGCCTTCACCAAAGGTCGCGCAGGCTCCGAGATGGTCGAGATCGGATTTCTCAAGGATGCGGGCGCCGCAGCATTTTCCGACTGCGACCACGTCATTGCCGATAGCAAGGTATTCTCTCGCGCGCTCACCTACGCCAAGAGTGTCGGCGCTTTGGTCATCGCGCACCCACAAGATCCAACCATGTCGAAGGGAGCTGCGGTAACGTCTGGCAAGTTTGCTTCGCTTCGCGGCCTACCCGCCGTTTCACCAATGGCCGAACGAATGGGGCTTGAACGCGATCTTGCGCTCGTCGAGATGACAGGCGCGCGCTATCATGCGGACAATCTCTCTACGGCAACGGCCCTGCCCGCACTGCAACGTGCTAAGGATGCCGGACTTGACGTGACCGCAGGGGTAAATATTCACCATCTTACGTTGAACGAACTGGACGTTGGTGATTATCGGACCTTCTTTAAGGTCAAACCCCCGCTGCGCAGTGAGGACGACCGCCTTGCGATGGTCGAGGCCGTCGCGACGGGGCTCATTGATATCATCTCGTCCATGCACACGCCGCAAGACGAAGAGAGCAAGCGCCTTCCGTTCCAAGAGGCCGCTTCTGGCGCAGTGGCGCTTGAGACATTGCTGCCGGCCGCGCTGCGTTTGGTGCATAACGGGTTGATCGACCTGCCCACGCTTTTTGCCGCTCTTTCGCTAAACCCTGCGCGGAGGTTGGGGCTTGAATGTGGTCGCCTCGCTAAAGGAGCGCCAGCTGATCTGGTTTTGTTCGATCTGAATGCGCCATTTTTGCTAGACCGTTTTTCCTTAAAATCGAAATCCAAAAATACACCCTTTGACGGACAGAGAATGCAGGGCAAAGTGCGCATGAGTCTTGTCGCAGGCAAAGCCGTATTCGGAGCAGACTATGCCAATAATTGAACATTCCCCGATGGTTCTCGCGATTGCGGCCGCGCTTGGGTACCTGCTCGGATCAATCCCCTTCGGGATGATACTGGCACGCGTCATGGGCCTTGGGAATCTGCGTGAAATCGGTTCAGGCAACATTGGTGCTACGAATGTCCTGAGGACGGGGAACAAATCTGCCGCTGCGCTAACGCTTATTTTTGACGCTGGCAAAGGGGCCGTTGCCGTCCTAATCGCGCACGCAATGTGGGGAGAGGACGCCGCTCAAATCGCGGGCCTAGCTGCGTTTCTTGGACATTGCTATCCCGTCTGGTTGAAGTTCGCTGGGGGCAAAGGGGTTGCGACCTATCTGGGGATCATGCTCGCCCTTAATCCACTTGTTGGCGCTGCGGCCTGTGGAACATGGCTCTTCTTTGCTCTGACGCTTCGCTACTCATCGCTTGCCGCACTCTTGGCCGCAGGGTTTGCGCCCATCTGGATGGTTTTCTTGGACCAAGACGCAACCTTTATACTTGGCGTTGTGCTCGCGCTTCTGATTTACTGGCGTCACCGCGCCAACATTGCGCGTCTAAGGACCGGCACCGAACCAAAAATTGGGAAGAGATAAATGGACACATCCGAGAATTACAGGTTACGACTTTGGGCCTTTTTCCTTAGCTTGATATTGTCGCCATTGGTTCTCGTTGCTGTCAGCTTTGCCGTTTTTCATTTCACAGCTTCGCATAGAATCGGCTTTCTGATTACCACTTCGATATCGCTGATCCTGCTCTCTTCGGCCTATATTCTGATCGGCTGGCCCGCACTTTTCTTTGGCTCCAGGAAGCGCAAGCCAACAATGTTGCGCTGGGGAGTTGTGGGGTTGATTGCCAATCTCCCTGCGCCGTTCGTCACGTTCCTGTTTGATTCTCTGTTCTCGGGGCAGCGCACGATGGATGCTCTCAAGACGAGTTTCGAGATCAGCTATACGCTCGGATTTGCGGCCATGTTTACATGGAGCGCCTTTGCCGCCCTGCTCTATCGGCTATTTACCTTCCGACGCAAATCCACTCAGGAATAGAGCCTAGTAGCTATACTCTTCATAGATACGGCTTAGGTCGCCATTCCACTCGCCGTGATATTTCTCAAGCAATTCGTCCGCGGGTGTGCGACCTGATTCAACGCTTTCCTTGAGAGCGTTGAGGAAGTGCGTTTCATCAGGAATCAAGCCACCCGCCCCTGGGCGCGCACGTGCGGCAAGGCCAGCATCGGCAATCGCAACGCATTCGCGCGCCAGATCGTGAAGCTTAATTCCGTTAAATTCGCCCTGAAGCCCGTCAACCGACGCCGCAACTCTTAGACCCTCGCGAGTCTCAGCATCCCAGCCCTTCGCCAAATCCCATGCCGCATCGAGCGAAGACTGCTCGTAGCACATGCCAACCCAGAACGCGGGCAAAGCACAAAGACGACGCCATGGACCACCATCTGCGCCGCGCATTTCCAGAAACTGCTTGATCCGCGCTTCGGGGAAAACAGTGGTCAGGTGATCCGCCCAATCCGAGAGGCTCGGCTTTTCGCCGGGCAATGCAGGAAGTTCACCCTTAAGAAAGTCGCGAAAACTCTGGCCCAGCGCGTTGATATAATTCCCGTCCCGATAGACAAAATACATCGGCACATCGAGCACATATTGCACCCATGCTTCAAATCCGAAGCCATCATCAAAAACGAACGGAAGCGTCCCTGTGCGTGCCGGATCCAAGTCCCGCCAAACCCGTGAGCGCCAAGATTTGTGGCCATTGGGTTTTCCATCAATAAACGGGGAATTCGCAAACAACGCGGTCGCGACAGGCTGAAGCGCCAAGGCTACACGCAGCTTTTGCACCATGTCGGCTTCGGATGCGAAATCCAGGTTCACCTGAACCGTGCAGGTCCGATACATCATCGTTTTCCCGAGCGAGCCAACGCGATCCATATAGTCCGTCATCAGCTTGTAACGCCCCTTGGGCATCACGGGCATATCCTCGTGCTTCCAAATGGGGGCAGCGCCAAGGCCAATGAATTTCACGCCTACTTTGTCGGCAACTTCCTGAACCTCGCGCAAGTGCGTGTTCACTTCGTCGCAAGTTTCGTGAATTGTCTCAAGTGGTGCGCCAGAGAGCTCTAACTGCCCACCCGGTTCAAGCGAAACATTCGCGCCATCCTTAGTCAGACCAATAAGTTTGCCATTTTCCTCAACGGGTGCCCATTGAAATTTGTCACGCAGCCCCGAGAGTACAGCCTCAATCGAGCGCTCCCCCGAATAAGGAAGCGGCATTTGCGAATCTATGCAGTAGCCGAATTTCTCGTGCTCGGTACCGATGCGCCAATCCGATTTAGGCTTACAACCATCTGACAAGAGCTGTGCAAGTTGATCGTGGCTTTCGATTGGGCCTCCGCCAGATTGAGGAATAGACATGGGATTGGCTCCAATTGTTTTTGCGGGACCTCATTGGTCGTGGGAAACGGACGGGATGTCAATGCAACATCCGACGAGAGAAATAGGCATCGTCCTGCCAGACGAGAAAGCGGTTATTCGTGTGGCTACTGGTGGCGGCAATCACCCGTTCGTAATCTGCACCGGGGAATGCCACGAGCGCATCAAAGAGATCATCTCCGCCTACTGCACCAGAAGGGATTCTGACGGGTTGGGCCGCGCGTTGGTAAAACACCCAGAACATATCTTCTTCGGCGGGGCCAAGATCATTGGTTTCAATCTCGATCTTTACGACCTGATCGACCGCTATTTTTGCGCCGATACCACTTGAGAAAAACGTAAGCTCATGCTCGACAACTTCGACCACCCCATCAGACATCGGAGCCTTGGCCCTAAGCCCTCTGAACCGCGCGCGGCGCGCTCCGAGGAATGCGATCGCAGCGCCCGCGACGATTACTGGAATAGATGCAAGTGAGATAAACCCACCCTGAAAAGCGCCATATGATCCAATCAGGAAGAATGCGACGCCCCAAAGTGCTTCTTGATAGCGACGTATGCTTTCGACGACTTCTGCGCGAACAAAGCTCATTCTACCAATCCCCGAACCGAACCTGCCACAGCGCAATCGCGGCCACCGCCGCCGTATCAGCCCGCAGAATCCGCGGTCCCAAGCTCACGGGATAGGCGTTCTCCATCGCGTGCAGCCGTTTGCGCTCTGTCGCTGAAAAACCGCCCTCGGGACCAATCAAGATGGCCCATTTGCCGCCGTTTTCCTGCGCCAAAGCTGCCCCTGCTCCCGCCAGTTCTTCGTCGCAGAACATAATGTTGCGATCTGCGGGCCAATCAGCGAGCAGTCGATCCAGCTTTTGTAAATCTGCGACTTCGGGCACATAGGTTCCGCCGCATTGCTCTGCGGCTTCTATTGCATGGGCCTGAAGGCGATCACGCCGTATGCGCTCGGAGTTGGTGTATTCCGTCTGTATCGGGCAAATGCGCGCGGCGCCCATCTCGGCGGCCTTCTCAACGATAAAGTCAGTGCGCGCTTTCTTGATCGGTGCAAAGCATAACCACAGGTCGGGCGGCATCTGTAGCGAAGCAGTTTGCGCTTCGCATTCAAGTACGCCGCCACGCTTTCCCGCTTCGACAACACGCGCCAGATATTCTCCATCGCGGCCATTGAACAGCGCCACATGCGCTCCGACAGTGAGTCGCATAACGCCAAACAGGTAATGCGCCTGATCGCGTTCTAGAGGAATGGTTTGCCCAACCCCCAATGCGTGTTCTACATACAGTCTAATCTTTGCACTCATGGACTCAACTTATGCCCGACCTAAACGAACTTCCAGAGGTGAACGAAGCAAATTCTGACGCCCCTGTTAAAGACGCAAAATCAGGCAATTGGGTTGATCGCTTTGCGCCTGCCCCGACGCGCCCATATCTGCGCCTGTCTCGTGCGGATCGCCCTGTGGGGACGTGGCTCCTTTACCTGCCCTGCCTTTGGGGGCTTGGCCTTGCGATGCTTGGAACTGGATCAGCATCATTTATGGACCTTTGGATTGCTGTCGGTTGTGGCATTGGCGCGTTCCTGATGCGTGGCGCGGGCTGTACGTGGAATGACATTACCGACCGCAATTTTGACGGTCGGGTAGAGCGTACCAAATCCCGCCCTATTCCGTCAGGCCAGGTCAGCGTCCGTGGCGCAGCAATCTGGATGGCGGTGCAGATGGGCGTGGCAGGGCTTATCCTGCTGACCTTCCCGCTTCCTGCAATCATCCTTGGCCTTATCTCGCTTGGTCCAGTGGCGATTTATCCGTTTGCCAAACGCTTTACGTGGTGGCCGCAAGTTTTCCTTGGCATTGCGTTCAACTGGGGCGCATTAGTTGCCTATACTGCACATCGTGACGCGATCGATTGGGCGGTTATCTTGCTCTATCTGGCTGGGATCATGTGGACACTGTTCTACGACACCGTCTATGCCCACCAAGACAAAGAAGACGACGCCCTGATTGGGATCAAATCGACGGCGCGCTTATTCGGCGACAAAACGATTGTCGCGCTTCGCTATTTTCTGATGGGCGTTGTTGTCCTGATGGGGGCGGCGGTTGTCCTAGCGATGACGCCAAACGCGCACGCGCTCGCGATTGTTGTGGCATTGGGTGGGCCATGGGCGATGGGCTGGCACCTTGCGTGGCAGATGCGCCATTTTGATGGCGATGACACCGATGTATGTCTTAGATTGTTTCGATCAAATCGGGACGCAGGGCTCATCCCTGTGCTGTTTTTCGCCGCATCGCTTCTCCTGTGATTGAACACCACTCACAGAGCGCATAAACATTGGCCGAACGAAACGATATCGGGGCTTATATGCGCTCTCATTCCACACTGGTCGCCTTCCTTTCGGTAGTTGCTGCGGCCTTGCTGTCCGTTGGGGCGGCCTATTTCGCAGTTGGTGTAATAGAACAGCGATCCGTTAGTGCGGTTGAAAACACCCTGAACGAGCAGCAAATGTCGTGGGCGCACGTGGAGGGTGACGGCCTTGTGATTACAGTCACAGGGACCGCCCCAACCGAAGCCGCGCGTTTTCGTGCACTTTCGGCAGCAGGCACAGTGGTCGATGCCGCGCGAATTACAGACTTCATCACAGTCGCCGAAGCCGAAGGAATTACGGCCCCACGTTTCTCGATTGAAATCCTTCAGAACTCCGACGGCATATCGCTGATTGGCCTTATTCCCGGCGAGTATGACCACAGCGGTTTCCTCGAAGACTTGCGTTCTGCTGCGAAGGGACGACCAATCGTTGATCTACTTCAGAAGGCACAGTACCCCGCTCCCGATGGTTGGGGCGAAGCGATGCTGTTCGGGACCTATGCCCTGCGCCAACTTGACCGCTCCAAAATCTCGCTGTCGTCTGACACGATTCTGGTGAACGCGGTAAGCGGATCACAAGAAGAGCGCGCGCGACTTGAGAGCCGCCTGCGCCGTGCCGCGCCAAAAAACGCACGGTTTATCCTTGAAATCTCGGCGCCGCGCCCTGTTCTCACACCCTTCACGCTTCGGTTTGTTTCAGAAAACGGAGAGGCGCGTTTTGATGCCTGCGCAGCGGATACCGTCACAACGCAGGCGCGCATTCTGGCCGCCGCACAAGCAGCGGGACTAACCGGACGGGCGAACTGTACGCTTGGCCTTGGCGTTCCCTCCACACGTTGGGGCGAAGCCGTTGAGAGAGGCATCCGCGCGGTTTCGCGATTGGGTGGCGGCACGCTCAATTTCGTTGACGCAGATGTAACCCTGATCGCGCCAGAAGGCACAGACGCGACACTCTTCAACACAACAGTCGCAGAACTAGAAGCGGACCTTCCGCAACTCTTCTCTCTCTCGGCAACCCTGCCCGAAACTGAGGAAGAAGAAGAGAAAGAAGAAGGCGCCGCAGAGTTTGTCGCCACGCTAAGCCCAGAAGGTCAAGTGCAACTGCGCGGCTGGGTGCCGAACGATCGTGTTCGCAAAGCGGCCCAAAGCTATGCCCGCGCACGCTTCGGACGCGACGCAGTATATGCACCACTTAGCCTTGATCCCGATCTGCCCGCTGGGTGGCCAATGCGCGTATTCTCGGGGATTGCCGCGCTCGCCGAATTGAACAACGGATCGGTTTTGGTCGACGCAGAGCACCTTTCGATTAAGGGAGTGACAGGCAACCAAGACACCAACGCCCAGCTTGCCGCGATGTTAGCGACGCAGCTTCCCGAAAATACCGACGTTGAATTCGACGTGGAATATGTCGAAGCGCTCGATCCTATCGCCGCCCTTCCCACCCCTGAGGAATGCGTTGCATCGATTAACGCGGTTATTCAGGCGAACAAAATTACGTTTGCTCCCGGTGCGGACAGAATCGACGCCGCGGCTAATTCATCCATCGACCAAATCGCCTCTCTCATGAAGGAGTGCGAAGCCGTACCGATGGAAATCGCAGGACACACCGACAGCCAAGGCCGCGAGTCAATGAACTTTGACCTTTCTCAAGCCCGCGCCGAAGCGGTTGTGAACGCTCTCATGGCGCGTCGTGTCCTGACGGGCAACCTTACCGCGCAAGGTTATGGCGAAACACGCCCGATCGCGGACAACGACACAGAAGAAGGCCGCGAAGACAATCGCCGCATCGAATTTACCCTCCTCCCGCCAGAAGGGTCACAGCCGGCAGATGAAAGTGAAGAGGCATCTAGCGAAACAGAAGAAGAAGGCGTAGAAGAAACCAGCGAGGCAGACGCCGACGCAGAACAAGAAGAAACGCCCGAGACAGCAGAGCAAGAGGCCACGGATGAACAGAATTGAGTTTATTGCCGCAACAGCGATTATCCTATTCGTGAGCTTTATGCTGGGCTGGTTTGCCAACTGGCTGGTGCATCGGTTTAGCCGCGTTTCGAAGGCCGATATCGGCGAACTGGAAAAAATGGCACAAGCGCTTCACGAGGCAGAAGAACTCAGAGATCAGGCGATCACCTATCTTGAACAGCGCGAAACAGAGCTGGCCAATCACATTTCGCAAACCGAAGCGGAACTAAAGGCGGCAATGGATGGCCTTAGAAACGCACGCCAAGAGTCCGAGGACCTTCGCGCATACATCGAAAAAGCGAACAGTAACGCCTAGGTCCAGCGGCCAAGGGCGTTTTCGTCATCCGATTTTGACTCGACCCATTCAGCCCCCGATTTGGTGAACTCTTTCTTCCAAAACGGAGCGCGGGATTTTAGATAATCCATCAGGTATTCAGCAGCTTCGAACGCCGCAACACGGTGCTTGGAGGCGGTCGCGACCATCATGATCGTTTCGCCAGCCGTTAGGGCACCAAAGCGGTGGATGACCAGCACATCAGATATTTCCCAGCGATCAATGGCCGATTGCGCAATATCGACAAGCGCACGCTCTGTCATTCCGGGATAGTGCTCAATTTCCATGCGCTCTAGATCGCCATCAGGCGTGTCGCGAACGATGCCAGTAAAGGAAACAACTGCGCCTGCCCGCTTAGCTTGCGCGGTAAATCGATTGAGTTCCGCTCCCGCGTCAAAGGCGCTTTCCTGAACCCGAATGTCCAAGGTCAGCCCCCCGTCATCGGCGGGAAAAACGCAACCTCGCGGGCATCGGCAAGCGGAGCATCAAATTCGGTCAGCTCCTGATCAACAGCAACCCTAAGTGCCCCAAGGTCGGCAAACGCTAGGGCATATCGCTCTTCGCGCGCACGCAACTCATTCACGAGGTCCATCACGGTTGCCGCAGAAGTATCGACCTTCTCTTTGGGAATGCCGATCCGCTCGCGCACCCATGCGAAATACATGACATCAAGCATCTGGCTCATCCACAAGATAAGGACGCGACTTATTAAAGTAATCCCACCCTGTAATCAGCGTGAGCGCCGCTGCGATCCACAACACCCAAAGCCCTGCGTAATGCGTCGCCAAGGCGCCAGTGCGCAGGAACCAAAGCCCCATTTCATCTTCGGTATTACCCGACAGCACACTCGAAACAATGCCGTCATCCATTCCCACGGTATTTGCCCAGAAATGATGTTCAAACACGCCCTGCGCAAACAGAAGTGAAATCGCCACCATCTGTGCCGTAGTTTTCCATTTGGCCAGTTTCGTTACCTGAAGCTTCCCCGCATCCGCGCCGAGGAACTCCCGCAGACCGCTCACGAACACTTCGCGGAACATGATCAGCGCAGCAGGGAACACAACATAGGGATACATATCCCACGCCCCGACCAAGATCATAAGCGCGATCACCACCATCGCCTTGTCGGCAATCGGGTCCAGCATCGCGCCGAACTTACTTTCTTGCTTCCATTTTCGAGCAAGGTATCCGTCGATATAATCAGTGAGTGCCGCACCGACGAAAAGCACGATAGCCACCCAATCCGCCAAGCCGCGCGGCAGAAAAACAAACGCAAACGCAAGAAACGGCGCCGCGAGCAAACGACCAATGGTCAGAATATTCGGTAAGTTCCAAGTCATACGCTCTTGTTAGCCTCTTTGGTTCCTCTAAGGGAGTGGGTTTATGAATTTATTCACGATTTTTTATCGTCTTAACCCTTTTCGTGAAAATAGTCATATAGCGTTTCCGCAAGTGCGTCGGATATTCCGTCTACAGCTTTGAGGTCCGCCAACCCCGCGCGCGAGACCGCTTTGGAGCTTCCGAAATGCGCCAGAAGAGCTCGTTTGCGCGCGGCACCTACGCCCGGAATGGCGTCTAGCGGAGTTGCACCAAAGGCCTTGGCCCGTTTGGCACGGTGTGTTCCAATTGCGAAGCGGTGTGCCTCATCACGCATACGCTGGATGAAATACAACACCGGATCGTTATGCCGTAGCGCCATGGGGCGTTTGCCCGTGCGGTGGAATTCCTCTTTGCCGTGATCGCGGTCCACGCCTTTGGCGACACCGACCATTGGAATATCGCCGACACCATACTCGTTCATAATTTCACGCACAGCGCTCACCTGCCCCGCGCCACCATCAATAAGCAACAAATCAGGCCATGTCCCGCTGGAACGATCTGGGTCTTCCTTCAACAGCCGCTTGAAACGTCGGGTCAGGACCTCTTTCATCATGCCAAAGTCGTCGCCAGGCGTGACTTCGTCGCCCTTTATGTTGAACTTGCGATACTGGTTCTTAATAAAACCTTCTGGCCCCGCCACAATCATCCCCCCGACCGCGTGGGTGCCCGAGATATGCGAGTTGTCATAAACCTCAATCCGCTTGGGTGGCGCCGGGAGTTCAAACGCTTCGGCAATACCGGCAAGGAGTTTGGACTGCGCGGCTGTCTCCGACATTTTGCGCGCCAAACTCTCGCGGGCGTTGCGGCTGGCGTTTACGACTAACTCATGCTTTTCGCCTCGTTGCGGCACCAAAACCTCGACTTTACGATTGGCTTTCTGGCTCAGCGCTTCGGCCATAAGATCGCGATTTTCGATATCATGCGACAGAAGGACTTGTTTCGGCGGAACCTTATTGTCGTAGAACTGTCCAAGAAACGCCTCCAGCACCTCAGCGGGCGAAATATCCGCGCCGACACGTGGATAGAAATCTCGATTGCCCCAGTTCTGATTGGCGCGCACAAAGAACACCTGAACACAGGCCTGCCCATCCTCAAGATGCAGGGATACGATATCTGCCTCGGCCACACTTCGCGGGTTAATACCCTGACTCTGCTGCACCTGTGTCAACGCCTTGATACGGTCACGCAATGCGGCGGCACGCTCAAACTCCAGCGCCTCGCTTGCTCTGGCCATTTCGTCCGCCAGAGTGGACTGCACGTTAGTCGATTTTCCCTGTAAGAAACGCTCGGCGTCACCGACCATCTTCGCATAGTCTTCCTTGCTGATCAGACCAACGCACGGCGCAGAGCACCGCTTGATCTGATATTGCAAACACGGGCGCGTGCGACTCTCGAAGGTTGTGTCGGAACAGTCGCGGAGCAAGAACACTTTCTGAAGTTGGTTCAGGGTTCGGTTCACAGCGCCCGCGCTGGCAAAAGGTCCATAGTAATTCCCCTTGGTACTCTTGCGACCACGATGTTTACGAACTGGCGGAAAGCTATGCTCCTTTGAAACCAGAATATTCGCAAAGCTCTTATCATCGCGCAGCAGCACGTTGTACTTGGGCTTAAGTTGCTTGATCAAATTCTGCTCAAGCAAGAGCGCCTCGGTCTCGGTGCGGGTCGTCAGGAACATCATTTCTGCGGTTTCTGAGATCATCCGCAAAATACGTCCGGTGTGACCGTTAGGATTCGCATAATTTGAAACGCGCTTACGAAGATTTCGGGCCTTCCCCACATAGAGAACCCGCGCTTCGCTATCGAGCATTCGGTAAACGCCGGGCGAGCTGTCTAATGTATGCAAGTATCCCTGAACCCGCGCATGGCCCATGAGCGGCGCAGATGTTGCAAATGTTTCAGCAGCTTGGCCCGTCGTATCCGAAGTATCATTCATATTTGTGATTCCATTCTGCGCTGCAATCTATTCGCTCTGGGAGCAAGAGAAAATATGTCCACGGTTTCTGTGGATAACTACGTTGATAAGTTTCCGTGATCGCGCGTTTTCCCTTTATTTTGGGTATAATGCATGCGTTGCACAATTATTAGGCAGAAGGGTAACGCGCTGAAAACAAATGAAACTTTTTCGACACCTCAGCAAACCCCTGAAAACATTAACAAAACTGTGACAGTTTCGTTAACTATTTGTGATAGGTGGACAAGTCCTCGCCGCTACCCATCTAATTGTTTCCAATATCGCCTATAATGTCACGTGTTTTCCACGTGAGGTGCTGCCCGCCATCAACACAAAGCAGCTGTCCAGTAACGGCCTGCGCATCAAGAAAGTACCCAAGGGCAGCAGTTATATCTGAAACATCTGCCCCACGCTCCAGAAGGCTTCTACGACGCTGTGACGCAAAATGCTCGTCGGTCTGGCGTAATCCTTTAAGCGTTGTTCCCGGCCCAATTGCATTCACTCGTATACGAGGCGCCAAGGCCTGCGCGGAGGTTTGCGTCAGGTTCCAGAGCGCCTGCTTTGCTAGCGAGTATGTCATAAACTCGGGTGTCAGTTTGCGAACACGTTGATCGACCATATTGACGATCATGAGTTTTTTGCCCGCCACGCTCTTTGGGTCTAGGTCTGGCACCTGTGCAGCAAACTTCTGTGTCAAAATGAACGGTGCGTGGAAGTTCGACATCATATGCCGGTCCCAAGTTTCGCGCGTTGCCGTTTCCAAGGTGTCGTATTCAAAGATCGACGCATTGTTGACCAAACACGTAATATCCCCGCCAAGAAGCTCACGCGCGCGATCTACCAGCGTCTCGCATTGATCCAAGTCGAGCAAGTCAGCCTGAAGCACCTCGGCATTTCGACCAAGTTCTCGAATCTTGGCAACGGTCTCTTGGGCGCCATCAACCGAGCTGGCATAGTGAACGGCCACATCAAAACCGCGTCCCGCCAGATACACGGCCATTGCCTGCCCCAAGCGCGCACCCGCGCCCGTTATCAAAGCTCGTTGCTGCATCGTGCCCTCCTCTGATTACATCAGGACGACCGCCAGATACGCGGCATATGCGCCCGTCAAAACGATGCCCCAAATGCGCGTCAAATTCCAACCCAGATACACAAAAGGCAAAAGGAACAGCGACGCCGCCATCATTACCCAGAGATCGAATTGAAGCACCTGCTCAGAAATCTGGATTGGACCGATTAGCGAACCGATCCCCATGATGGCCAGAAGGTTAAACATATTGCTGCCGATCACATTGCCCAACGCGACATCCGCCTGCCGACGAAGCGCTGCCATAACTGTCGTCGCCAACTCGGGCAGCGATGTTCCGATAGCAACAAGTGTAAGGCCGATCACGGTATCGCTTAGGCCAAATCGGCCCGCAATGATCACAGAATTATTGACTAGAATGTCCGCACCAAGCGGCAAGCCGATCAAGCCAATGACAAGAAAGAATGCAATCGACCAGCCCGAGATTTTCGGGTCTGCGCCCTCCACCTCTTCAAGATCGATAGGCGCGTCGCAAGCGTCCGCACGGTGACGGACGGCCTCGCGGCCTGCATCGATCAGGATATAGGCGAGTGCACCAAGCAAAACCAAACCATGCGGCCAGCGGAGGGGCCCCATAAAACAAAGGGCTGCGAACAAAAGTGACGCGCCCATCATGAAGATATAGTTTTTGCGGGTGTTACACTCTGCGGTGTGCATCGTCGTGATGAGTGCAGGAATACCCAATACTAACAACACGTTCGCAGTATTCGAACCAATGACATTCCCCAGCGCCATACCCGAAAGGTTATCGCGAACTGCTTCAATCGTAATCAAAAGCTCGGGCGCCGAAGTGCCGAATGCAACGATGGTCAGACTCACAATCAGAGGCGGAATGCCCAAACGCAAGGACAGGTTCACTGCGCCTCGAACAAGTAAGTCACCAGACAACAAAAGTATGACGAGCCCCAAACCCACCATTAACCATTCGAGCATATTCTAACCTTTATCCCTTTGACATCGGCAAGGCGATTTACGAAATCGTACCCGTCCGCATGTCTCGCATTTTGCCCGTGCGACCTGCTTATGACCCGGGTACCGGAGCCGGCCAAACATCGCCAGAACCAACATCCCGATCAAAAATAAGCTGACGACCTTAATCACGGCTAAAGCCCAAATCGGGCGAACTCACCGCGCTCTTCGATTTTCTCAACAGCATCCCCAAGTAGCTGTGCCCCAAAACGTCGCAGCAACGGTTTCTTTGGACCGTAGCGCACGAAATTGACCTTCTCGCCGTACTGCTCTCGCATTTTTGGCATCATGTGTGCAAGCCCATCAACAAGCCCAAGCTCAAGCGCTTGTTTTCCAATCCAGTACTCGCCCGTGAACAGATCTTTATCGGCGAGCTTATCGCCGCGACGCGAATCTATTTGTTCTTTGAACACATCGTGCATTTGCTCAAGCAGCACCTTTAGACGCTTCACATCAGCAGGCTTCTCAGGGAGGAATGGATCATTCGTGCTTTTTGACTTACCAGCCGTATAAATCCGACGCTCCACGCCGATTTTTTCTAGCAATCCGACCATACCAAAGCCCGACGAGATCACGCCAATGCTGCCAACGATCGACGCGGCATCGGCCCAGATTTCATCCGCAGCAGATGCAAGCCAATACCCCCCAGACGCGGCCACGTCCTCGACAAATGCATAAACTGGAATGCTCAATTCATCCGACAAGCTGCGGATGTGTGCGCCAATCAACGCACTCTGAACGGGCGATCCACCAGGGGAGTTGATCAATAACGCAACCGCAACAGGCTTGCCGCGCCGAAAAGCGCGCTCCAACACAGGCCCGACAGAGGCCGCATTCAACGCGCCACGACCAGATGCTGAAATCACGCCCTGAAGCCGTACAACCGCGACTCTTGGCTCTGACTTAACGAAGGGGATAAATCTTTTCATGTATGGCATGTAGGCTGCGTGATTGCACCGAACAAGGGCAGGGACGAAATCTCGGATAACTGTTGCGCAGTTACCCAATTGCGCTCCAATCCGCCATATCAACAGCTTTCAACATACGCCTCAAACAGTTAGCATCTAGACTAGAAACTCGTGGCATACTGATACTCACCCTAGGGCTGACAATGCGAAAATTACCCGAAATTGCGACGCTTTGGATTGGCGGGAAACTCTCATGGCTTGAGCAGCTTTGCCTCGTAAGTTTTGCGCGCGCTGGGCACAATGTAACGCTATACAGCTATGAACACATCCCGAACTGCCCCGATGAGATAGAACAGCTTCCGGCTGATCCGATCTTTGGTGCAAACCCGATGCTCCGACATGCGCGCACGGGCAGCCCAGCCATTCACGCAGATATGTTCCGCCTTCATATGCTTCACCAGACGGGAAAAATATGGGTAGATGCGGACATGTATTGTTATCGCCCGTTTGATTTCCGTGACCCACACGTGTTCGGATGGGAAAAGCCCGGGCTGGTTTGCAATGCGGTTCTCGGTCTTCCACAGGATAGCGAGGCGCTCGGAAACATGCTTGAGTTCTTTAAGGACGAATATGCTATCGCGCCGTGGCTAAAGCCTTGGCAAAAAAGAGAACTGGAAGCAGAACGCGACGCTGGAAACCCTGTTCACATGACCAAGCAATCTTGGGGCTTCACAGGGCCAGCCGCAGTAACGCATTTCCTGATCGAGAGCGGCGAGATAAAATATGCGGCTCCGGAGGCCGCATTTTACCCAATTTCGTTCGGCAAGCGAAACCAAATGATTAAGAGCCGTATCAATATCCCCGAGAAACTAAGTAACGAGACCCATGGTGTGCACTTCTGGGCGCGCCGTATGAAACCGAGACTCGAAGAGCAAGAGGGCGGAACACCACGAAAAGGGAGTTTCATGGCAGACTTGATTGAGCGCCACGGAATCGACTGTGAAGCCGCGCCAATACCGAAAAAAGTCGTTCCGCAAGACCCAAGAATTGATGACCCTAAGTTCATGGCCGCGATTGCTCTAGAAGGCCTAAGGGCGGACGCGTCACCAGACTCGATTTCCCGAAAGCACAATATCTCACCATCAGTTGTGCGTGAAGCTATTCGGAAACTTCGCGACGAAGCTGAGACTATATTCGCGCCTTAATTCGCCGCATCTTTGCCTGACTGATCGCCGCGCGCCTGATCGCTTCGACGGATCATTGCGCCCACGCGAAGTCCGCCCGGCAAGCCAACGCGGCTTCTTGTTCTAAGAACAGGTGTGTTCTTGGACGCATTCGACGATGACTCTCGCATCAGGATATAGATGCCGCTTCCGATGATGACCGCTGCACCGATTATGGTTCCACGATCGAGGGTTTCGTTAAAGATGAAGTAGCCGAAGATGCTCGCCCAGATAATTTGTGAGTATTGCATCGGGGCTACGATAACGGCTTCGCCCATGCGGTAGGCATAAATCTGGAACGTCATCGCAATAAATGCGAGGAACGCGATGACGGCAACTGCGCCGAAATCGGCGGCGGCCATGGGAATGTAGGTGAAGGGCATGATGCATCCCATCACGATGAAGTTCCCCATCATTGGATAAAGGAGCAGTACGACGCTGCGCTCCACTTGGCCGATTTTGCGCACGATTATGGAACTCAGCGCGCCTCCGACTGCGGCGGTCAATGCTGCGAGGTGACCAACGCCAAGGTCCGCCCCTTGAGGGCGCAGAACGATCAAAACGCCACCCAATCCGACAAAAACTGCCAACCAACGCCGAAGGCGAACGCGTTCGCCCAAAACGGGGATTGCGAGCACGGTAATCATTAAAGGTGTAGCAAAGAGTATCGCGTAAACTTGCGCCAACGGGAGATGCGCAAAGGCATAAAACGCGCTCGCGCCCGTCACAACAGAGGACAAGGTACGCACCATCATCCACCATGGATGCACAGGCCGCAAAGTGCCGTGCGTTGCGTCACGCATCAACATTACTGTCACGAATGGGAAACCGAGCAGAACGCTGAAAAACACGATCTGAAATGCCGAATACGTCCCGCCAAGAGACTTTACGATCACATCATGCGTGGCAAAAATGGCAAAGGCGATAAGCGCAGAGAGCGCGCCTTTGAGGTTCGACGGAATATTCGGCATCAATAGTCCCAGCAAGAATAGAGCGATTTCAACAGGATTTGTTTGGTTACACCTGATGCCAAATTCGATGTCACTTCAAGATCATCATGCCACAAAAAACAAAAAAGGGGGCACATGGCCCCCAATTCTGAATATTCACAATCGGATCAGAGACTAGCGTCGAGTGCCGCAATAATCGCATCACCCATTTCTGTGGTCGTGATGGGTGTGCCGCCATCAGGTCCCAGCAGGTCAGCTGTACGTGCGCCATCGGCTAGAACTTTCTCAATCGCCGCTTCAAGACGTGCTGCCTCGTCACCTGCGTCAAACGAGTAGCGCAGGGCCATCGCAAAGCTCAGGATACAGGCGATAGGGTTGGCTTTCCCTTGGCCAGCGATGTCAGGTGCGGAGCCGTGAACCGGTTCGTATAGCGCCTTGGGACGACCGTTCGCCATTGGCGCACCCAAGCTTGCAGAAGGCAACATGCCAAGCGAGCCCGTAAGCATCGCCGCAGCATCCGAAAGAATATCGCCAAAGAGGTTATCAGTGACGATCACGTCGAATTGCTTGGGCGCGCGAACAAGTTGCATCGCGCCGTTGTCGGCGTACATGTGGCTAAGCTCAACGTCGGAGTATTCGGCCTTATGCACCTCATTGACAACATCGCGCCAAAGGATACCGCTCTCCATCACGTTTGCCTTTTCCATCGAACAAACGCGGTTGCCACGACGGCGCGCCAATTCAAATGCGCTACGGGCAACACGCGCGATTTCGCTTTCGGTGTAACGCTGGGTATTGATACCGACGCGCTCGTTTCCTTCGTTGATGATACCGCGCGGCTCACCAAAGTAGATGCCGGACGTCAACTCGCGAACGATGATAATATCCAGACCAGCAACAACGTCTTTCTTGAGGCTGGAGAAATCAGCGAGCGCATCAAAACACTGTGCTGGACGCAAATTCGAGAACAGGTCCATTTCCTTGCGGAGGCGAAGAAGGCCGCGCTCTGGCTTTACCGAGAAATCCAAGTCGTCATACTTGGGTCCACCAACGGCACCCAAGAGCACCGCGTCAACTTCTTGAGCGCGCGCCATCGTGTCGTCGTGAAGCGGCGTACCATGCTTGTCGTATGCGGCGCCCCCAACGAGATCCTCGGAAACATCAAACGCCATGTCGCGTTTATCTCCGAACCAAGTGATGACTTTGCGGACTTCGTCCATGACTTCAGGGCCGATACCATCACCAGGAAGGATCAGAATGGATGGGTTGCTCATGGGGACTCCTCGACTATTTGCTAAGTTGCGAACGGAGTAGCCCGTGCAGATAAGAAATTCAAGCGTCCGCAGCACCACATTGGCCCTATATGATAAGTTCTGCTGGCCGCGGAACATCTTGTTTCTTCAAGGCATCTTCATATCGATCCATACCAATCTGTGATGGGTCGTTGCTCCCCTGAGCAGACCCGCAAGCTCGCTGGATGTAGGCGGCCAAAATACACCGCTATCTGTGACATGCAATTGCACGGATGGAAGGACATAGTCGACGCGCAAATTGCTGGGTAGGTTTTCGCCCCAAGACGCCGTGTGTAGCCCAGCATCGCCCAAATGAAGAGTATTTACAGCCTCAAGCCCCCCTTCACTGGCGGGCATCGGGTCTTGAATGCGAGGGTGAGCGAGAAGTTCTTGGATAACCTCTCGATTGCCCTCTCCATCGTGCGGATCAAGATTTGCGTTCCCTAGAATAACAAAAGGGGCGGCTGGCGGTTCCTGCGCCAAATCGCCATCTATGTAGCGGATCCAGAAGCGTGTTTCGTCGGCATTTCGCTTGCCGTTCATATCCTCCGGCCCGTCAAACACAGGCGGGGTTGCCGAATAGGCAAGCAGATGTAGCGGACCATCGGGTGTCTTAATTTGGATATCCCAGTGCGCCGTTGTCGAGAGGCGCTGAATGTCCTGAACCTCTTTCGAAGGAAATGGAGCACCTTGAGTCATTGGCATATCCGCGTTCGGGAACTCCGCCCATAGCATTTCGGAAAAATCCCGCACGCTTCCAATCGGATAGCGCGAAAGAACAGCCATTCCATCCGCGCCAGCGTAACGTCCGTATCCTTGGGCATCCCGAGCGGTCCCTGCCCGCCCATCGCCATTCATATCTATGCCCGTTTGCAGGCCGGAATTCGGAAGATTAGTGAATGTGTGTGAATACTCAGCTCCGTACGCGGCAAGTGAATTCGAGAACGCGCGAACTGTTTCGCCACCATGATCGTAATCTATACCCATCAGCAGAATAACGTCAGGATTCACATGCCCTATCACGCGCTGCGCCGCCAGTATATCGGTGGACTCGCCCCGAATAATATCACGTAGCAATAAACCGGGCCCTTTGCGAGACAAGTCCACCGAATAAGTGGCGACTCGCAACTCCGTTTGTGCCGCCAGAGAATTTGAGTAGAAAAGTGCGATTAAGCAGGCAACAAGCCATCCTGCTCGGCGATGGTGGACTGACGCTTTTCTTGGATCAGATACGCGATCCGACCCATCGCGATACCGCGCATAAAGAGAGAAGCTGGCAAAAAGGCCCATGCACAAACCGTCCACACAAGTGTTTGGGGCGACTCGATTGTAAATCCTTGAAATACGCTCGATGTCGATTCCATTACGACTGGTGCTACAAATGGCAGTAAAAAGCCTAAGATAGTGTTAAGGCGCGCATCGCGTGTCAGCCGCTCTACAACATCACGCCCAGCGGTCGGGTCAAACGTTGGCAAATTCACCCATACGTTGAAACTTACCCCACGCGCAGGCCAGTGCCCCATGCGCAAAATGATCATGAAAATCGCCAGCGATACGAGCGAAATCAGATAGCAGAGTCCCGCTGAAACCCGCACCAAATCGACCACGCTCGCGCTTGCATCTGCGGGCAAGGCCAACACGAACAAACGCACCGGACTATACGGGAAGTCCATCGCGTTTCCGATCACTGTACCGACGGCATGGGTGAAGCGCGCGAGAATTGAGGGAGTTTCGAAATCGCCCGCAATCACCGAAACCAACGTCACCATCACGAGCAGGCTCAGGTAACGAATACGGTTAAACGGCGGGGCGTCTCGAAACTCCACGAGGCTCGGGTATACGGAAGCGTATTCAATGGCCGTCAGGAATCCCAAAAAGATTCCCAACAGCGCGACAACCTGACTCGAGTCAGAATGGTGCCCCGGAACAATAATCGATGGCAAAGCTATTAGAAGCGCCACCAGTATTCCGCGCACAACTGCGCCCATTAGTTGCGAAACCACTACCCATCTTCCCCTTGGTTGGCTGAAAACGGTTCTGTTGCCGTTCTCTTATTCCAACAATTTCCCGCCGAATTCGACGGGGTGCCTCATTCCTGCTCGAAGGGTGCCCACTTTCAATTCGTTCTGCAAGTATCTGTTAACTATGGCTAAATATTTAAGGCATTTTCATGTTCAAACTGGTGCGAGATTGCATCATTCAAAAAACAGAGGGCCGCAGATATGCTGCGACCCTCTAGATGTTGTGGAATTTGGTTAGGCTTGGCCTAGTGCTACACCCAAGGGCGTGCGGTCTTGGCGGAGGCTTCGAAAGAATCGATAGACGCTTCTTTTGCCATTGTCAGGCCAATGTCATCCAAGCCCTCAAGTAGGCAGTGCTTTTTGAACGCATCCACTTCGAATGGAACAACCGTTCCGTCTGAAGCAGTGATTTCTTGCGCCTCAAGGTCAACCGTCATGCGCGCATTCGCGCCCTTCTCGGCGTCGTTCATCAACAGGTCAACTTGCTCTTTTGGAAGCACGATCGGCAGGATGCCGTTCTTGAAACAGTTGTTGAAAAAGATGTCGGCGAAGCTTGTCGAGATAACACAGCGAATGCCGAAATCCTTGATCGCCCAAGGAGCGTGCTCGCGCGATGAACCGCAGCCAAAGTTATCGCCTGCGACGATGATCTCAGCGTCACGATATGCGGGCTTGTTAAGCACGAAATCAGGGATCTCGTTGCGGTCGTCATCATAGCGCATCTCGTCAAAGAGATTCACACCCAAACCCGAGCGCTTGATTGTTTTCAAAAACAACTTAGGGATGATCATATCCGTGTCGATATTGATCAATGGCATTGGTGCTGCAACCCCGGTGATATTCGTAAATTTTTCCATTTTCGTCTCCGTAAGTTGGCGCTTAAAGCATTGTGCGAATATCGGTCAGATGACCGGTGATTGCAGCAGCGGCTGCCATTTGCGGGCTCAGCAGGTGTGTTCGGCCACCGCGGCCCTGACGACCTTCGAAGTTACGGTTAGAAGTCGCTGCACAGCGCTCTCCTGGAGAAAGCTGATCTGGGTTCATCGCAAGACACATCGAGCACCCTGCCATGCGCCACTCAAAGCCCGCGTCGATAAAGATTTGCGCAAGGCCTTCTTCTTCGGCTTGGGCACGCACAAGACCAGAACCAGGTACGACCATCGCACGCATTCCGTCGGCGATCTTCTTGCCCTTCAGCACTTCGGCGGCGGCGCGCAAGTCTTCGATACGACCGTTAGTACAGGAGCCGATAAACACAGTATCAATCTTGATATCCGTCAGTTTTTGTCCAGCCTCAAGGCCCATATACTCGATAGCGCGCTTTGCCGCTTCAACTTTGCCGCCTTCAAAGTCGGTCGGGAATGGCACAGTAGACGAGATCGGCAGAACGTCCTCTGGCGATGTTCCCCAAGTCACAACGGGAGCGATATCTTCGCCCTTAATGGTAATGACTTTGTCGAATACAGCGTCGTCGTCACTATACAATGTTTTCCACCATGCCAGTGCTGTTTCCCACTGCGCACCTTTCGGAGCATGAGGACGGCCTTTGACATATTCATATGTTGTTTCGTCAGGCGCGATGAGGCCAGCGCGTGCGCCACCTTCGATTGCCATGTTGCAAACCGTCATACGGCCTTCCATGGAAAGGTTGCGGATCGCTTCGCCGCAATACTCGATCACATAGCCGGTTCCGCCAGCGGTCCCTGTTTCGCCGATGACGGCAAGGGTGATGTCCTTGGCGGTGACGCCTGTGTTCAGCTTACCAGTGATCTCGACCTTCATGTTCTTGGACTTCTTTTGGATCAAAGTCTGCGTCGCAAGAACGTGCTCAACCTCAGAAGTACCGATACCGTGTGCAAGTGCACCAAAGGCGCCGTGCGTCGCGGTGTGGCTATCGCCGCAAACAACTGTCATGCCCGGAAGCGTCCAGCCCTGCTCTGGGCCAACGATGTGAACGATACCTTGGCGAACGTCGGAAACGGGGTAGTAGTGAATCCCGAAATCCTTGGCGTTCTTATCCAACGCATCCACCTGAATGCGGCTCTCTTCGTTGTCGATACCATTCACACGATCCTCTGTTGTTGGGACGTTGTGATCTGGAACAGCGATTGTTTTCTCTGGCGCGCGTACAGTGCGGTTCGCCATGCGCAGACCCTCAAAGGCTTGCGGGCTTGTCACTTCGTGCACAAGATGGCGGTCAATATAAAGCAAGGTTGTGCCGTCTTCGGCCTCATGGGCGACGTGTGCATCCCAGATTTTATCGTAAAGCGTTTTGGCGGACATGGTCCACTCCCGTTCGTTAGGTAAATATGTGGCGTAAGGCTGCAATTGCGCGCACTTGTGGCGCGCCAAACCTATAGGTCGGCGTTGATAGAGAGCTGTTGCCCATAGAACCGCCAAGGCAGAAAGGCATGGTCATCGATATCGTAGATACGCTTCATGCTTTGCCCATATCCCCTTTCGCCGAGTCTCGCAACTACTAGCGAGCGCCATGACGCTGTTTTGAACGCCCGCATCGCGCGAACAACTTGTCTAACCCGCTCCCAACGTGCAAAGTTTCAATTAACAGCCCAGAGGAAACATGGATCAGGAAAACCCGCCGCTCGTTCCCCCATCTGTAAGAGACCAGCTTATGGCCTCTCTAGATACCGTCATGGAGTTCGGCGCATCCTTCCTTGTTCCGGGGTGGCGTCTCTATCAACTGATCATCATCATCGCCCTTTTCGGGCTGGCGGTTATGTGCGATCGCATGACCCATCGCCGCATTCGCATCTGGATGCGCACGTTGCGCGGTCGTCCAAAATGGCAGCTCCGAACACTGGTACTGCTACATCGACGCATACGGCTTATTCTCTTTGTGATCTTCGCATGGATCGTCGTGTTTATCATGCGCGAACTTACTTGGCCGTCGCGAAGTTACTTCCTTGCGAATGTTGCCACGGTTGCTTCGGCTTGGCTGTTTATCATCTTCGCGGTGCGTTTCATCCACAACCGCGCCCTGCGTCGGGCGGTTATGTGGGGCGCATGGATATATGTGACGCTCCACTATATTGGCCAAATAGACGAAACGTCAGCCTTTCTGGATAGCATCGCTGTCGAAGGCGGGGATGTACGGCTCTCGGCCCTGACCATCGTAAAGGCCTGCGTCATCCTAGCTGTGATCTTCTTTATTGTGCGGATCACCACGCGAACGATCGCGACACACATCAACCGAAACGAAGACATATCACCCTCGATGCGGGTTTTGTTTGTCAAAATCGTCCAGATTGTTTTTTACGGAACATCTTTCTTTCTGGGTCTCAAGGCGATTGGGTTTGACCTCACAGGTCTTGCATTCCTGTCTGGTGCGATTGGTGTCGGGCTTGGTTTTGGCTTGCAAAAGGTGGTCTCGAACCTTGTGTCGGGCGTTATCATTCTGCTGGATAAGTCGATCAAACCGGGGGATGTCATATCGCTGGGCGAGACCTTCGGCTGGATCAACGAACTCGGAGCGCGCTATGTGTCCGTTGTTACGCGCGATGGTCGTGAATACCTAATCCCGAACGAAGACCTGATTACGGGACAGGTTGTAAACTGGTCCCATTCGGACTCGTTTGTGCGGCTCGACATCAACTTTGGGACGGCGTATTCCGACGATCCGCATGTGGTTCGCAAAATTGCCATTGAAGCCGCCAAGAGCGTGCGGCGTGTTCTTCGCACTCCGAATGCGCCTGTTTGTCATATCGTGAACTTTGGCGATAGCTCGGTCGATTTTGTGCTCAGATTCTGGATCTCCGACTCAACGGCCGGTCTTACCAATGTTCGCGGAGACGTTTACCTTGCGCTTTGGGATGCCTTCAAAGAGCACGATATTTCCATCCCGTTCCCACAACGAGAAATCAGAATGCTCGGAACATCCGATGACGCCGAATAATTCGCCAAATTTCGCGCATTTAGCCCCGTCACGATTGGCGGTTGCGAATCCTTATTCAAAGGCCTATCACCGCGTGCCTTATCATTGAGGTTTAACACATGCGGTGTTATCCTTGAGAGACTTTGCATCGGAGGGTCCGGTGTAGCAAACGGAGGACAGAATTCTGTCTCACTCATCTGACACTGCCAACGGGGGCGACTCTAAAGTGGCAAAGACTAAATCGGCATCCGATATGGCCGCGAGCCAAAACCTGTTGAGCTTGGTGTTGTCCTCCCTTGAAGACGACAAGGCAGAAGACGTGGTTGTTATCGACCTTGCGGGAAAATCCGAAATGGCGGACCATATGGTTGTCTGTTCTGGACGTTCCTCGCGCCAAGTTGGGGCTATCGCGGAAAAGCTTGCGGATCGGATCAAGAAAGATCTAGGCCGCTTCTCCAAGATCGAGGGCAAAGGCCAAGGCGACTGGATTCTCGTTGATGCTGGCGATGTGATCGTTCACGTATTCCGCCCCGAAGTGCGTGAATTCTATCAGCTTGAGAAAATGTGGCAATCTGGCGTGCCTGGCTCAAGCGATCCAACCTCCCTAACTTAAGAGAAACGGATGCGCGTTCATATATGTGCAGTTGGCCGTTTACGGTCAGGCCCTGAACGCGCCCTTCTCGACGACTATCTCACCCGATTTGAACGCACAGGTCGCGCGCTGAGTCTTGGTCCCGTATCGGTGCATGAGGTCGAAGACAAAAAAGGCCGTGGCTCGGATGCCGAGGCTGAATTGCTTGAACGCGCCCTGCCCGCCAATGCCCATATCGCGATTTTGGATGAGCGCGGCAAGATCATGCCAAGCCCCGAATTTGCCAACACTCTTGCCCGTTGGCGCGATGACGGCCAAAGCGATGTTGCATTCATTATCGGCGGAGCAGACGGCATTGCAAAGTCCCTGCGCGCCAAAGCACACTTCAAACTGTCGTTTGGCGCAATGGTGTGGCCGCATATGCTGGCGCGGGTCATGCTCTCGGAGCAGCTCTATCGCGCGGCGACAATTCTAGCAGGAAGTCCGTATCATCGTGAGTAACCTTGCCCTTCTGCTGGCCGCTGCGTAGAAAAGACTCAAATTCACAAAGCGAGAGACCCATGAGCGCGAAAATGGCTGCGAAAAAACCGATTGTCCTCTGTATTCTTGATGGTTGGGGGCAACGCGACGAAACCGACAACAACGCTCCTGCACTCGCCAATACACCCAACTTTGATCGCTTGATGGCAACCTGCCCAAGCGCAACACTTACGACCTATGGTCCAGATGTCGGCCTCCCGACGGGGCAAATGGGCAACTCTGAAGTTGGGCACACCAATATCGGTGCTGGTCGTGTGGTGCCGATGGACCTCGGGCAAATTGACCTTGCGATTGAAAGCGGCACTTTCGGCACCAACAGGCCGCTCTTGGATTTCATCGACGCACTAAAGGCAAGTGGCGGCACAGCCCATCTTATGGGGGTCGCTTCCGATGGCGGCGTGCATGGACATATAACGCACATCATTGCCGCAGCGCAGATCATCGCAGACGCGGGTGTTCCATGCGTGATCCATGCAATCACAGACGGACGCGACGTTGCACCAAGCTCGGCAGATGCGTTCATCAAAGAGCTAAGCGCTAAAATTCCTGATGGAGTATGCATCGCAACCGTCACGGGCCGCTATTTCGCGCTAGATCGGGACAATCGCTGGGATCGCGTTTCTCAAGCGTATGAGTGCATCATCAACGCAACTGGAGAAGTCGCACCCACCGCAGTTGAGGCCGTTTCTGCAGCGTGGGCACGTGGCGAAACCGATGAATTCATCAAACCCACCGTCATCGCACCCTATGGAGGTGTCAAAGATGGCGACGGCATATTCTGTTTGAATTTCCGTGCAGATCGCGCGCGCGAAATCCTAGCCGCGATTGGTCAGCCTGCGTTTGACGCATTTGAAACCGGTGTGCGCCCCAAGCTCTCTGCATTTCTTGGGATGGTCAGCTATTCAACCCAACACGACACCTATCTAACGGTGTGTTTCCCGAAACAGAACCTCGTGAACACCTTGGGTGAATGGGTATCTAAGCACGGGCTGCGCCAGTTCCGCTTGGCCGAAACGGAAAAATACCCGCACGTCACGTTCTTCCTGAATGGCGGCAAAGAAGAGCCCGAGAAGGGCGAAGATCGTTACATGCCGCTCTCGCCCAAAGTCGCAACATACGATTTGCAACCAGAGATGTCCTCGGTTGAGGTTACGGACAAATTCATTGAGGCGATTGAGGCTCGATATGACCTGATCGTCACGAATTACGCCAACCCCGACATGGTTGGGCATACTGGTGACTTGGACGCCGCCATCAAAGCATGCGAAGCCGTCGATGCGGGGCTTGGGCGAGTGCTTCAGGCGCTAGAGGCGGCAGGCGGCGCGATGATCGTAACGGCGGATCACGGCAATTGCGAAACGATGTTTGACCCCGAGACAAACGGGCCACACACCGCGCACACAACGAATCCGGTTCCGGTGGTGCTTTATGGTGGACCAAATGGGGCCAAGCTCCGCGTGGGTCGCCTCTCTGATTTGGCGCCGACGGTTCTTGATCTCATGGGGCTGGAATGCCCGCCCGAAATGACTGGCGAGACACTCATCCAAAAATGATAGCACGACTCGCCATAGGGTTCGCGATTGCGCTTGGCCTCAGTGCGCCACTTCATGCCGAAGTGGACCCAGCACACGCCGCGCGCCGCGCAGCGCAACAAATCAGCTCGGCAACAATCGCTCTGGACGAGGCAAAAGGCGCGAGTGATCGCGTCGCGGCCCTGACAGGAGCCGTCAAAGCATTCGAAGAGGGCCTAGAAGCGATGCGCGAAGGTCTGCGCCGCGCTACCATTCGTGAACAGGCAATTGCGCTGGAGTTTGACGCCCGCCGCGAGGAGGTGGCGCAACTCCTTGGTGTGCTGCAGTCGATGGAGTCTTCGCCCTCGCCCCTGCTCTTGTTGCATCCGGCGGGGCCGCTGGGAACAGCGCGTTCTGGCATGATCCTCTCGGAAGTTACACCCAGCTTACAGGCACGCGCAGAAGAATTGCGCAAGCAGCTAGAGGAAGTCGCGCTCCTGCGCTCATTGCAAGAAAACGCGGTTCTTTCCCTACAACAGGGATTGTTTGGCGCCCAAGACGCACGAACCGAGCTTTCGCTGGCAATCTCGGACCGAACCGACCTTCCCCGACGCTTCGTTGAGGACCCCGACCGACTGCAATCGCTTCTTAAGGGAAGTGAGACGCTGGAGGCCTTCGCGACTGGGTTGGTTCAGGAAAATGAAGCGTCCCCCGTTTCGATCAAAGACTTCGAAGCGACAAAGGGAACGCTCGACCTACCTGTTCTCGGCCGCATCTTGCGCAAGTTCAACGAAGCGGATGCCTCTGGGATTCGCCGCCCCGGTTTGCTCATCGCCGCCAGCCCGCTTTCGGTGGTAACCACACCTGCAGCGGCAACAATTCGCTACCGCGGGCCGCTACTGGACTACGGGAATGTGATTATCCTTGAACCACAAGCGGGATATCTTCTGGTAATAGCGGGTTTAAGTGAAGTTTACGGCGAAGCCGGTGAAGTGCTTTTGGCAGGAGATCCTGTCGGCCTAATGGGAGGACGCGCGCCCGAAGCGCAAGAGTTTTTGCAGAAAGGCCAGAATGGTAGTAGCACTTCACGTTCGGAAACGCTTTATATAGAGCTAAGACAGGGCACATCCCCCGTGGACCCTGCCCCTTGGTTTGCAGTGACAAAGGAATAGGACAAAATGAAGAGATTCTTTATAGCAGCGGCCAGCGGCGCGCTATTGGCCGCACTAGTGACGACCCAGTTTGCCGCACCCCTTTTGGCACAAGAAAGCAAATCCAAATCTTCGGTTTATGAACAACTCGATATTTTCGGCGCAGCATTCGAACGCATCCGCGCACAATACGTCGAAGAAGCAGACGAAGCAGAACTGATCGAAGCAGCAATCAACGGAATGCTGACGTCGCTCGACCCACACTCAAGCTACCTACCGCCAGCCGATTTTGACGATATGCGCGAGCAAACACGCGGAGAGTTCGGCGGACTAGGCATCGAAGTGACCCAAGAAGAGGGCTTCGTCAAAGTTGTCTCGCCAATCGACGACACACCGGCATTCGAAGCGGGCGTCGAAGCTGGTGATTTTATTACGCACGTCGATGGCGTTAGCGTTCTTGGCCTCACACTCGACGAAGCAGTCGAAACAATGCGTGGCGAAGTTGGCAGCGAGATCATCATCACAATCGTGCGCGAAGGCGAGCCAGAGCCATTCGATGTATCGATCATTCGTGACGTTATTAAACTGACGGCTGTTCGTGCCCGCACAGAGGGTAAAACGGTTGTTCTACGGATCACGACTTTTAACGATCAAACCTTCCCGAACCTGAAAGAGGGGATCGAGGAGCAAGTCGAAGAAGCCGGCGGTATGGACGCGGTAGATGGTTTTGTTGTTGATCTTCGGAACAATCCAGGCGGGCTTCTGACCCAAGCGATCCGTGTTTCAGATGCATTCCTTGAAGCCGGTGAAATCGTTTCAACTCGCGGGCGCAACCCAGAGGACGGCGAGCGCTTTAATGCGACTGCTGGTGACCTGACAGGCGGAAAACCAGTTGTGGTCCTTATCAACGGTGGCTCTGCTTCGGCGTCTGAAATTGTCGCGGGTGCGCTTCAGGATCATCGTCGTGCAGTCGTTGTGGGAACCAAGAGCTTCGGCAAAGGTTCCGTTCAAACGATCATGCCGCTTAAGGGCGATGGCGCGATGCGCTTGACGACTGCTCGCTACTACACGCCATCTGGCCGTTCTATTCAGGCGCTCGGTGTTTCTCCGGATATCGTGGTTGAACAACCACGCCGCGACCCAACAGTTGACGAAGAGGAAGAAAGCAGCGCAGCGCGCAGCCGCTCCGAAGCCGACCTGCGCGGCAGCCTCGACAATGACTCGATGACAGAAGACGAACGTCGAGTTCTTGAAGAAGAGCAAAAGCAAGCCGAAGAGGCCGCAAAACTACGCGATGAGGATTATCAACTCTCGTATGCGATTGATATTCTGCACGGCATGGCCGCACTAAACGGCGACAAGTAAATATTAACGATGGGGGCATGCTGTTTGGCTGCCCCCATTTTTTTGTGAAAGTACACCATGACAGAAGCTGCTTCCGATACGCGCCCTTATCGCCCATGTGTTGGCGTGATGCTCGTCAACAAGGACGGGTTGATTTTTGCCGGACAGCGCAATGATTTTGCCAAGAACGAGCAGCCAGCATGGCAGATGCCGCAGGGTGGCGTAGACGACGGCGAAACACCGCAAGAGGCCGTCCTGCGCGAGCTGTGGGAAGAAACGGGTGTGCCCGCCGAGCTTGTGTCAATTGAAGCAGAATCACAGGATTGGTTGGCCTACGATTTGCCGCTTGAAATCTCCAAGCGTCTTTGGAAGGGCCGTTATCGAGGTCAGAAACAGCGCTGGTTCCTAATGCGCTTTAATGGCTCCGACGCAGACATCAACATCCAGACCGAGCACCCCGAATTCAGCGAATGGCGTTGGATGAATGTTGAGGAATTGCTCGCGTCGATCGTGCCATTCAAGCGCGCGCTCTATGACCAAGTCATGGAAGAATTTGCCGACAAACTTTAACGCGATACGAATCACCAACTCTATTTTCTCTAGAATCACGGCCCGTTTCACGGTTCGGACACGGACTCGACTTAATTTTATTTGCTGCGGCGCGATTTCGTCTCAAGCTACTGTTAAACTTAAGAAACTTCGGATTCACCAGAAAAATAAGGGGATTCTATGCAAATTGCTCGGCGTATGCGTCGACACAACCTCAGGTTGCCAAATTAACAACGCACAATTGCCACATTTCAGACGCATGTGCGCCCACATTCGGACATTTCTATGTCGGACATTCAACCTATAGTAGTTAATTGTGGCTGTGTTCTTAGTGTTCAAATCAAACAACTAAAGGATAGAAAATATGACAAACTTCGTTGAAAAAGCCCGCAATGGTCGCCTTAACGCTCTCAGCAGACAAACAAACGGCTGTGAAGTTCACGCGTTTACGCCGCGCACTCGGTCACAACATGGACACACTCAGGTCTTATTTAGCTCCAGCCGTCGCCGCCAAGGCTTCGACACAATTTAGACTTAATTGGAGATAAAAAGGTCTGAACGAGCAATTGGGAAGTGCGGACCATCGGAGGCAGGTGCAAGCTGCCACGACCGCCCTTCCAAATTTAAGCGCTCAACCACCAGCGCACGTAATGGCCCCTCGCGGGCCATTCTTGATTCTAGCGACCGACACTGCACAAGTTGATCGCAAATTTTATCTGCCTGCAAACAGATATATTCCCACTTCGACGCCCTAAAATTAACGACGCGTTAACCATTCGTACGCCACAATCAATACGCGTGTTCGCAATGATTTGTGGACGCAAAGCCATTGGCACGATTAGGTTAATGTATGCGGTGTCTTGTTTTTTAGTATTTTCGCGCCGTCGATGGATAATGGTTTTGTATTAGCGAGATAATAAAGGCGAAGCTTATGATCACTCCTGTTCTTCTGTGCGGCGGCTCTGGAACTCGGTTGTGGCCACTTTCGCGCAAGAGCTACCCCAAGCAATTCGTTCCGCTTATAGGTGAAACAACTTTATTTCAGGCCTCCGCCGAGCGGCTCTCTGGTGCGGACTACAAGCCACCGCTTATCCTGACGAATTCGGATTTTCGCTTCATCGTCACCGAGCAACTTGCCGAAATCGGGATGGACCCGAGCGCGATCCTCATTGAACCTGACGGACGCAATACTGCGCCAGCCGTCCTTGCCGCTGCAATCTGGCTTGCAAAAACGGACCCTGACGGATTGATGCTCGTCGCCCCGTCCGATCACGTTGTTCCCAATGCGGAGGCATTTCGGCAAGCGGTTCAGGCTGGAACCGAAGCTGCCCGAAATGGTCAGCTCGTGACCTTTGGCATCAAGCCGACGCATGGGGAAACGGGATATGGATATCTTGAACTGGCCGAATGCCCCGGTGATTGCAGTGCCCGCCCGATGCGCCTATCGCGGTTTGTAGAAAAGCCAGACGCAGAGCGCGCGAACGAGATGGTGAAAGCAGGCAATTTCCTGTGGAACGCAGGAATTTTTCTATTCTCGGTCAAAACGATTATCGAAGCCTTCAAATCGCACGCACCCAATCTTGTTTCACCTGTCGAAGCTGCTGTCGAACAGGGCAAGCCCGATCTCGGGTTCCTGCGCCTAGATCCGGTCAGCTGGAACCAGCTTGAAGACATCTCGATTGACTACGCCATTATGGAGCGTGCTGAGAATCTGACCGTGGTACCTTATTCCGAAGGATGGTCAGATCTCGGAGGATGGGACGCTGTATGGCGCGAAACTGCCCGCGATGAAAACGGCGTCGCCACGACGGGCCATGCAACCTCGTTAGACTGTGAGAACACGTTGCTTCGCTCTGAGGATGAAACGCTGGAGGTTGTCGGAATTGGCCTCAAGAATATCATCACCGTCGCCATGCCCGATGCCGTATTGGTGGCAGATGCAAGTCGCGCACAGGATGTGAAATTGGCGGTGAGCGCCCTTAAGCAGAAGAAAGCACACCAAGCCACCGCTTTCCCCAAAGATCACCGCCCATGGGGTTGGTTCGAGAGCCTCGTGATCGGTGAGCGTTTTCAAGTGAAGCGCATCGTGGTCCATCCGGGCGCCGCGCTGTCCCTTCAGAGCCACCACCACCGCGCCGAACATTGGATCGTGGTCACGGGCACCGCGAAGGTTACAATTGACGAAGAGGTCAAACTCGTAAGCGAGAACGAGTCGGTCTACATCCCCCTTGGCGCCGTTCACAGGATGGAAAATCCGGGGAAGGTTCCAATGGTCCTTATCGAGGTCCAAACTGGCGCCTACTTGGGCGAAGATGACATCGTGCGATACGAAGATGTGTACGCGCGGTCGTGAACTTCCTCTGTAATTCATAGTAATCAGGCGTATGCGCAAACTCTTTGATCGTCTCAGGAAACAAGTTGAATTCACCGCTCCGATTAAAGTGGATGAGCCTTGCGTCCTCGTCGGAGATATTCATGGGCGCTTTGATTTACTGGTAAAACTGTTGAAAAGGATCGAAGAAGAACCAAGGGCCAAGCTCGTTTTTCTTGGCGACTATATTGATCGCGGCAGCCAATCCGCCGAAGTGCTGGAACTCCTGCACGACCTCTGCCGTGCACACACGGCACTTTGCCTGATGGGAAATCACGAACGCATGATGCTCGATTTCCTCGACAACCCTATCGAGAACGCGCATCGGTGGCTCAAGTTTGGTGGAATGGAAACGCTTGCGAGCTTCGGCATTCATCCCACCGCGAACACCCCAACCGCTCTAGAGGCTCAAACCATCTGCCGAGACCTTCGCGTCGCGATCACCCCCAAAGCCGAGCAATGGCTGCGCGCCCTGCCCCTCACGTATTCCACTGGTAATCTCGCGTGCGTCCATGCAGCAGCGGACCCGAGACTGCCGATCACCGAACAGGCCCCTGCGACTCTCCTTTGGGGGCATCCGGAATTTAGAAAGCGTGCGCGCACGGATGGAATTTGGATCGCTCACGGGCATACCGTTGTTGACGTCCCCCAAGCTCAAGATGGCCGAATATCCATCGACACTGGTGCTTATATCACGGGTGTTTTGACGGCGGCCCGCATCGACCCTTCGTCGCAGGTTCGTTTTATTCAAGTCCGCTAGGGTACCACCGCGATCACAACGACATTTCGCACACAATCCCAGCAGCAATGTCATGGATGAGCGTATATTTCTTTGGTTTGAAATCAAAATCATGTGCTACGTTAAAGAAAATTACATTTTCCAGATTGCACTCACAAGGAAAGCCAATGCCTTCAAAGTTCTTCAAACCAAGCATATTATCCTACCTATGCCTCCTCGGCGCGGCCTTTCCTGCATCGGCGCAAAACACCCAGCCGGGCATTTTTGATGAGAACGGCTTTCTCGACGCCCCGCAACCCGACATCGTGATGCAAATTCGGTATGGCGCGCAGGTACAGTCACCCTATTTCGGTTCGGACGATTTGGAAGTCGGACCCGATATCGGCTTTCGGTTCGACTATGTGCGCTTCCCAGGTGGGTTTGAGTATGGCTCGGGTCAATCCGTTGGCTTCAGACGCGGTTGGGGCTTGCGCGGATCCATACGGTACATTGGCGAGCGCAGCTCAGAGGACTACTCCGAACTGACCGGACTAGATACCATTGATCGCACCTTCGAATTTGGCTTGGGTATTGGCTATGAACAGGAAACGTACCGCGCGTTTGCCGATGTTCGCTATGGCTTTTTCGGGCACGAATCCTTTGTCGCGGAACTTGGCGCTGACCTAATCACAACGCCGGCCAAAGACTGGACCCTAACCTTCGGTCCACGAATTCTGGTTGGTAGCGACAAATACATGGACACATATTTCGGAATCACTCCAGACGAAGCTGCCGCAAGCAACTACTCTGAGTACGATGCGGGCGCTGGCCTTGCCGAAGTCGGCTTGGAACTCACGGCACGCTATCAACTCGATGAGCTTTGGGGCTTTGAAGCGATTGTTGCTTGGAGCAAATTCGTTGGCGACGCCGCAGATTCTCCAATCGTCTATGGTGGCTCAGACGAAAACCTGAAAATCGAAATTGGTGTAACACGCCGCATTGGCATCGATTTCTAGAAAACTCGCTCAGAAAGCAGATTTAGTTGGCATCCCTGTGCGCTACTTACTCGCGGGGAAGCCAATCAAACAGCGCCGCCGACCAAAGAAAACCGCATACTTTCCATCACTTATCCGAAAAAGCAGCAAGCAAGACGCGCTATACACACCGCTAACGGGCGACTGCACACACTTCTGATCATTGATGGAATGAAAAAAGTGGTGAGCCGTGATGGATTCGAACCATCGACCTACTGATTAAAAGTCAGTTGCTCTACCAACTGAGCTAACGGCCCACACTTTGTGGCGCTTCTCTAAGTTTGTCTCACGGTGGGGTCAAGCATCTTTTTACACTTTTCTCGCGGATTGCTGGTAAATCTTTTTCCTGAGAGCTATATCGCCCATATGACAAAGGCTTTTCCAATGGATTCTCTCCCTTTCATGAAAATGCACGGGTTGGGAAATGATTTCGTGGTTATCGATTCTCGAGGGCGCGCACCTGTTGTGACGCCCGAATTGGCGCGTGCGGTGGGGAATCGGCACCTTGGGGTGGGCTTTGATCAGCTTGCAGAGATTCTAAGTAGCGACGATTCTACGGTTGAGTTGGTATTTTACAATGCGGACGGCTCTACGGCTGGGGCGTGTGGAAATGCGACTCGTTGTATTGCACGGCATTTGATGAGCGAATCCGGCGCGTCCGAGGTCACATTGCGCACCGAGCGCGGCATCCTGATTGGTCAGGACGCAGGGAATGGACGTACACGTATCAACATGGGGCCACCGATTCTGGAGTGGCAGAACGTACCGCTTGCCCATGAGGTGGATATGCTTCGCCTTCCGATCGAAGGAACACCCGTAGCCACAGGCATGGGCAATCCGCACTGCACCTTTATTGTAGAAGATGCCGAGGCCGTCGATCTTGAGACACTTGGTCCGAAATTCGAGCATCACCCGCTTTTCCCGGAACGGACCAACGTTCAATTCATTTCCCTCCTGTCGACAGATCGTATTCGGATGCGCGTTTGGGAGCGTGGTGTGGGCGTCACCATGGCGTCGGGCTCTAGCAGTTGTGCGAGTGCGGTAGCGGCCGCGCGCCGTGGCATTACGGGACGGCGTGTGGATGTAGTACTTGATGGTGGCGAGCTTCAGATAGATTGGCGCGAAGACGGCGTCTGGATGACAGGTGAAACAATGCACGCTTTTGACGCCACGCTAAGTCGCGCTTTTCTGGAAACTGTCCGATGAGCCGCCCGAATTTCATTCCTCCAAAGTTCACGACACTTGGTTGTCGGCTGAATGCCTATGAAACCGAAGCGATGAAGGAGCTTTCGGAAGCTGCGGGTGTTCAAAACGCAGTGGTGGTGAACACCTGTGCCGTGACCGCCGAGGCAGTGCGCAAAGCGCGTCAGGAAATCCGCAAACTGCGCCGCGAGAACCCAGATGCGAAACTGATTGTGACAGGTTGCGCCGCGCAAACAGAGCCAGAGACCTTCTCGAGCATGTCCGAGGTGGATATCGTCATCGGCAACACCGAAAAAATGCAGCCCAAAACATGGCAGGACATGGGGCCGGACTTTATCGGCAAGACCGAGGCCGTTCAGGTGGACGACATTATGGCCGTCACCGAAACCGCAGGCCATTTGATCGACGGTTTTGGCACTCGTAGCCGTGCGTATGTACAGGTTCAGAATGGCTGCGATCACCGCTGTACGTTCTGCATCATTCCCTATGGTCGCGGCAATTCGCGTTCCGTTCCGGCGGGTGTGGTTGTCGATCAGATCAAGCGCCTTGTGCAGAAGGGCTATAACGAAGTTGTCCTGACGGGCGTTGACCTCACCAGTTGGGGCGCGGATCTTCCTGCTACGCCCAAGCTTGGCGATTTGGTGATGCGGATTTTGAAGCTGGTTCCCGATTTGCCGCGCCTTCGGATTAGCTCGATTGATTCGATCGAAGTGGACGAGAACCTGATGCAGGCCATCGCGACCGAACCGCGCTTGATGCCGCATCTACATCTGTCGCTTCAGGCTGGGGACAATATGATTCTCAAACGGATGAAGCGCCGCCACCTTCGGGATGACGCCATCGCGTTTTGTAACGAGGCCACGCGACTTCGCCCTGACATGACGTTTGGCGCCGACATCATCGCTGGCTTCCCGACTGAAACCGAAGCCATGTTTGAAAATTCTCTGAAGTTGGTTGAGGAATGCAATCTGACTTGGCTCCATGTCTTCCCATACTCCGCAAGAGAGGGCACGCCCGCTGCGCGTATGCCCGCAGTTGACGGCAAAGCAATCAAATCCCGCGCTGCCCGGCTGCGCGCGGCAGGAGATAAACAAGTTGCCGCGCATCTTGCCGCGCAGGTCGGACGTACGCATGAAGTTTTGCTTGAGAACCCACACATGGGCCGCACAGAGCAATTCACCGAAGTAAGCTTTGACGCCCCTCAACCCGAGGGCCAAATCGTGAAGGCACGTATTCTCGGGGTATCGGGCAATCAGTTGGTGGCATAATCGCCCGTTTTTCGCGTGGCCCTCACGATTGATTTTTGCCAGTATGCGCCCATGACAAATATCCTTTATTCGTTTCGTCGCTGCCCCTATGCGATGCGAGCACGCCTTGCACTTGCTTCGGCAAATATACCTTGTGAGTTGCGCGAGATTCTCTTGCGTGACAAACCACAGGAAATGCTTGATGCCTCTCCCAAGGGGACGGTTCCCGTAATGATAACGCCCAACGGCGTTGTTGATGAATCACTCGACATCATGTTGTGGGCGCTGGAGCAAAACGATCCCGAAGATTGGCTAGCGGGTAAGTCAGACGCACTTGACCTGATCAACGAGTGTGACGGCCAATTCAAAACCGCACTAGACCGATACAAATATTCGACCCGCTACGAAGGCGCGGATCGCGAAACCGAGCGTGAAAAGGCGTCGGTTTTCCTGCGCAAGCTCAATGACCGTCTGGCCGACACTCCCTATTTACTTGGCGAGCAGGCCACGCTGGCGGATATGGGAACCATTACATTTGTGCGTCAGTTCGCGAATGTGGACCGCGCTTGGTTTGACGGCGAGTCATGGCCGCATCTCTTGCGCTGGCTCGAAGCATTCCTCGACTCGTCGCGTTTTGCGCATATCATGGTGAAACATCCCGTCTGGAAATCAGGGACAGACGGGGTTGCATTTCCCTAAATCACAAGAGGCCCAGCATGCATCCAAACCCTTCTTTTCGCACCGCGACACGCGAACAAAACATCGCCTTTGCCCGCGAACGTGGTTTTGGGACCTTGGCCGTGAATGGCGCAGATGGCCCATTGCTTTCGCATGTGCCCTTTGTGGTATCACAGGACGAAATGACGCTGGAAATGCATCTGGTGCGGTCCAACCCGATCGCGCGGGCCTTGGCGACACCGCTTGATGCGGTCATTTCAATTCAGGGGCCAGACAGCTATATTTCCCCCGATTGGTACGAAATCAATAATCAGGTTCCGACTTGGAATTATATCGCGGTCCACATTCGCGGACGGCTTGAGCAACTAGCGTCCGAGGCCCTGCGCCCGCATCTGGATGCACTATCTTTGGCCAACGAGACAAAGCTCCTTCCCAAAGTGCCGTGGACCGCTGACAAAATGGACCAAGAGCCGCTAGAGCGGATGATGCGAATGATTGTTCCCTGCCGCATGACAATCGAAACCGTCGACGGCACATGGAAACTAGGCCAGAATAAGCCAACCGAGCCACGCAGTTCCGCAGCAGCCCAAGTTACGCGCAACACGCTTGGACATGAAACTGCGAAGCTTGCGGCACTGATGAATGACGTAACGACCGAGCCATAGAGGAAATATCATGGAACTGTTTTTTAGCCCTACATCTCCTTATGTGCGCAAAGTCATGGTTTTGCTGCACGAAACAAACCAGATTGATGACGTCACCCTGACCACGGCATCGGGCACTCCTCTCGCACTTGCCAAAGGATTGGCCACCCATAACCCGCTGAGTAAGGTTCCCGCACTCATTCGCCCCGATGGGCCCGCGCTCTATGATAGCCGCGTTATTTGCCAGTATCTGGATGATCGCGCTGAAAGCGGCCTTTATGGCGAGGGAGAATCACGCTGGGAAAACTTAACGCTTGAGGCAACGGCAGACGGGATTTTGGATGCAGCACTCCTCATGACATATGAAACGCGTCTACGTCCGGTCGATAAACAGTTTAATGATTACATCGACGCCCAATGGCACAAAATCGAGAATGCCACCATCGCAGTCGAGGACCGCTGGATGGCCCATTTGGCAGGAGCACTTTCGATGGGGCAAATCGCCCTTGCATGCGCGCTAGCATATGTTGATTTCCGACATGGAGAGCGAAACTGGCGTCAATCTGCACCGCAATTGGACGATTGGTACGCGGGATTCGGAGAACGTGACGCAATGAAATCAACGATTCCCCCTAAATAAGTATAATTTTCGCGGCGAAAACCCCACATTCCCCCTTTATCTCGCGATCTGCGCCAGATTGACCGCTAGACGTGGGCGGATAGGGGCGCTAAACACCGCGTTAAGCCTCCCGTGCGCGCGTGCGGGTGACGATCGTTTCTGGCCATATGGCTAAAGAATGGAGAGATACTCGTGTCCCACGCAGAAGATCACGAAGGCACACGCCGGGATTTCCTGTACTATGCGACAGCTGGTACGGCAACAGTAGCAGCTGGTGCCGCCGTCTGGCCGCTGGTCAATCAAATGAACCCCAGCGCTGATGTCCAAGCCCTTGCGTCAATTCGTGTTGACGTTTCAGAAGTTGAAACGGGCACACAGCTTACAGTTAAATGGCGCGGCAAGCCCGTGTTCATTCGCCGCCGCACCGAACAGGAAATCGAAGAAGGGCGCGCAGTGCCTCTTTCAGATTTGCCCGACACGGATGCGCGCAACGCGAACACGCCTGGTGAAGCAACAGATGAAAACCGTACCCTCGATGAAGCTGGCGAATGGCTGGTGATGATGGGCGTATGTACGCACCTTGGTTGTGTACCGCTCGGCGACGGTGCTGGCGACTTTGATGGCTGGTTCTGCCCATGCCACGGTAGCCACTATGATACGGCTGGCCGTATCCGCAAAGGTCCCGCCCCTGAGAACCTTCCAGTTCCAGTAGCCGCCTTTGATGACGAAACAACAATTGTACTCGGATAGGGAGAACGTAATGTCAGGAATTCCGCACGATCATTACGAGCCCAAGTCGGGCTTGGGTAAATGGGTTCACGAGCGTCTGCCCGTTGTTGGTCTTGTCTATGACACGATCATGATCCCGACACCGAAGAACCTTAACTGGATGTGGATCTGGGGCATCGTCCTTGCATTCTGTCTTGTTCTACAAATCGTAACGGGTGTTATCCTCGCGATGCACTATACGCCGCATGTTGACCTCGCGTTTGCATCGGTTGAGCACATCATGCGTAACGTAAATGGCGGTCATATGATCCGTTATCTACACGCAAACGGCGCTTCGTTGTTCTTTATTGCTGTGTATTTGCACATCTTCCGCGGCCTCTACTACGGTTCATACAAATCCCCTCGCGAGATCACATGGATCATCGGTATGCTCATCTATCTCTTGATGATGGCAACTGGTTTCCTTGGCTATGTTCTTCCTTGGGGGCAGATGTCCTTCTGGGGTGCGACAGTTATTACCGGCCTATTCGGCGCGATTCCATTCATTGGCGAAGGCCTTCAGACATGGCTCCTCGGCGGACCTGCGGTTGATAACGCTACGCTAAACCGCTTCTTCTCGTTGCACTTCTTGCTGCCGTTCGTGATTGCCGGTCTTGTGATCGTTCACATCTGGGCTTTCCACACAACGGGTAACAACAACCCGACAGGTGTAGAAGTTCGTCGCGGTTCCAAGAAAGAAGCCGAAGCAGATACGCTTCCGTTCTGGCCCTACTTCGTGATCAAAGACTTCTTTGCTCTTGCGGTTGTGCTTGTGGTGTTCTTTGCGGTGGTTGGCTTCATGCCCAACTATCTTGGCCACCCTGACAACTATATCGAAGCGAACGCACTTGCCACACCTGCGCACATCGTGCCTGAGTGGTACTACCTGCCGTTCTACGCGATCCTGCGTGCCTTTACTGCGGATGTTTGGGCGGTTCAGTTCGCTTCCTTCATCACTGGCGGCATCGTTGACGCGAAGTTCTTTGGTGTGGTTGCAATGTTCGGCGCGATCTTCGCAATGGCGCTTGCTCCTTGGCTCGACACTTCCAGCGTTCGCTCCGGTAAATATCGCCCGATGTTCAAGTGGTGGTTTGCCCTGCTTGCAGTGGACTTCATGGTCCTTATGTGGGTTGGCGCGATGCCAGCAGAGCCTCCGTATTCGACAATCTCCTTGATCGGTGCCACCTACTGGTTCGCATACTTCTTCATCATCCTGCCTCTCTTGGGCGTGATCGAGAAGCCAACGGCCCAGCCTGAAACCATCGAAGAAGATTTCAACGCCCACTACCCCAAGGATGCTAAAGACGCATCCGCGGCGAAGTGAGAAAGGATCAGAGAACAATGATCAAGAAACTCACCCTTTCCGTCCTGACTGCTGTCACACTGACAGCAGGCTCGGCCTTTGCAGCGGGCGACGCGGCGCATATCCACGACACGGACTTCTCGTTTGAAGGACCTTTTGGCAAATACGACCAGAACCAACTTCAGCGTGGCCTCAAGGTCTACACTGAAATCTGTTCGGCCTGTCATGGTTTGCAATACGTTCCGCTGCGCACGCTAGCTGACGAAGGCGGCCCTCACCTTCCCGAGGACCAAGTTCGCGCCTACTCTTCGCAGTTTGAAGTATTCGACGCCGAACTGGATGATTTCCGTGCGGCGAAACCTTCGGATCACTTCCCTGCGTCGGGCATGGAAACAGCACCTGATCTTTCGCTGATGGCCAAAAAACGCGCGGCGTTCCACGGTCCATACGGCACAGGTCTTAACCAGCTCTTCAAAGGGATCGGCGGACCAGAGTATATCGCGGCCCTTCTCACCAGCTACACTGGCGAAGAGAAAGAAGAAGCAGGCACTGTATTCTACGAAAACACCGCATTCCCTGGTGGATGGATTGCCATGGCACCTCCGCTCGCAGGTGAAGATGTTGATTTTGACGATGGTCACAGCAACGAACTTCACCACGAAGCAGAAGATGTAGCTGCGTTCCTGATGTGGACAGCAGAGCCGAAAATGATGGATCGCAAGCAGGCCGGATTTATCGGCGTTCTGTTGCTAGCGCTTCTGTCGGTGCTTCTGTACCTGACCAACAAGAAGATTTGGGCGCCGCATAAGAAAAAGCACTAGCCTAGACTAAATTCCTTAAAACGCGCTCTTCGGGGCGCGTTTTTTATTGCCCTAAGTATGCAGCCAAAGCCTTGGGTGGGTTGCTTAGGGCTTCCTCGGTATCCACCGGCGCGGATGCCTTTCCCCCTGCTATCACGATCGTCTTACTCGCAATCCGACGGGCATCCTCTGGTTCATGGGTAATCATCAGCAGTGTGCTGCCCGTGTCCTTCGCCACGCGGCTCACCAGCTCCAGCATCTCGCGCTTGAGCGCGGGGCCAAGCGCCGAAAATGGCTCATCCAGCAACATCAAGGGTCGCGAACGAAGCACCGCGCGCGCAATCGCTACCCTCGCCATTTGGCCACCAGAAAGCGACGCTGGCTTACGTTCTGTCTTGCCATCAAGGCCAACTTGCGCGAGGGCCGCATTAACTTTCTGTATTTCCGCCTTGGACAACTTCAAATCAGGCCGCAACCCTAGGCCAACATTCTGAGAAACGGTCAGGTGCGGAAAAAGGTTGTTGTCCTGAAATAGAATGTTCATCGGCCGATCACCGGGCCCGAGCGGGCCAAGGTCTACGCCTTGCCAAGATATGCTCCCTTCAGTCGGCTCAAGGAAGCCCGCGACAGCAGCGAGTAGCGTCGACTTACCCGCACCCGAGGGCCCGATTAGCGCGACGTGATCACCCTCTGATATCGAAAAATCAGCACGCAGCCGAAATGCCCCCTGCTCAAGAAGTACATTATCAAATCGGAGCATCCGCACGCCCTCCTCGGTCAAACAGATAGAAAACGCCAATCGAAAGAAGGAACAGCAAGAGCGCCGCCCCCGCCGCATCCCCCATCCGATACGCCCCCATTAAATCATAAAGCGCAAGCGGTAGCGTCGCGCGATTGGGATCGGCAAAGAGCGCAATGACACCTAAATCCCCCATGGAAAGAGCCGCCGAAAGCCCAGCGACAAATCCTATCGGTCTTTGCAATCTCGGCCACTCGACGTACCTGAACCGAGCGAACCCGCGCATCCTCAAACTCTCGGCAAGGGGACCGAACTGCGCCGCACAGGCGTCAACCGCCGGCAGCAAGACACGCATCGCAAATGGCAACGCCACAACCGCATTCACAAGTGCCGTCGTCGCCAGCGCCCAATCCTGCGGGTTGGCAAACCGATAGACTGCGATGAATATCCCTGCGCCCATAACAAGCGGTGAAATTGCAACCGTGAGGTACCCGACCGCCTCTCCCAACCCGCGCGCACGTCCGCGCAGCGCAGAAATCCAGAACGCCAAGGCAAGCCCAAAACTCACTGCAAGCGCCATGGAAATTGTTGCGACAACCAGCGAGCGACCGGCGGCCTCCCAAATTGATGTGGGCAAGAAGAACAATCGCGGCGCACCTTTGGCAATTATCATCAATAGCGGCAATCCAAGGAATGCAGCCGCAAGAGATATCCATGCCGCGTCTGCAATCACCGAAGCATCCTCATCATAGCGAACGACAACGCGGTCTAGACCCTCACCGGCGATTGCGCCTCGCGAAAATCGCCACGCCAAGAGTGCCGCGCATCCCGACAGCACCACTTGGATCAACGCCAGAAGCGCGGCCTTGCTTAGGTCGAAATCAAAACGGAACGCTTGGTAGATCGCCAGCTCAATCGTTGTGGCCTTGGGGCCGCCTCCGATCGCCAACGCCACTGCAAAGCTGGTCGTGCAGATGAGAAATACGATTGCCAAGGCACCGGGCACCACATGTTTGAGCATTGGTACTTCGAGCAATCGCCGATGATCGCGAGCATTACACCCCAAGGCCCCCGCAAGGCGAAAGTGTTCCGACGGAATCGCCAGCCACCCCTGCAATATCAAACGCACAGCGAGTGGCAGATTGAAAAACACATGCGCAAGCACCACCCCATGCAGGCCGTAAATATGGATCGGCCCAACGCCGAGGTAGCCTAATCCAGAACTAACAAGGCCAGTGCGTCCAAAAACCGCGATCAACCCTAACACCGCGACAATCACAGGAAGGACGAACGGCGCGCCGAACAGCGTGATAAGCAGGTGCCGCCCACGAAACGACCGCCGCGCCAACGCCCGCGCAACGGGAATTGCAAGCGCCACACTGAACACGGCTGACAGGGCAGCTTGAGTAACAGTGAAACGAAGCGCTGCAAAATCAGCCGCTGTAAAGCGCGTACCAGACTCTGCGCGCCATGCTACGACTCCGACTGTGCCAAAGCACAACAATAGAATAAGGGCAGCAACAGCCGCCCCCATCCAGAACCCTATGCCGCACGTGCGTGCTATTCCGACAGTGCGGCGCGCCATTCCTCAAGCGCGCCATCCCGTACTTGCTGCGCATCCCCCGAAGGGTACAAGAGCGCGTTTTCAGGCACTGTAAGCGTCTCGAACCCATCCGGCAGCCCTGCTGCGGGTGTTACCGCGGGATACATCCAGTTCGTAGTTGGGATGATCTCTTGGAAAGTTTCGCTCACGACAAACGCAAGGAACTGATCCGCCAATCCCTGCTGTTCGGTATGCGCGACTTTTGCTACAACTTCGACCTGCAAATAATGCCCTTCGTCGAACTGCGCCGCTGCTTTAGTATCATCTTCTTCGGCAATCAAATGATATGCGGGACTTGTGGTGTAAGACAGCACCATGTCTGCTTCGCCATCAAGGAACAGGCCGTATGCCTCTGACCAACCTTTTGTCACCGTCAGGATATTGTCCGACAGTCCGCGCCACATTTCGGATGCGCCGTCGTCATACGCTGCTTTCACCCACATCAACAGCCCAAGCCCTGGAGTCGAGCTACGCGGGTCCTGAATCACGATCTTCAGATCACTGTCTGCGAGTTCCTTAAAATTCTTGGGAACATCCGTGAGTTTGGTTTTGTCATAAACGAATGCAAAGTAGCCCCAATCAAACGGAACGAACATTGAATCGTCCCACTCGACAGGCAAATCAAACGCGACGTCTTCCTGGCCGTGGAGCGCGAAAATCCCTGTTTCGGCAGCGGCGGCCATCAGGTTCGTATCCAGCCCCAACACAATATCCGCCTTGGTGCGCGCTCCCTCAAGCAACAAACGCGATAGCAACGCCGCCCCGTCGCCCGTCCCGACGAGATTGAGGTCACACTCGCATTCAGCCTCAAAGGCTTTCTCAACCGCAGGACCAGGCCCCCAATCGGAAACGAAACTGTCGTATGTGTAAACTGTCAACGTGGGCGTATCCGCTTGGGCCGCGCTGGCCAAAACGATACCCGCTGCAATCATGGAATATCTCATCAATCTCTCCATTGTGCGACGGGCGGACAAGAAGGATGCTCATCACCTTTCCTCCGCCGATCTTAATCGGTTCAGGTTCAACGGGTCCGCTTTCGCATCTCAGCCAACTGGCCCCCCGAGGTATCCCAACATCTATGCGCCTGTTTGCTCACTGGCAAGGCATATCCCCTTGAGCCAACGCCCCTAGACCGTTAGAGAATTGAGCAAAGGAGCCGCTTATGTCGATGAACAGTTTTGGACACCTCTTTCGCGTAACCACTTGGGGCGAAAGCCACGGGCCTGCCCTTGGGGCCACGGTAGACGGCTGTCCACCTAATATTGAGATCAGCGAAGAAATGCTCCAACACTGGCTGGATCTACGTAAACCAGGCCAAAACAAGTACACAACGCAACGGCGCGAACCAGACGCCGTGCGCATCCTTTCAGGTGTATTTGAGGGCAAAACAACTGGCACGCCTATCCAGCTCATGATCGAGAATACCGACCAACGCAGCAAAGACTATGGCGACATCGTAGAAAAATTTCGCCCCGGTCACGCCGATATTACCTACTGGCAGAAATACGGTATCCGCGACCATCGTGGTGGTGGACGCAGCTCCGCACGCGAAACGGCGGCGCGCGTAGCCGCAGGCGGGATCGCCCGCGCGGCACTCGCACAATTGCTCCCAGACCTAGAGATCAAGGGATATATGGTTCAAATGGGGCCGCATACGATTGACCGCTCTCGCTTCGATGCATCCCAGATTGACCAAAACCCGTTTTGGACACCTGATAAAACTGCCGCGAACGAATGGGCCGAATATCTGGATGGACTGCGCAAATCGGGGAGTTCCGTTGGTGCGGTTGTAGAGGTCGTCGCCAAGGGCGCTCCCGCAGGGCTCGGCGCTCCAGTTTACGCCAAGATCGACACAGACCTCGCGGCGGCGATGATGAGCATCAACGCTGTGAAAGGGGTTGAGATCGGCGAAGGTATGGCCGCTGCTGCCCTTACCGGCGAAGAGAACGCAGACGAGATCACCATGGGACCAGATGGCCCGATTTATGGCTCCAACCATGCGGGTGGCATCTTGGGCGGGATCAGCACGGGACAAGACCTTGTGGTGCGCTTTGCCGTCAAGCCGACATCCTCAATCCTCACGACACGCCAAACAGTGACAAAATCGGGCGAAAACACAGAGATTATCACCAAAGGCCGCCACGACCCATGTGTCGGTATTCGTGCGGTGCCTGTGGGCGAAGCGATGATGGCCTGTGTGATCCTTGACCATGTGTTGCTTCACCGCGGCCAGATAGGTGTTAACCAAGGCAAAATTGGCTAGGCGTTCAACGCGGCATCCATCAGGGCTTTGATCTCTTTTTCGCTCGTCCCGAGGGTGACGCGTCCGATTTCTGCGTCGCCTTTTAGCGCAACCAAAACCGAACGGCGTGGGATTTTCAGGCGCCGCGCAAGCTCATCTTTGGAGTACTGATCCCAATCGAAGTAAACAAAGGTGATGCCAGCGTCATACGCAGGGTTCTCGGAGCGTAGCTTCTGGATGACCCGATTTTGAGCCGCACAAGTCGTGCACCAATCCGTTGCAAAATCAATAAACACTGTCTTGCCATCCGCGAGTGCCTTGTCCACCAAACCGGGGACATATGCGACCGATCCTGACGACGCAGATGCAGTAAGTGGGAACGCGGAAATGGCGATTGCACTTCCAATGAATAACCGTCTGTCCATTTTGACCTCCTAGATTGAAACTGAAAAATCAACGAGCCACGCGGGCATATTCTGAAGCGCCCAACGCTCGATAATAATGTGAACGCGCAAGAGGATTGCCGTGCCAACGAGCAAAAACATCGCGCCCGTTATAACGCGCGATTTTGCAGCAATCTTACGCATCAGATCTTGGCGTTTCATGAGAGTTGCGCGTGCTCCATACGCCAGCAAGAGCAATACCGTCGATACGCCGAGCGCAAAGCTCGACATAATCATCGCCGCCCAAAACAGATTCTGTCCCTGACTAGCCAAAGCGATGGCACCGCCCAGGGTTGGGCCAACGCATGGGCTCCATACTGCGCCGAGCAGTACACCACCCCAGAATTGCCCCGTGAGGGTTTGGCGATCCACGGTTTCCAAGTTCTGATCAGCGATTGTTGCGAAACCCGTCGTAAGTTGGCCAAAGCGCGCGCTAAATGCGGGCACCAACAGGATGACCCCGAAACATATCATTAATACGGCACCCGCGCGCGCGACATCCTCGGGCAATATTCCAAACGCCAAACCAACCGTCGAGACACCAACACCTAATACTACGAAAGTAAGCGACATACCCGCCGCCAAAGCAATCGGACCGCGCGGGCTGGCCTGTAAGGCCGTTGCAAGTACGATCGGCAGAATCGGCAACACACAGGGGTTAATCAGGGTCAGAAGCCCCGCTAGGTATCCAAAGATCAATTCCATGAAATTCGAGCTAACAGCTTTTCGCGAAGCTGTCAGGAAGCGCGATCAGAAGTCGCGCAAATGTGACGGGTTGTTAGGGCTTTGGCTTCTTGGAAAGCTGCACCGCCAGAATACCGACCGAGATAATCGCCACGCCGACCACATCCCAAACGCCGAGCTTCTCCCCAAGTAGAACCGCTGCAATAGCGACCCCAAGGAAGGGGTTGAGAAAGTGAAAAGTCGCGGCCCTCGTCGTACCAATCCGTTCGACCAGTTTGAACCAGATGAATGTTGCCATCAGCCCTGGAACAAGCACCGTATAGGTAAAGGCTGCAATAAGTTTTGGGGAATAATTGATGGCCATATCCTCATTGATCACGACAGAGACAATCGCGAGCGCGCCTGCACCGACGAACATCTGGAGGCCAACCATCATCATAACATTGCCACCGGACGACGCTCCTCTAAGTGCTAGCGTTGCAGCGGCAAGGCCCACAACCCCAACAGCGCAGAACATGATTCCGACCATATCGACACCGCCACCGATCCGCGTTCCGAGAATTAGCGCGGCGCCGAAGAAACCAGCGATCAACCCACCAACGGCCTGCTTTGGAAGTCGCTCTGATAGAAATGCCCAACTGGCGAAGGCCACCAACAGCGGCATCGTCGAGGCAATAATCGAGGCAAGCGAAGCGTCGATCCGTTGCATCGCCATAAAGAACAGCCCAAGGTATAGCGCGTTTTGACAGAGCCCGAATACAAACGTCGCCTTCCATTGCGCGCGCGTCAGGCGCCATGTCTGCCCCATCGCCCATGCAATCGCGACGCCAAGAAGACCGGATATAAAGAACCGCAGTGAAAGTGACGCCAATGGCGGCGCATCCGCGACAATGATCCGTGCAGAAGTGAATGCCGAACTCCACGCAAAAGCAAACACTAGCCCCATCATTATCGAGCGAATATCCATATCGTGTTTCCTTTGCAGTGCAGGCAAAAAATAAGGGCCGCCAGCAGGCGACCCTAGATGATTTCGGCGCGACCGCAAGGGCCGCATGTCCATATTAGATGGCTTAACCGTTTACGCTGTCTTTGAGTGCTTTTGCGATTGTCATTTTAACAACCTTGTCAGCGTCTTTTTTGATTTGCTCGCCAGTGGCAGGGTTACGCACCATACGCTCAGGGCGCTCGCGGCAATAGATTTTGCCAACACCAGGAAGAGTCACGGCACCACCAGCGGAAACTTCGCGTGTGATGATCGAGATAACAGCTTCCAGTGCGCCGCCTGCGGATTTCTTGTCAGAGCCCATTTCATCAGCCAGTGCAGCTACAAGTTGGGTCTTCGTCATTGGTTTTGCCATTGTATGGTCTCCTCGTTCTGCCCTTCATATTGGGCCTCATTGACGGCATTTAACTGAATATTGTTGAACTACACAACGATTTGTGGCGCCGATTTACTACTTTTCTTGGTTTTTTTCGCTAAAGTTGGTGCATTTTTACAAGAATGCCGTCTCATCAAAGCTTCTAAGCTTACGAGAGTGGATTTTCTCTAGTGGTTGATCGCGCAGACTCTCCATCGCCTGAATGCCGATTTTGAGGTGCCGCGCAACCTGAGTCTTGTAGAAATCGCTCGCCATACCGGGCAATTTCAGCTCACCATGAAGCGGTTTGTCGGACACACAGAGCAGCGTGCCATAGGGCACTCGGAACCGGAATCCGTTGGCCGCGATCGTTGCGCTTTCCATATCCAATGCCACAGCACGTGATTGCGAGAGGCGTTGAACTGGGCCCGAGTGATCGCGCAATTCCCAGTTTCTGTTGTCGATGGTTGCAACCGTACCCGTCCGCATGATCCGCTTGAGGTCATACCCTCGAAGTTGGGTCACCGACTCGACGGCATCCTCTAGCGCGATTTGAATTTCGGCGAGTGCTGGAATGGGAACCCACGGCGGCAGGTCATCATCCAAAACGTGATCTTCGCGCAGATAGCCGTGCGCCAGAACGAAGTCACCGAGGCTCTGTGAATTTCGCAAACCTGCGCAGTGCCCGACCATTAGCCATGCGTGTGGCCGCAAGACCGCGATATGGTCCGTCGCCGTCTTGGCATTGCTCGGCCCAACGCCGATGTTCACCAGCGTAATGCCGGAGCCATCGGACCGTTTAAGGTGGTACGTCGGCATCTGGGGGAACTTCAGCGGCAGTGGTATTGGGGTATCGGCATCTGTGATTTCGATGTCATTTGTCGAAACGAAGGACTCGTAACCCGAATTCTTGTCCGCCAACGCCTCGCGCGCGTATGCCTCGAACTCTTCGACATAGAATTGGTAGTTCGTGAACAAAACGTGGTTCTGGAAATGCTCAGCGCTTGTCGCGGTGTAGTGCTGTAATCGCGCGAGGGAATAGTCCACGCGCTGTGCGGAGAATGGCGCAAGCGGTCCTGCTCCATCGCTTGAAACTGTCGCAAGGCCATTAACGATATCATCATTTGTCGTCGCAAGATTAGGAACATCAAAGACGTCCCGAAGCGGAAAGCTCATTACGCCGTCTTGCGGTACATTCACGTTCTCTTCATTCGCTACCGCAAAGTGAACGGGCATCGGCGTGTTGGATACACCAACCGTAATAGGAACGCTGTGGTTACGAATGAGCAGGCCGATTTGCTGAAGCAGATACTCCTTGAACAAATCCGGCCGCGTGATCGTGGTGGCATATGTCCCCGGCTCTGCGACGTGTCCGAACGACAAGCGGCTATCGGCGAGAGCGAAACTCGTCGTTGTAATCCGCACCTCTGGGTAAAAGGCACGATAACGTGCGTCCGGACGGGGGCCCGTCACTGCGCTGCTGAACTTCTCGCTCAAATATTGCGTCGCTTCCTGATACAACTCGATCAGACGTTCGACCGCTGGTTCTGCCAAATCGAAATTCTCGGGGCGTGTTGTCGGGGGCGTGTGGATTGGTAAATCTACGTCTTCTGCTTTCATTCGTTATTCCTCAATCAAATCGGTCAGTTTTATTGTTGCTGAAATGGCAATCGCGGCTTTGCTCCGCATCTCTGACCCAGCACATTCTCCCAGACGCCAAGCGGTCAAAATCAGGCGGTTATTGCAGGGGTGCTTTTCCATGTACTAATTGTCCCGAGAAATCAGCCAAGTTCAAGTGAAGAAAATACGACACGGGCATACTGTCCCTGTTCCGCGTTTTTGCCCTTGCAGCGCCAAACTGCTTTGCCGCATCATCACCGCATGAAAAATCACCTCGTTTCCTTTGGCCACGGCTATTCCTCCCGCGCATTCACAACAACGCTAGATCCCGAAGTCTGGGCGATAACCGGCACGAGCAGGAATGGCGGCGACGACACCATCGCATGGCCGGCCGCGTCCATCTCGACCGCATTGGAAAGCGCGACGCATATCCTTGTTTCGATCGCGCCCGACGAGAACGGTGACGTCGTTCTGAACGCTATCGGCGATGAAATAGCAAAGACCGCACCGCATCTGAAATGGATCGGATATCTCTCTACGACTGGCGTCTATGGAGATCACGGAGGGGAGTGGGTTGACGAAGATACGCCTCTCTCGCCCTCGACCAAGCGAGGTGAAATGCGCGAACTGGCCGAGGGACAGTGGCGCAAGCTGGCCGAACAATACGACCTCCCGTTACATATCTTTCGATTGGCGGGCATTTATGGACCGGGGCGAGGACCGTTCTCCAAGGTTCGCAATGGCACGGCCAGACGGATCATAAAGAAGGGACAAGTATTCTCGCGCATTCACGTCGATGATATCGCGCAGGTTCTCAACGCGAGTATCGCCAATCCCAATCCGATTTCTGTCTACAATGTCTGCGACAACGACCCTGCCCCGCCCCAAGATGTGATAGGATACGCCGCGCAACTCTTGGGGGCGCCGATGCCGCCAGAGATAGATTTTGAAACTGCGGACCTTTCGCCTATGGCCCGAAGCTTTTACGCGGAATCCAAAAAGGTACGGAACGACAAGATCCACAGCGAACTCGGGATAAAGCTACTCTACCCCGACTATAAATCCGGTCTGAAAGCGATGCTTAAAGAAGCCTAGGCGCGCTTGGTTTCGATCCTAGTGACGCCCAATACATCGAGGATTTTTGCCTCAATGTGCTCGCTGTTCATCGCGGCATCTGCGTACATGTCTTCTGGGCTTGCGTGATCAATAAACGTGTCCGGAAGAACCATCGAACGGAATTTCAGACCGTTATCGAATACACCCTCATCCGCCAAAAGCTGCGCCACATGACTACCAAAGCCACCTACGGCACCTTCTTCGATGGTGATAAGCGCTTCGTGATCATGCGCAAGGTTCAGGATCATTTCCCGATCAAGCGGCTTGGCAAAACGTGCATCTGCGATGGTTGGATGAATGCCCTTGGCACTCAGCTTTTCAGCGGCTTTTTCGACTTCGGCCAAGCGCGTCCCGAAAGATAGCACCGCAACGCGGGCGCCCTCACGGATCATGCGGCCCCTGCCGATTTCCAATGGGATACCACGCTCTGGAAGTTCTACGCCAACACCTTCGCCCCGTGGGAAACGAAACGCACTTGGGCGGTCATCAATATGCGCGGCAGTGGCGACCATGTGCATCAACTCGGCCTCATCAGCCGCCGCCATCACGACGAAATCTGGCAGGTTCGCAAGATATGCGATGTCGAACGAGCCCGCGTGCGTTGCACCATCAGCACCCACAAGCCCAGCGCGATCAATCGCGAACCGAACAGGCAAACGCTGAATCGCGACGTCATGCACAACTTGATCATATCCACGCTGAAGGAATGTCGAATACATGGCGCAAAATGGTTTCATCCCGCCAGCCGCGAGCGCAGCCGAGAATGTCACGCCGTGTTGTTCCGCAATCCCAACGTCAAAGCAACGGCTAGGATACCTCTCTGCAAACAAGTTCAGACCCGTCCCGTCCGGCATCGCAGCCGTTACCGCAGCAATTTTGTCGTCCTCGGCCGCCTCTGCAAGAAGCGCTCTGGCAAAAACACTTGTGTAGCTAGGCGCATTGGTAGGAGACTTCTTCTGCTTACCCGTCAGGACATCAAACTTGGCGGTGGCGTGCCCTTTGTCGCGCGCGCCTTCTGCGGGAGCATAACCTTTGCCCTTTTGTGTAAGGACGTGAATCAGGGTCGGCCCCGTCGCGCGAGCCTTGACGGTGCGCAAAATCGACAAGAGCGCATCCATATCGTGCCCGTCAATCGGCCCTACATAAGAAAAACCAAGCTCCTCAAACAATGTGCCGCCAACGGTCATGTGCTTGACCATTTCCTTAGCGCGGCGCGCACCTTCTTGGAACGGCGGAGGCAGCAAGCTAACCGCACCTTTGGCAGCAGCCTTAAACTCTTGGAACGGAGCGCCAGCATAAAGCGAGCTGAGATAGTTCGACATTGCCCCAACCGGAGGAGCAATCGACATCTCGTTGTCGTTCAAAATCACGATCATGCGTTTTTTGAGGTGGCCAGCGTTGTTCATGGCCTCAAACGCCATACCCGCACTCATCGAACCATCGCCGATGACGGCAATCGCATCACCGATGCCGTGCTCGGGAGCGCCACCCAGATCCCGCGCCACCGCAAAGCCCAGCGCAGCAGAGATTGAAGTACTGGAATGTGCCGCACCGAATGGGTCAAACGCACTCTCGCTACGTTTGGTAAATCCCGACAACCCTCCCTTTTGGCGCAGCGTACGAATACGGTCGCGACGTCCAGTCAGTATCTTGTGGGGGTAGCATTGGTGGCCTACGTCCCAAATCAAACGGTCTTTGGGCGTATCAAATACCGCATGAATCGCTGTCGTTAGTTCGACCACGCCAAGGCCCGCGCCCAAATGTCCTCCGGTTTCGGAAACAGCCGAAATTGTCTCTGCGCGCACTTCATCCGCCAGCTGAGAAAGCTCGGAATCCGAGAGCGCTTTCATATCGGCAGGAACGTTTACGCGATCCAGAATTGGAGTATTTGGTCGTTGGGTCATGCGGGCCCTCCTCAGGGCTTAACTTTCCCGTGCAATAACGAAACGTGCAGCCTCGCGCAAGTTCTGCGCCTTGTCACCAAATGGTGCTAGTGCCGCTTCTGCTTCGTCTATCAACTCACGAGAGCGCTTCTTTGCCTCATCTAGCCCCAAAATAGAGACAAACGTGGCTTTACCTGCGTCTTTATCCTTGTTTAGGCGCTTTCCCGCCTTTGCGGCATCACCTTCAACATCCATGATATCGTCCGCAATCTGAAACGCGAGCCCTAGCGCCGCAGCATATTGCCGCAAGGAACTTACGTCCTGCCCCGCAAGGATCGGACCCGCCATCGCGGACCATTGAATAAGAGCGCCCGTCTTGTTTGCCTGAAGCTCGATGATTTGCTCCAAACGGAGGGGAACCTTTGCCGTTTCCGCCGCGATGTCCTGAACTTGGCCCAGAACCATGCCCTGACCACCGGCCGCCTTAGCGAGCGATTGAATAAGTTCAATGCGTGTCTCGGTATTTGGAGAGCATTCTTTGCGAGCCAAAAGCTCAAAAGCAAAACTCTGGAGCGCATCCCCAACCAGAACGGCCGTTGCCTCATCCCATTTCACGTGGACCGTTGGCTGGCCGCGGCGCAAATCATCGTCGTCCATACAAGGAAGATCGTCGTGCACGAGTGAATAGGCATGAAGTGCTTCGACGGCTGCTGCTGCCCAAATCGACTGGCGCGGGTAAACCCCATAAAGCCGCGCACCTTCGACAACCAAAAACGCGCGCAAACGCTTGCCGCCAGAAACGGCATAGCGCATTCCGTGGGTCAGTGCGATGTCAGGATAGTTTGCAAGCGCCTGCTCAAGACACGCCGAGACCTCGTCAGCGGCCTGTGCCAAAGCGTTCTGGAACATATGCTAGAGACCTTCAACAGGGGTCGTACCAGTCGGCACGCCACCCTCGCCCAACTTAATTGCCGCGACTTTTTCCTCGGCTTCTTTGAGTTTAGCGTCGCAATGCTCTTTGAGTTTGGCGCCACGCTCATAGAGTTTAATCGACTCATCCAAGGCAACTTGGCCATTGTCCAACTGGCTGACAACAGTTTCCAATTCGGCCATCGCCTGTTCAAAGCTCATTTCGGTTACGGGTGTGTCGCTCATCTGCTGCGCTCCATCAATATTCTCACATGCGCCGCAACCGCCTCGGCGAGCGCATCGAGATCATACCCCCCTTCGAGCGACGAGACCACCCGCCCCGCGCAGGTTTGTGCAGCCAAATCGCAAATCTGTTCTGTCAGCCACACAAAATCTTCGGTCACCCAGTTCAAACCAGCCAGCGGATCGGCGCGATGGGCGTCAAATCCGGCAGAGATAAAGATCATCTCAGGCTTGAATCGTCGCACAAATGGAAAGATTTCTTCCTGATACGCACGGCGCATGGCCGCCCCGTCAGTTCCCGCCCCAAGCGGAACATTCAGCACGTTGTTCGCCGCACCTGTTTCATCCGCTGAACCAGTGCCGGGATAGAGCGGCATTTGATGAGTGGAGGTAAACAGAATACGCGGGTCTTCTTCGACGAGATCCTGTGTGCCATTGCCGTGATGGACGTCGAAATCAATAATCGCCACGCGCTTTAATCCGTGCACATCAAGCGCATAATTTGCGGCAACAGCGACCGACCCGAACAAACAGAACCCCATAGGGGTTTGGCGCTCGGCATGGTGGCCAGGCGGACGGACGGCAGCAAACGCGTTCTGTACCTCGCCACTCAGAACCAAATCTACCGCGCGCACGTTCGCCCCAGCGGCGCGGTACGCCGCCGCCAAAGAGCCCGACGACATATAGGTATCCGCCTCGATCTGAGCGATGCCGCCATCGGGCACGCTGTCGCGAATATCCATCACATGCTCTCGCGGATGCACACGCAAGAGATCATCATCCGCGACCAAGGGAGCCTTCTTGCGCAATAGCTCATCAAATTCTGGATGCTCCAACGCCTCCAGAACCCGCTCAAGCCGTGCTATCCGCTCTGGATGGCCGCTTGGCGTTTTATGGTTCAAACAATCAGGATGCGTCAGAAGTGCGGTGACCACGGCTTAATCACTGCCCAGCATGTATCCCGCGCCACGAACTGTCTGAAGGTATCGTGGCTGCTTCGGGTCGGCCTCGATTTTGCGGCGAAGACGTGTGATCTGTACGTCCACGGCCCGCTCTTGGGCTTGCCCTTTGTCGCGGCCCAAATCCTCAACCAGTTGTCCGCGCGAAATAGGCTCGCCCATATTGGCAGCAAAAATCTTCATCAACGCGCTTTCGGTGGCGGTGAGGCGAACGGTGTCCTCTCCATGCGCCAATTCGCCACGATCCACATCATATCGCAAATCACCCAACGCAAGAATCTTGGGCCCATTCTGGGCATCGGTCGCCACAGGAACACGACGCAATATTGCGTTGATCCGCAGGAGAAGCTCCTTTGGCTCAAACGGTTTGGGCAGGTAATCATCGGCCCCCGCCTCTAGGCCCACAATCCGATCATCTGTTTCACCTTTGGCCGTCAGCAACAGAATCGGCGTGGTGATTGTCTCGCGCAAACTGCGAGTCAGGCTTATGCCATCCTCGCCAGGCATCATGACATCCATAACGATCAGGTCGAACTCAAGTCCCGACAGAACACTACGCGCATGGGCGGCGTCGCGTGCGGAAGTTACCCAAAACCCATTACGGATAAGGAATTTCTGCAGTAGGCCGCGGATACGCTCATCGTCATCAACAATGAGTAGATGGGCCTCGTTTGCGTCAGTCATGCACCGTTCTCCTTTAGGTTCTTATACTGACGCCGCTGATCTGGGTCCATCATTGCCTCAAGGACTTGACGAAAACCTGATACCGCTTCTGGCCCCGCCGCGCGAAAAGCCGCCCGCATCCGCGCGCGCTGTGCATCGGAAAGGTCCGCTTCTAGCGCTTCTCCGGTTTCAGTCAGGAACAAGTGCCGCTCGCGCTTGTCTTTTTTACCGACTCGGCTCTCTACCAGTCCATCCTCTATCAAGGTCCGCAAAACCCGATTGAGCGATTGCTTGGTCACACCCAGAATCAGCAATAGGTTATTCACCGTGGTTCCGGGGCTTCGATGGATAAAGTGGATCGCACGATGATGGGCGCGACCGTAAGAATAGTTCTCAAGGATACGGTCCGGATCGGCCGTAAATCCCCGATAGGCAAAAAACATCGCTTCAATGCCCTTGCGTAGATGTTCATCCGTTAGGAACAAAAGGCTTTCACCGCCTTGTGTTGTCAAACCTTCGGCCATTTTCAAATCTCCTTGCGAGCACGACGTCTCTAGATTTTATGTCAGCCTTATTGACTTTCCAAGATTCAAATAGTAGCAAAGGTCAGTTTTTACGCAACAATGTGACCGAAACGGACATAACTTGCGCAATATATGAAAAATTCGCCGCTCGTCCGGCGCATTTCGAGGAGAGACCAATGGCTGGTGGCTACGACGACCGCGACGGAAAAATTTGGATGGATGGCAAACTTGTGGAATGGCGCGATGCTAATGTCCACCTGCTAACCCACGCAATGCACTATGCCTCTTCTGTCTTTGAGGGAGAGCGCGCATATAACGGCAAGATTTTCCGCAGCGAAGATCACTCGATCCGCCTGCGCAAATCCGCCGAACTTATTGACTTCGAGATACCCTACACTGTCGAAGAAATCGAAGCTGCTAAATACGAGACGATGAAGGCAAACGGCCTTACCGATGCTTATGTTCGCGCCATTGCATGGCGTGGCGCAGGCGAGGACATGGGCGTTGCATCGGCACGTAACCCTGTCAGATTTGCAGTCGCTGCATGGGAGTGGGGCAACTACTACGGCGACGCCAAATTCAAAGGCGCCAAGCTAGACATTTCGAAATGGAAACGTCCGAGCCCGGAAACTATTCCATGCGACGCAAAGGCCGCTGGCCTGTACATGATCTGTACAATGTCCAAACACGCCGCCGAGGCAAAAGGCTGCTCGGATGCAATGATGTTCGACTATCGCGGATATGTGGCCGAGGCGACCGGTGCGAATATGTTCTTTGTCAAAAACGGCGAAGTCCACACACCTCTTGCGGATTGCTTCCTCAACGGCCTGACACGCCAGACGGTCATCGGAATGCTCAAGGAAAAGGGCATCACCGTTCACGAGCGCCACATCATGCCCGAAGAACTCGAAGGGTTTGAGCAATGCTGGCTCACCGGCACCGCCGCCGAAGTTACGCCCGTTGGACAGATCGGCGATTACAACTTTGAAGTTGGCGCAATGGCGCGCGATATTTCCGAGAGCTACGAGAAGCTGGTTCGGTCATAAGTATTCAAACGGGCGCTTCACTGGCGCCCGTTTTCATTTAGATCAGAGCCGCTTCAGCACGCCGGTCCGTTTCAAGATAGTAAGCGTCAAGATCAACACTCCGATCTCACCCACCGCGCCCGTCAGCCATATCCCGATTTCACCCACTAGATTTGGCATGATCACCAATAGCGGCAGCCCAAACAAATACGTGCGCGAGAGATTCAACAGCGCCGCACTCCGCGCATCGCCAATCGCCTGAAAATAGATTCCGACCATCATCTGTGGCCCAAACATAAACAGGGTAAGCGTGGTCAACGGAAGGATACGCGCCAGTTCGTTGATGATATTCTGGTCGGCCACAAACAGCGCCCCGATTTGATACCGGAATATGAACAAGGCCGCCTGAAACGCCACACAATATACGGCCGCACATATCATCGCCAATCTAAGCGCGCCCTGTACGCGTTCGAGCTTTCTAGCGCCGAAGTTATTGCCGACAATAGATTGTGTCGCGAACATAAGGCCCAGCATCGGCATAAACACAAACGTCATGATCCGCGTTGATATACCGAACGCCCCGGCAGTCGCTTGATAGTTGTCTGCCCATATCTGAAGCAAATAAATCGTAATACCGGACGACGCAGCAAACCCGACATATCCAAGGCTAGCAGGTGCCCCGAGCGCAAGCATCTCTCGCCACATATGCGGCGCGGGTGTGAAGCTACTGCGTGTTAACGGGAAGCTCCATCCCGCGCGCATCCGATAGCCGAAGATCGCGCAAATCGCGAGGGTTTGCGCGGCAACGGATCCCCACGCCGAGCCAGCGACACCCATGTGGAACTTAGCTATAAACAAGTAGTCGAATAGGATGTTCAGCAGCGCCGCCAGAAGCGTAATTACGGTCATCGCCGCCATGCGCCCTTCTGCGCGCAAAGCGTCGGTATTGATCCCAAGGAAAAACACCAGCGGCGACCAATAGACCGAGAGCGAAATATATGTGTATCCGTACTGTGAAAGTGTGGGCGAACCATTCGCGGCCCAACTCACCAAGTCTTTGCCAACCCAGCGGAAGGCCGCGATCAAAATGAAACAAAACAACGAGGTCAGCACCGTGGCCTGAATATAGCTTCGCCCCGCCTCGCCACTCGCCCCAGAGCCAAGCATCCGCGCCAGAACACTTGAGAAGCCAGCAGCAACAAGTGTCGAGAGCGCGACGATAAACATGAACAGTGGGAACATGAGCGTAACGGCCGTGAGGGCCTCTGCCCCAACAAACCGCCCGAGGAAATAGGCGTCTATCGTCGCGAATGAGCCATTCACCACCATCACGAGAATGATCGGGAAAGCCGTTCGAGCAAACACAAGTCCAAGCGGATCGGTAAGGTAGGGGTTCTTCCGTATCGCTGCGACTGTCATCAGTGCTCCCTAGCCTTATTCAATGAGTGCCAAAGAGCGGCATGGCCCCTAGTGCGGGCTGACGGCTTTGCGCTGCTGCGCGCGTTTCAATCCCAAATGACGCTCGCGCAGGATTATCGCGACACCCGCAGCAATCACCAAACCAGCCCCTGAAAGCATCGCAATCGTCGGCACTTCGTTAAACAGAAAATATCCAACAATCAGCGCCATGATCATCGACGAATATTCAAACGGCGCCACCAGAGATGCGTCTGAGATGCGGTAACTTGTTGTCAGGAATATCTGCCCAAAACCGCCAAGGATGCCGGATAGGATCAGAAAAAACAGACTGCTCGAGCTTGGCCACACCCAGCCGAACGGAAGCGTGAACAGCGACAACACAGTGGCCGTAATTGAGAACCAAAACACAACCGCGCTCGTGCGTTCGGTTTGAACCAGCTTACGCACGAACACCTGCGCCAGAGCCGCGAAACACGCGCCCATCAGCACAAGTAGCGCGCCCAGCCCTTCGCTATCGGCCAGCCCGTTACCGAACGCAGAAAACCGAGGCGCCAATACGATCATCACACCGATCATCCCGACAAAAACCGCGCTTAGACGAAATATGCCGACCTGCTCTCCGAGGAACATGGCGGCAAAAATGACTACCAAGAGTGGCGTCGTATAACCGATCGCCGTGAACTCTGGCAGCGGCAAGAGCGTCAAACCCGCAAAGGTCAATGCCATCGCCGTTGTCCCGACCAGCCCGCGCCAAACGTGACCCATCGGATTTTGCACAGTCAGCCCAACCGAGAGTTGTTTCTGCCAAATCAACCAACCCAAAATCACAGGAAGCGCAAAGAATGATCGAAAAAAGACCAACTCACCGGGGGGCACAGTGCCCTCTGTGAATTTGATACACGAAGCCATCGCCACAAATGTCGTTACTGATGCCAGTTTGTAAAGGATGCCTGCGTAGGGATTCATAGCCACTTGATATGGGAAAAATTTTGGAATGGAAACCTATGCCGTGAGTTGTTTTACCGCCCACTGCGCGGCATCCTGAACGGTGGGATCAGGATCATTCTGAAGCGACGCGGCAAGCGGCACAACGGATGTGTCGCCACTATTTCCAATTGCATAAAGCACATTCCGCACGAACCGATTTCGCCCAACCCTCTTAATGGGAGACCCCGAAAACTTTGTTCGGAATTCTTCGTCCGTAAGCATAACAAGCTCGGCAAGGCGTGGCGCGATCAAGTCCTCGCGCGCGGCATATCGCAACTCATGCGCCTCGGCGGCGAACTTATTCCAAGGACACGCCGCCAGGCAATCATCACACCCGTAAATATGGTTTCCCATGAGCGCGCGAAGCTCTTCGTCAACAGGGCCGTGGTGCTCAATGGTCAGGTAGGAAATACACCGCCGCGCATCAAGCTGAAACGGCGCGGGGAACGCCTTGGTCGGACAGGCGTCAAGGCAGGCGGTACAGGAACCACAGTTCTCGCGTGCGGGCGTGTCTGGCGGCAAATCAACGGTCGTGAAAATCGCGCCAAGGAAAAACCAGTTACCCAATTCGCGCGACAATAAATTCGTGTGCTTACCCTGCCATCCAAGACCCGCCGAAGCCGCGAGCGGTTTTTCCATTACCGGAGCAGTATCCACAAAGACCTTGATCTGCGCATCAGGTTCCTGCTCGATAAGCCAGCGCCCTACACGTTTAAGGCGCTTCTTCACGATGTCATGATAATCGCGATTTTGAGCATATACGCTAATCGCTCCACGGTCTCGCATACCGAGCACTTCGGTCGGATCTTGGGCGGGCGTATATGGCTCTGCCAACATGATCACGCTCTTGGCTTCGGGCCAAAGGGCATCCGGAGCGCCACGCCAATTCATGCGCTCTGCCATCCACGCCATTTGGCCGTGGCGCTCCTTGGACACGAAATCCGCCAGCCGCTCCGCAAGATCAGGAACGGAATCCGGACGGCAGATTCCGATTTGCGCAAACCCTTCGGCGCGGGCATGAGAGATGAGTTTATCTTTGAGCGCCGCGCTCAAAAATCAAGATCCGCGTAATGGGCTGGCGGCGGGAAACCAGGAAGCTGATCCGCCAGTATATTGCGGAACGCAGGGCGCGATTTGATCTTGGCATACCATGCCTTGACGTTTTCGCTTCGATTCCAATCCACGTCGGAAATATAATCCAAAGCAGAGAAATGCGCCGCCGCCGCGAAATCAGCGAGGGTCATCGTATCGCCCGCGAGCCAACGCCGCTGATCCAAAATCCAGCCCATGTAATCGAGATGATACTTAATATTTCGCGCGCCCGCTTTGACGTTCGAGCTGTCTGGATATCCCTGCGCCATGACCTTCTTATTCACGCGCTCATACAGTAGCTTGGAGGTCACCTCGTGGTGGAATTTGTCGTCAAACCAATTCACCATACGGCGTACTTCGTAACGCTCGACCGCGCTTTTGGGCATCAAGCTTGGGGTTGGGTGCTTTTCTTCGATGTACTCGCAAATAGCGTTGCTTTCGGCCATCATCATGCCGTCCATCTTGAGGACGGGAACCTTGGCCGCTGGATTTCGACGAAGGAACTCCCCATCTTTTTCCCAATAGCGCTCCTCGACCAATTCAAACTTTAGGTTCTTCTCCGCGAGGCTCAGGCGCACCTTGCGACAGAACGGAGATAAAGGGACATGAAATAGTCGGATCATAATTTGTAACTCTTCGTAGGTTTGTTTCTAAGTGCCGCGATTTTCGGCCCATTTCAACCTTCGAAACAGGCCGAACGCCCATCCGCGCGAATTGTGGCCGCACCGTCAGCAATGCTCTGCGCACGTTTTCTAAGCCACGGGGTTGGCTGACTGGCCGAGCGCCCCTTGGGATTGGGTAGAACCGCGGCAAGGCGGCTGGCTTGTGTCGCCGTGAGGTCAGCAGCGGAAGTGCGAAAATAGTGGTCTGCAGCGGCCTCCACGCCAAAGACCCCCTCATCGAATTCCGCGACATTAAGGTAGACTTCGATAATTCGGCGCTTGCTCCATGTCGCCTCTACCATCGGAGTCAGCGCAGCTTCAAGCGCCTTGCGCGCCCAATTGCGACCATGCCAGAGATAGACGTTCTTGACCACCTGCTGTGAAATTGTAGACGCACCACGCTTTCCACCAGAGTCGAGCGCCGCGCGAATTGCGTCCATGTCAAAACCCCAATGATTACAGAAGTTCGCATCCTCTGCCGCCACAACACTTCGCGCCATATAGGGAGAGATTTCCTCCATCGGAACCCAACTGCGTTTCACGCCACCCAAGCGGCGCGCCTCGGTTAGGATATATGGTGTCGTGGGCGGACTAACAAACGCGTACACCCCAACGGCCAACGCAACCACACAACTGACAACAAGCACGCCGCGCCAGAACCAACGCCGAATAAAACGGATAGGCGCAAAGCGTGACGCTGCTTCGAGCACGGAGTCATCTTTATCCTTGCTGCGCGATCGAGAGGCCTTTCCAGCCTTCTTAGAGGTTTTTTTCGCTACTTTTCTGGCCACTCAAGACACTGACCACGCCCAGTGTTTTTGGTCAAGTCTCGCGCACAAAAAAGCCGAGCACAGTGGCTCGGCTCCTTCGGTTATTTCATTGCTTGTTACGCCGAAACAGCATCTTGGTCTTCGCTGAGCGGGTGCGGAATATGCACCAACATTTCTTTCGGACAAATCTGGACGAACTTGGATTTTTCCAGATCCCAGTGCTGAAGCAGGTCTGCCGCCTTGCGACTTCCTGTTTCTTCAAGATGGCGCTCAATCAACGATTTGAGTTCGTTTTGCCAATGCTCAACCGTCACGGGACAAACGACCAATGTTTCCATGTTCATCAAGGACTGCGCCGTCCCTTCCGGATCATAGATATAGGCCATACCGCCAGACATCCCAGCGCCAAAGTTCGCGCCGATTTTGCCAAGAATAACAGCAACGCCACCAGTCATATATTCACAACCCGAAGCACCACAGCCTTCGATCACGACCTTGGCGCCAGAGTTACGCACCGCAAAACGCTCGCCCGCTCGACCGGCGGCAAAGAGATAGCCGTCGGTTGCGCCATAGAGCACAGTGTTGCCGATGATAGTATTCTCCGAGGCCTCTAGTGGGCTACTCATTGGTGGGCGCACAATGATCGTTCCACCCGACAGGCCCTTACCGACATAGTCGTTCGCATCGCCCGAAACCTCGATCTTCAGACCAGGCGCGGCAAATGCACCGAGCGACTGACCAGCAGAGCCAGTCAATTTGATGGTCAGGTGATCTGGCTGCAACGAGTTGCGCATTCCAAAGTTGCGAACGATATGGCTTGAGGTACGTGTACCGATCGTGCGGTCGGTATTCTGAACCGCATAGTGAAGCTGCATTTTCTCGCCTTCGTTCAGGAAGCGCGCGGCATCCTTTACGATTTCGGCATCAAGCGTATCAGGCACGGCATTGCGTGGCTTGTTGCGGTCATAAACGATCCGGTCCGCACCATCGACAGTGATAAGCAGCGGGTTCAGATCGAGATCATCAAGGTGAGCCGAGCCACGCGAAACCTGCGACAACAGGTCAGCGCGTCCGATCACTTCGTCCAAGCTGCGAGCACCGATGCTGGCGAGAATTTCGCGAACTTCCTGTGCGTAGAACGTGATGAGGTTCACAACCTTATCCGCTGTACCATCGAACTTGGCGCGCAGATCTTCGTCCTGCGTACAAACACCGACAGGGCATGTATTGGACTGGCACTGACGCACCATAATACAACCCATAGCGATAAGCGCCGCAGTACCGATGCCGTATTCCTCGGCTCCCATCATGGCCGCCATAACGATATCCCGACCGGTGCGAAGTCCGCCATCCGTGCGAAGCGTCACACGGTCGCGCAATTTGTTCATCGCTAGAACTTGGTGCGCTTCGGTCAGGCCCATCTCCCACGGAAGACCCGCGTATTTGATCGATGTCGCTGGCGATGCACCTGTACCACCATTGTGGCCCGAAATGAGAATAACGTCAGCCTTAGCCTTGGCAACACCCGCGGCAATCGTACCAACACCAGACGCCGCAACCAGCTTCACGGTCACTTTACAACGCGGGTTGATTTGCTTGAGGTCATAGATCAGCTGCGCCAAATCCTCGATCGAATAGATATCGTGGTGAGGCGGAGGCGAAATAAGTGTCACGCCTTTGGTCGAGTGACGCAAACGGGCGATCAGGTCTGTTACCTTCATACCCGGAAGCTGCCCACCCTCGCCCGGTTTTGCTCCTTGGGCGACTTTGATTTCAAGCTCTTCACACTGGTTCAGATACTCGGCGGTAACACCGAAACGGCCAGACGCGACCTGCTTGATTTTCGCGGAAGGGTTGTCGCCGTTCGCTTCTGGTACGAAATGCGCCGGATCCTCGCCGCCCTCGCCAGAGTCCGATTTTGCACCGATACGGTTCATCGCGACGTTCAAAGTCTTGTGCGCTTCTGGGCTGAGCGCGCCAAGCGACATGCCCGGCGTTACGAAGCGCTTGCGGATCGCGGTAATGCTCTCGACTTCTTCAATCGGGATCGCTGCTCCAATCGGCTGAATTGCCAACAAGTCACGCAAGTGAATTGGCGGATTCGCCCGCATCTTGGCGGAGTACTGCTTCCAGATTTCATAGGATGCGCGCGTACAGGCCGCTTGCATCATGTGCATCGATTGCGCTTCCCATGCGTGTGTCTCGCCCGATTTACGCGCCTTATAGAAGCCACCGATTGGCAAGACGTCACTTCCGCCGAGCCAGCCAAGTTCGTGGACTTTCTCGGACTTAAGCTGAATGCCCGAAACACCGATGCCTGAAATGCGGCTTGTCAGGCCTGGGAAATACTCGGCGACCATCGCACGAGAAAGGCCCACGGCCTCAAAGTTCAAACCACCGCGATACGACGAGATAACGGAAATCCCCATCTTGGCCATGATCTTGAGCAAGCCCGCGTCAATCGCGCCGCGATAGCGCTTCACGGCCTCGGTCAACGAGCAATCAATCAGACCGCGATCGATACGATCCGCAAGGGAATCTTCGGCAAGGTAAGCGTTTACGATTGTAGCACCACAGCCGATCAGCACGGCAAAGTAATGCGGATCGATACACTCCGCAGAGCGCACAGAAATAGAACAGAATGTCCGCAGACCTTTACGAGTAAGGCCAGAATGCACCGCAGATGTCGCTAGAATCATCGGCATCGCAACGCGGTCTTCGCTTTGGGCAATATCCGACAGAACGATATGGGCGCCGCCCGAACGAACGGCATCTTCGGCCTCCGCACGGATACGCTCCAGCGCTTTGCTCAGCGCGTTTGCGCCCGCCTTGGCAGGGAAAGTACAGTCGATCTCAACGACGCTCTCGCCAAATTGCTCCATCAGACCGTCAAACTGCGCGTTGCCCACGAATGGGCTATCCAGCACCAAGATTTCTGTTTGGCTCGAGCTTTCATCAAGCACGTTCTTGAGGTTACCGAAACGCGTCTTAAGGCTCATCACACGGTACTCGCGCAGCGAGTCAATCGGAGGGTTCGTTACCTGCGAGAAGTTTTGACGGAAGAAGTGACTCAGCGGACGGTATTTCTCGGAAAGAACCGCGCTCGGGGTATCGTCGCCCATTGAGGCGATTGCCTCTTTGGCATCCTCTGCCATGGGTTGAAGGATTTGCTCCAGTTCTTCGATGCTATATCCGGCCGCAACCTGACGCTTGCGCAACTCATTGCCAGAGAAAATCGCCGTTTCGGTTCTACCGCCGAGTAGGCTTTCCATGTTTGCGATTTTCTTGACCCAGTCACCGAACGGGCGGCTAGCGGCAAGTTGATCTTTGATTTCAGTATCGCGGAATAGAGCGCCTTCCTGCATATCGACCGCGATAATTTGACCAGGGCCAAGCGCGCCTTTTTCAACGACAGTCGCCTCGTCGATCGGGATCATGCCCGCTTCGGAACCCGCGATCAGCATTCCGTCGCCAGTCACGACATAACGCATCGGGCGCAATCCATTACGGTCAAGGCCCGCACAAACCCAACGACCATCTGTCATGGCAAGCGCTGCTGGGCCGTCCCATGGTTCCATCACGGAGTTACAATAGGAGTACATATCACGCCACGCAGTGGGCAATTCGACCGCTTGTTGGCTCCAGCTTTCAGGGATCAGCATGGTTTTCGCCATGGGCGCATTCCGCCCCGCGCGCACCATAACCTCAAACACAGAATCCAACGCAGCAGAGTCAGAAGAACCGCTCGCAATGATTGGTTTGATATCCTCGGCCATATCGCCAAATGCACTGGAGGCCATGCGGATCTCGTGGCTCTTCATCCAGTTTACGTTGCCCTTGAGCGTGTTGATCTCACCGTTATGCGCCAACATGCGAAACGGCTGCGCCAACCACCACTGCGGGAAAGTATTTGTCGAATAGCGCTGATGATAGATCGCGAACGCACTCTCGAAGCGTTCGTCCTCGAGGTCTGGATAGAAAACGCTTACCTGTTCGGCAAGCATCATGCCTTTATAAATCACCGAACGGCAGGACAGCGAACAAATATAGAGTTCCGGCACATGTGCGGCTGCGGCGGCTTTCTCGATGCGACGGCGGATTACATAGAGTTCGCGCTCAAATGTTTCTTCGTCAACGCCCTTGGAATTACTGATCAGGATTTGCTCGATCTCGGGACGAGTTGCGTTCGCCTTGTCACCCAAGCAATCAATATCAACGGGAACGTGGCGCCACCCGTAGATATAGTATCCCATCCGCAGGACTTCGCTCTCGACGATTGTACGGCAGGTTTCTTGCGCTCCGAAGTTCGTGCGCGGAAGGAAAACCATCCCCACGGCGATTTGCTCATCGGCGCGGGGCTCGTGGCCAGTGCGGCGGATCTGATCCTTAAAGAAATCAGTCGGAATCTGAATATGGATACCTGCGCCATCACCTGTCTTGCCATCGGCATCTACCGCGCCGCGGTGCCAAATGGCACGCAGGGCTTTGATCCCGTTATCAACAACAGAACGCGATGGTTTACCATCAATCGACACAACAAGCCCAACCCCGCAAGAGGAGTGCTCGTCAGCTTCGGAATACATGCCGTTCTCGGCCATCCATTGCCGTTTCGCCTCTTCGGCGGCTTTCCAGTTCTGGTCAAACTTGGTCATGTTTATCTCCATATTCGGCCCCGTTGGGCGCATTCTTCGGGCAAGGATGGCGTCCTTGGCATATGATTTTGGCGCGTGCGGTTATTCCGCAGCTTGCGCGGTCGCATTATTGAGGTGGTCGAGAATGTTCTCGGCGGCGTCGCGACCATCTTTGATCGCCCAGACAACAAGGCTCGCACCGCGAACAATATCACCTACGGCGAATACACCGCTGATGCTTGTTTCATGGGTGCGGAAGTCCGCTTTAATCGTGCCCCAACGTGTTACCTCGAGGGCTTCTTCACCCCAGAGTGTCGGCAAATCTTCGGGTGTGAAACCAAGGGCCGCAACCACAAGGTCCGCGTCCTCGGTATAGTCTGCACCCTCAATCAATTCGGGCGATTGGCGACCAGATGCGTCGGGCTTCCCAAGGCGCATCTTCTGGACCAGTACGCTTTCAACCGTATCACCAACAAAGGCTTTCGGCGCAGAGAGCCAAACGAATTCGACACCCTCTTCTTCTGCGTTCTGAACTTCGCGTTGGCTTCCCGGCATGTTCGCTTTGTCACGACGGTATAGGCACTTAACGCTCTTGGCGCCCTGACGGATCGCGGTCCGCACACAGTCCATCGCGGTATCGCCACCGCCCACGACAACAACGCGCTTTCCTTCGGCATTGAGTTCGCCGCTCTCGAATTCTGGCACATCGTCACCGAAACTCTTGCGGTTAGATGCGGTGAGATAGTCAATCGCGCGCACAACACCTTCGGCACCGGAACCTGGCGCTTGGAAGTCGCGAGAGTTGTAAACACCAGTCGCAATCAAAACAGAGTCGTGCTGGCCCTGAATGGCTTGGAACGAAATATCTTCGCCAACATTGCAATTCAGAACAAACTTAACACCCGCATCTTCGAGCTGCGCGATCCGTTTGAGAACCACATCTTTCTCAAGCTTAAAACCAGGGATACCATATGTCAGCAATCCTCCCGCACGGTCATAGCGATCATAGATGGTTACCTGAACACCCTGACGGCGCAGCACATCCGCCGCCGCAAGGCCACCGGGACCGGCACCAATAATGCCAACGCTTTCTTCGCGCTCGACCTTCGGCTGAATCGGAAGCACCCAGCCATTTTCCCATGCTGTATCAGTCAAATATTTTTCAACAGCCCCGATTGTTACGGTACCGTGGCCAGACTGTTCAATCACACAGTTCCCCTCACAAAGGCGGTCCTGCGGGCAAATGCGGCCACAAATTTCGGGGAACGTGTTTGTTGCTTGCGAAAGCTCATAAGCTTCTTGCAGGCGCCCTTCGGCAGTGAGCTTGAGCCAGTCAGGAATATTATTGTGCAGCGGACAGTGATTCTGACAATAAGGAACGCCACACTGGCTACAACGACTGGATTGCTCTGCGGCCTTGGCGCTGGCAAATTCTGCATAGATTTCATGGAAGTCTTGGTTCCGCTGATCCGCGTCGCGCTTTGTGGGCATAGAGCGTTCAAGCGATACAAATTTTAGCATTGGCTGTTTTGCCATGACGAGGCCTCCGAAATCTATTGGGAGCGTTCTTTTACTCAATAGCCAATTAAATGAAAAGTCAGTAATGCTTACCTAAATGACGATTTTTCTACGTTTTGAGAAAAATTTTTGCACAGCCACGCCAATAATAGGTAAGTATATGATACCTAATTTTTAACTTTCCTTTAATTTACTAGGCTTTAGACTGACCGCAGAAACGAACTGGAATTCACGTCATGAGCTTCTTTCATCTTGTCCTTGTGGCGATAATTCAAGGCATTACAGAATTTTTGCCGGTTTCATCGTCTGGCCACCTGATTCTCTTGCCGATTCTCCTTGAGATTCCCGACCAAGGCCAAGTGATCGACGTCGCCGCCCATGTCGGCACTTTATTTGCGGTCATTCTGTATTTCCGCACGGACGTAGCGCTCGCATTTCGTGGACTTCCGGCAATGCTGATGGGGCGCCTAAACGAACCCGGTGCGAAGCTTTGCTTTTTGCTCGCTGTGGCCACCGTCCCCGTCGTCATCTGCGGCTTGCTGCTGAAACTGTCTGGCATTGACGATGCAATGCGCAACATTACCGTGATTGGCTGGACGATGCTGCTCTTTGGGATCGTGCTCTATTTTGCGGACCAAAAGGGCGAAACAGCCAAGACGCAGGAGAACTGGTCGCTCCGCGATGCAATCATCATGGGCCTGTGGCAGGCAGTCGCCCTTATCCCCGGAACGTCACGTTCTGGCGCGACAATTACGGGCGCACGCTTTCTTGGGTATGATCGTCAGGACGGTGCAAAGCTCGCCATGCTGATGTCAATTCCGACCATCATCGCATCCGGAACCCTATCCGCGATCGAACTTGCCGCGACTGCCGATGCTTCAGTGGCAGCAGACGGCGCAGTCGTAGCGGTTTTCTCGTTCGGCACAGCGCTTCTGGCCCTCTCGCTCATGATGCGCTTACTGCGTAGCACAAGCTTCACCCCCTACGTAATTTACCGTGTGGCGCTCGGATGCGTACTGCTGTGGATCGCGTATACCTAAGCTTTGATATTCTTCGCAGAGTCCCGAATATCGTCATACTGCCCCGACGGACGGTAGCGCCAAACATAGCTTGGAATAACTGCATCAAGGCTTGTTGGTTTAATGCCCAGATCCGCAAATCCCTTAGCGCCTGCATCGACGACATTGTCATGCTTCAGGCTCTTCACCTGATCACGTGTAAGAATACTGTTGTGGAACATGCCCAACGTCAGTGCCTGAAGCAGGCCAAAGACACCACCAAGAATGCTTCCCACAAAGAATGGAAGGTTCAGAACGATACGACGGCGGTGCGCACATTCGAGGATTTTGCCAACAATCGCACGCAAGCTTAGAACCTCAGGCCCGCCCAATTCATAAACGCCTGACAAATTCTTGTTCAACGCCACTTCAACGGCCTCGGCGACATCATCAACGTGGACAGGTTGGAACGTTGTATCGCCACCAACGATGGCCATCACCGGACCTAGGCGCGACATAGATGCGAATTTGTTCACAAACTCATCTTCGCTACCAAAAATCACCGAAGGACGCAGGATTGTCGCACTTGGGAAGTGTTTCAGGATACCGGCTTCGCCAAGGCCCTTGGTGCGGGAATACTCGGACTCTGCCTCTGTGCTCGCGCCGATACTCGAGAGATGCACCAAAGATTTAACGCCCTGATCAGCAGCTATACGAGCAACGCGTTCCGCGGCCTCATGCTGAACCGCATCAAATTTATTGCGGCGCGTTTCGGTCAGAATGCCTACGCAGTTTACCACCGCATCTGCCCCCTGCATCACCGCAGCGACAGACGCATCATCCCGCACATTGCACAGAACCGGCTCTACCTGACCAACTGCGCCATATGTTTTCACAAACATTGCTTCGTTCGGACGACGAACCGCCACCCGCACCCGCCAACCGGCCTTAGCCATCCGCCGCGCGATATAGCGGCCAACGAATCCAGATCCGCCGTAGATAGTGACAAGTTTAGACATGGTTGGCCTCCAAAGAATTTGTGCTCATGTCTCAATAGCTTTCTCGAAGGGCTTGGACAAGCAGTATAACGAAATCCGCAGCCATCTAGCGCCTCAAAATCGAATCCCGTTGACACGCACTTCGCATCCCTTTAATTCGGCCCCACGACACCTGCCCAGGTGGCGGAATGGTAGACGCGCCAGCTTCAGGTGCTGGTGTCTGTATGGACGTGGAGGTTCGAGTCCTCTCCTGGGCACCAAAAATTTGTCGTATATCTCACTTACATCAAGAACTTCTCCTAATTTTGGCGCCCTCCGCGCCACGCTCAGGCAGGCTAACCGCTCCTAGGAAGTACGCGTTCATCCATTTAGCATCGGTCGAGGTTCTTGCATCACTGGCTGATACGTGTCCGCGTTATCCAGAAAAACATCTCGACCCAATTAGAACTCAGTTGCGACCGACGGGCATTGGTTTATGTGATCAAAGTTGAGATCGCATCGTAACAGTAGTCAGATATCGCGTCGCTTGTTGTCAGCCATACCTGATCGCGGTGGGAAGTGATGTGCGACAACGCGCGCCGCAGCTGCCGGAGCCTATAGGGTTGGCCCACGAGATACGGGTGTAATGCTATTCCCATCACGAGCGGCTGTCCGACCGACTGCTCGAGCATTTCGTCAAAGTTGTCGATGATCATATTCGCAAATTCTGCGGCGCCATCCTTTCGCGCGACGATAGACGGGATATCGTTAATCTCTTGCGGATAAGGTACCGACAAAATGCGGCCCACGTTTGTGTTCATCCAAACCGGTTGATCGTCCATGCACCAGTTCAGCGTATATTTGTATCCTGCCTCCGAGAGCAGGTCTGGCGTATCGTGGCTTTCTGCGATCCATGGCGACAGCCATCCTTTCGGCGGTACGCCCTCTGCATTGCGCAGAATATCGGTTGCCTCAGATATCAGTGCGGCCTCGGCGACTTTATTCAAGTCACTCTGCCGTTCCGAATTGGTACGCCCGTGGCCCACAATGACGTCACCGCGCGCTCTGAATGCTTCCATCAGCTCGGGCGCATAATCATACATTGCGCTATTCGTGATAACACTCGCAGGTAGGTCCAGCGCATCAAACAACTCTAATAGCCGCCATGCACCAACACGATTTCCATAGTCACGCCAAGCATAATTTAGAACGTCAGGCTGAGGACCACCGGGGGCAAGTTCTGCACCAAGCCCTTCGCCAAAAGCAAAATGCTCCAAATTGAGGCCGACATATACAGCGAGGCGTTTACCCTCGGGCCAGCAATAATCGGGACGTTTGGTTATCGGAGAATAGGCGTATCGCCCCTGCTGCATTTGCATGTATTAAAGATCCGCCTCTGCTAGACCTGCTTTGTGCAGAATTATTTCTGCGCTGTCATTCCACACATCTGTGCTGATGATCTTACCATTACGCACGACGAACTTGTCCATATAGCGGTTCGTCTCGAATGTGCTGCCGTCCTTCCATTCACCGAATAGGTACCCAGTATTGTATACGTGTACGTCGCCGGTTTCTTCGTCCAAGGCGGCATCTGTGCGCAGGAATTTCTTTTTGACCCAAGCATATCGTTTCGCGTTAAAGGCCGCGCTTTCGGCGGGTACTGAGAATTGGCGACCACCTGTGAAAACGAGCTTGAAGTCATCGCTCACGTAGACTGCGGCTCCTTCTGGGTCTGGCACCATCGACCGTTCTAGATAGCTTTCGACAATATTCTTTGCCGCAATGACGGGGTCTATTTGTTGGTCCATAGCTCTAACCTTTAGTTTATTCTGGATAAGGACGCCGCACATGTGGCGCGGCAAAAACTCTGCACGACCACTGATGCGGCCTCATTCAACAAGCGGGTCTGCGCGTTTGCTGTATCAAGACGCTCTACAGCATCGTGCGCGCGCACTGCGAGTGCAGCTTCATTCAAGGTCAACACGCGATCGTTTGCAAAAACATACTCGCCAGCAATCATAACTTCGCGTAGCGCGGCACCATTTTCGGAAAACACGATTTGGTCTAAAGGGTTTCGCAGTGGCGTATAGTGGCAATAGCCCGCATCAAGAAACAACAGATCAGCCGCCCATCCAGCGGCAATCATGCCGACATTCTTGAGCCCCATAATCCGAGCACTCCCAGTGGTCGCCATATTGAACGCCTCTCGCGTCGAGACCCATTCATCACTTCCCTCTGCATTTGCACGACTGAGCGTCGCCGCGAGGCGCATCGCTTCAAACATGTTCTGCCCGTCAGAAGTATTTGACGCGTCTGTCCCGACTCCCATGCCAACGCCAGCATCCATAAGCATTCGCACGGGCGCTATGCCGGAACCAAGGCGCAAATTGCTCAACGGGTTGTGGCAAATACAAGACTTGTGGCCTGCAAGAATTGCGGCCTCGGGCTCAGAAATCCAAACGCCGTGCGCGCCGCTGAACTGCGGGCCAAGCACACCGATGTTATTCAGATGCGCCGTAATAGTTGTGCCGTATTTCTGCATGGCCATCACCTGTTGCATTCGTGTTTCGGCAAGGTGAGTTTGCAGAGGTATCTGATCCCGATTGGACATTGCTGAGCAGGATTGCAAAAAAACATCCGAACAATGCAATGGAATAGTGGGGCCAAGCCCGGGGCGCACGCGATCCATAGCTATGGGCCAACTGTCAAACGCCTCGGCGCAGGTCGCCATGGTTTTCGGCCAGTCTGGCAACGACAGGGCCGCAACCATATCGCGTAGAGGTGGTTCAAAACTATCCAGTAGCCCCGGTAATGCCTGATACAGTGTTTGATCCGCGATCATGGGCGCGACAACGGCCCGAAGTCCTGCTTCGTGATATGCGTTCGCCACCGCATGTATGCCTTCAACCGTAGGCCCCGGCAGCTCGATAAATAGGTCAAAACAGGAGGTACAGCCTTTGCGAATGGATTCCGCTGCGGAAAGCTCGGCGGCGAGACGCAGATCATCGACACGACGCGATCCATTCAACCATGCGGCCCTCGATAGGAATGGCTCTAGCGTGAGGTCACCGGCGACACCGCCCCTACCCAATGCGCCGTGCGAATGGGTATGGCCGTTCACTAATCCCGGAATTATGAGACGATTGCTAACGTCAATCTGTTCTGCATCGTCGGGCCCCTCTCCTTGTGGAATAAGTGCCTCAATGACACCTTCGCGCACAAGGATGGACACTTGTTCAAACCGGTCATTATCAACAAGCACCAGCCCGCCGAACAACAGCTTTTGACGTTTAGTCATAACGCGACCCTGAAAAGCATGCTCCAGAAAATCTGGCCCTCAAAAGAACGACTTCGCGACCGGATTGCCCCAGCCGCGAAGTGTCAGGTTGTTTAGTTGATTGTCGCGACGAATTTGCGTTCTTCTACCGGTGGCAGGAAGGAGCGATCAAAGATCTCGGACGCCTCTGGCAAACGTTCTAGGTCATAGCCCTTTGCGACGATTTCAATCGAGCGGGTCAAGCGCTCGTCATCGAGGTCACCCATGCCGATCGTTTCAACTTCTGGGGCATTCATCAGGTTGGTGAGTGAAAATTCCAGGCGCGCCAGTTCCAGATCGGAATCGATCAGATTGTCGTAAGCCAAGAGCGCCTCAACCGAGCTGTCCTGATTGGCGGCAACTTCAAGCGTTGCCTTATTCACAGCGCGAACGAGGCCTTCTACGGCTTCAGGATTCTCCGCCAAGAGTTTGCGCGAAACCATCAAGCCGTTCGAGTACAAGTCCATGCCGTAATCTTCGAAGTTAAACCAGTTGTAGTCGTTCGCAGGATCTTGGCGGTTGGCGATCAGATTAAACCAACTTGTCGAGGTAAACACGAACGCTCCGTCGATATCCCCACGGATCATCATTGGCTCTTGCAAGTTGGGCGCCATGCTTTCTTGAGCGACCTTCTCTAGATTGATGCCGTTAATCTCGGCAAAAACCGGAAATAGTCGTGTTGTCGGCGTACCCTGCGCACCACCTAGTGTTTTTCCTTCGAAGTCAGCAGGGGTTTCAATGCCCGCGGTTTTTGGTGTGACGATTGCGAACGGCGGACGGTTCCACAGTTGATAGACCATTACGGGCGCTTCACCTGGACGGGCGGCGGCATTCTGAATGATCGCGTTGATGTCGCCAAATCCGGCATCATAAGCGCCGCCCATAATCCGCGTCACGGTCGCTGCGGAACCCTCTCCTTGGTCAATGGAAACATTCAGACCCTCTTCTTCGAAATAACCTTCGTTCAGTGCAACCAAGAATGGTGCGTCGGACCCTTGCGTCTTCCAACCAAGTGTAAACCGGATGTCTGTCATCTCGGCAAACGATGGCACTGCACCGGCCAATAGTGCGAATGTGGCCCCCATGAGAACATGCTTCATTTCAGCTTTCCTTATTTTGATGTGAAGAAGAGTGGTTATGTGATTGTGAGGTCGTTGCCGCGTGTCGCCCAACCTGTCACTCGGCGTTCGAGCAGAGAAAACAGGGCGTATAGCGCCACACCAAGTAGAGCGAGAATAATCAATCCAGCGAAGACCAACGACACTTGGAAATTCGACGAGGCGGTCATCATGACATTTCCGATGCCGCGATTGGACGCCACGGTCTCGGAAAGTACGGCGCCAACAAAGGACAGCGTGATCGCGACTTTCAGCGCTGCAAAGAAGTAAGGCATCGTGCGCGGAAGCCCGACATTCCAGAGAATTTCGCGTTTCGACGCACCAAGCGTTTTCAGAACATCCTCAAGATCAGGTTCGGTCGTCGCCAAACCCGTCGCGATATTCACAACGATTGGAAACACACAAATGACCATCGCAGTCAGGATCGCCGGCGTAGTTCCCGCCCCAAACCAAAGTACAAAAATCGGCACAACGGCGACCTTAGGTATGGACGAAAAACCAACCAAAAGCGGATAGGCCACCGCGTAGGCCACCTTGGACGTTCCGACCATCACACCAAGCGCAGTTCCGATAACCACACCAAGTACGAAACCCGTGAGTGTAGAATACAAAGTCTGTAAAATATGAGGGAGCAATATCGGGAACTTCTGCCATAGCGTCACAACAATTTCGGAAGGGCGCGGTAGAACAAGATCAGATATGTCCAGAAAAGTACAAAGCAGTTCCCACATCAGGAAAAAGCCAAAAATCAGGGAGAATGACATCATTCTGATGCGCGTTTTCTCGGTCATGGAAGATATCCTATTCACGGACCTGTGCGATCAACTCGCGCAGGCCTTGGGTCATTTCGACAAACTCGGGGCTATAAATCATTCCGATATCGCGCGGCTGCGAGATGTTCACCGCTTCGTCGGATATGATCCGTCCGGGGCGCGCGCTCATTACACAAATGCGTTTGGCCAAGAAACCTGCTTCGCGCAAATCGTGGGTGACCAACAATACAGTCGGCTTACGATCAAGGTACAGGTCCTGAAGAATCTGCCACAATTCTTCGCGGGTGAACTGATCCAATGCGCCAAACGGTTCGTCCAGCAGAAGCAAATCTGGCTCGTGGATTAGCGCACGACACAAGTTTGATCGCTGCAACATTCCACCTGAAAGCTGCCATGGGTAATGATTGGCGAAGTCCTGTAATCCAACCTGCCGCAAGAGTTTGTGAACGCGATCCCGAAAGGCGCCTTTGCGATCTTTCCGGTATGTCGATTTGAATGGCGCAACGATCTTTAGTGGCATCATCACGTTCTGCTCAATCGTCAACCACGGCAGCATTGTCGGGTTTTGGAATGCCATACCGATCCGCAATTGTTTTGCAGCGGCTTCCTTTCCACCAACAAGCACGACGCCAGTTGATGGCTGGATCAGATTACTAACAAGACGCAGGATCGTTGACTTGCCGCACCCCGAAGGTCCGACCAAAGCAACAAAGTCACCGGCGTCCATCTTCAGAGACGTAGGAGAAAGCGCTGTAACCGCGTCCTCTCCTCTTCCGAAAATAACGGATGCAGCCTGCAACTCTACCGCATGGCGATGATGTACAGGGTTTATATTTACGGCCGCATCGGAGGCCTGTTCATATTGGTTTAGCTTGTTCATGCGCCCATCAGAGAGCAGCCCTGTTTGGCGATAAATGAAATTAAGTAAAAATATTTAGAATTAGCGATGCCCGCACAATAAATGGGCATAATCTTGGCGGCCAGCATGAAAATAAAGCGGCGTGAAATAGCCTAAACTCGGAAATGTTCGGTCTGTCTGGTGTGGACTCACGGCAGCGACGCACATTCAATTCCCGCGCGCGCTATCGATTCTGGATGCCAAGGTAGCCTTGGATCATATCAATCGCGTGCTTGCGCCGTTGCTCTTGCCAATCTTCGTCAAACAAGTCCTGCCCCACTACGATGCCAAGCGTTGCGCCGTTGTTCAGATGGTGTGCTGAAATCGCAACAATGCTTAGATAGAGCTGGACAGGATCGGCCTTGCGCTTGAACGCTCCGCTGGCAAAACCACGCTCCACCAGATCTCTGATCGCAACAATAAGAGGCTCCGACATATCCCGCGTCACAGCAGAGCGCGCGATATATTCGCCGTTCAAGACGTTCTCATTGCGAGTCATCTTGCGAAAATTGGCGTTATTTTTAAAGTAATCGAACGTGAAATCTACCAGTTCATAGATTTTCTCCGCGGGATCACCTTCACTGAAATTCAGCTCTGCTTCTTGATCTCGGATCTGCCGAAAAATGTTTTCGAGTGCTGCGATGTACAGCTGCTCTTTGCCGCCAAAGTAGTGATAGATCATGCGAGAGTTGCATTTGGCCGCCTTGGTAATGCGATCAATCCGCGCGCCGTGGAAACCGTGCTCGGCAAACTCATCCACTGCAACAGCCAAGATTTCCGCCTGCGTCCGCGCCGCGTCTCGGCTTCTGAATTTCGCGCTCTTATCTTTGGCGCGGGATTGATTGCCAAGCTTTTCGGTCATTGTCTCACATCTCAACTTACTTAATTGCTTTAGTTTGCCGCTTTATCGACGCATGTAATCGCTTGAATGCAAATTGGTAAAGATCAGTGGCATACCAAGCACAACCCGAATCTGGATACTCTTCCAATCCATGAAGACGCTTAGCGAGGGCAATTTTGACGAGGTAATAAGATATCGGCTGTGTGGTTTACGACGTATCGCAAACATACCTTCGCTAGCACGACAACGCCCTTTTTTGACCGAAGCGGAACCTAAGGAATTTCTATGAAAAGTGAATTGATGATCCATGATCTCGCTAGCGGAAAAGACAGCCTCCTGCTGCGTTTGGATGGCCATATCGAAGCACCGAACTGGCGGCCTGACGGAGGCGGGCTTGTCGTGAACGGCGATGGCAAACTCTATGATGTGCCCCTCGACGCGCCCGAGTTACGGCCCATCGACACGGGCTTTGCGAAGAAGCTGAACAATGACCACGGGATTTCGCCAGATGGCTCTCTGCTGGCGATTAGCGATCAGACCGAAACGGGCGAAAGCACGATCTACACGCTCCCCATCGGCGGTGGCACACCTGCGCGCGTCACGGAAAAAACACCGTCCTATTGGCACGGCTGGTCTCCCGACGGCGCGTCTCTCACCTACACCGCAAATCGCGGTGAGGGCTATCAAATCCACACAATTGGCGTCACGGGCGGAGAAGAAACTCAGGTTACCCGCGGCTTTGATCATTGCGACGGCCCCGATTACACAGCCGACGGCGCTTGGATTTGGTTCAACGGAGAGAAACGCGGGAGCGTTCAGCTCTGGCGCGTACGGCCAAACGGCAGCGATATCGAGCAGATGACCGATGAGAAAAGCGTGAACTGGTTCCCGCATCCCTCCCCCGATGGTCGCCACATCCTCTATCTCGCTTACCCATTGGGCACACAGGGGCATCCAGCGGGAAAGAATGTAGAGCTTCGCTTGATGCCAACTGAGGGAGGAAAGAGCCGCGCGCTTACTACACTATTTGGTGGACAGGGCACAATTAACGTACCCTGCTGGGCTCCGGATAGCAGCAAGTTCGCCTTCATGCGTTATGTCTTATTAAGACCAAGTCATTAATGAGATAAGGCACTGCTCGCGAGCCAAACACGAGCAGTGCCAATTGTGTCGACGAGTATTGGGACCCTAATTCAAGATCGCGGAGACGGCGCCGATTAGATCGAGCACTTCTTTGGTCTCGCGATTCACCTGATAAACATAGTCACCGAGGCGATAGTAGGTTTTACCGGGCTTCAATCCATAGCGGTCTGGATTCTTGATCAGATCATAGTCTCCCTCAAGGCGATCACCACGACCATAGATCTTCTTTGCCTGCCCCGGCGGCAGACAACCGTTGTTCTTCTTGGCGAGGCCCGGAGGGCAGCCCTTGTGCGCGTCCGCATGCGCGGCCACGGGAGAAATGGATACCAGAATGGCTATTAAGCTTGGGATAAGTTTTTGCATCATACACCTTTTTGGAATTCAACTTCATACATGGGGTAATGGTTCCCTTCCGCCAAGCCCTGACCTTTCAAACTGGCAAATATCCGCCAAATTCAGCGGTTAGCGGTGGTCTAACACCGCTTCAAATAAATTACCTAAAAGAATACGAGCGGAGAGCAAATAAGTGATCGGACGAGCTAAATACCACTGCGCATGCTCTAGTTCTCTGTTTAGTAGCAAAGGACTGAAGCTGAAGTTGAAATTCCAACCGATGTTCTCAATATCTCGAAGGTATTGCGCCCACTGACTGGCGGGCGCAATAGAATCTAAGCCGCTAGGTAAGTACGGAACCATGCCACCATACGCTCTTCTGCGAGCATCGCTGCCGCCTCATCGTAGCGGGGCGTCGTGTCGTTGTGGAAACCGTGGTTAACTGCCGGATAGATATGGACATCGTATCGCTTATCGTTGTCTTCAAGCTCTTTCTGGAAGGGCGGCCACATCGCGTTGATACGCTGATCAAGCGCTGCGAGCTGCACCATCAATGGCGCTTGGATTCCAGGTACCAGTTCTGCATCTGGGAATGAGCCATAGAATGGGACGCCAGCGGCCATCTCGGTGTAAGCCGCCGCGAGACGGTTTACGACACCGCCGCCGTAACAGAAGCCCGTCGCGCCAACTTTGCCATTTGTGCCTTCAAGCGCTTGAAGATACTCAAACCCAGCAAAGAAGTCGTTCAGCAATGCTTCTTGATCTAGGGTCCGCTGCATATCGCGACCCTCGTCGTCGGTTTCTGGATAACCACCGAGTGAAGACAGACCATCAGGCCCCATTGCAACGAAACCAGCCTTCGCCAGGCGTCGCACTACGTCACGAATGTATGGGTTGAGCCCTCTATTCTCGTGAACAACAAGCACCGCCGCCGGTGGCCGATCTGGGTCAATATTCGCGGGACGGACAAGATAGGCGGTTACCTCTCCCGTTCCATTCGGGCTTTGATAGGTAATGTCCTCGCCGACAATATCCTCGTCATCTTCGGCAACCTGTTGAGCAAGGGCATAGTTGGGTGAAAGCGTACTAAGAATTGCCGCCGCCGTAAGGCCACCCACGGCCCACCGACCTGCGCGGTCTAGAAATTCACGCTTCGAAATCTTGCCGTGTGCATAGTAATCATAGAGGTCCAACAGGTCCTGATCGAAATCTGCGGCGGTCAGGCGTTTGGATGAGATACCTTTATTCATTGAGTATTCTCCCTGTAAATACGCGAAAAGTAGCACGATTCGACCACGCGGATACCTGATTTCGCCAACATCACGCCGAAGTTAACTGACGCTATGAACAGCATTTCACATCGCCGACGGCAAAGATTATTGCCCCGCGCGCACTTTGCCGCTTATCCTCAAACGGTAGCCCTTTATTTTACGGGCTCGTCACCGAAAAAGAGTGAGAGCGATTGTGCAAGAATTCTTAGCAGCTTGTTTTTTCCTAGTCGCGGCCACGGCCGCTTCCGCCGATGTAACTTCCCGAAATGGTGGGCCAAGCGCCTCGCAGATGTCAGAACGAAGCTCTGCTGGAAATGTGGACGGGATGACATTCTACCGTCCTGTTCTGTCTGGCGTTCTGTACCGTGCAGGTTTTAGCGGCGGAGACAAATCGCGCACAGGGCTTTCTCAGCAACAACGCCAAACGCTTTGTAATGCAGGGTATTCCAAAGGCTTTTACGCGGATTTCGGTAAGAATACCAAGTACGGAGCGACGAGTTGTGCAAACGGCAGCTTTGATTATGAGGCCGCACGCTCCTCTCGACCATCAAGCGTTATGAAGGCTGTTCACGACGTCATTAAATCACCGAACGACGGGCCGGTTTTGGTGCATTGCATGTGGGGCGTTCATTCTTCAGGCGCATTATCGGCAATGGCGTTGGTACAGTTTTGCGGCTGGTCCGAGGGCCGTGCCAAACAATACTGGAACGAAACGCGCAATGGCGCGCCATGCTCTGGCGGTTGCGACAAATGGATTGACGCCAAATTCTCAAACTTCTCTGTAGCAAGTGATCTCAAAATAACAGATGCGGAACGCGCCGCCATCTGCCCGAAGTAAAGGCGGCATAATAGATGATACGCCCGCTTCTCATCGCATCCCTTCTGCCCACTTCGCTCTACGCCAGCGACCAAATTGTCGGACAGAGCACCTCTCATACAAGCCCGAATGGTGTGGCGGAACAATGCGTTCAAATCGAGCCAATCCCGAACGGGACGTACCACAAAAGCGACCTTGAACAGGAAAAGTACTACTGCGATATGGACCTCTATGCCGCAGATATCGCGCTCTGCCCCAAAACATGGAGCACCAGCCCGGGTGTTGCGATCTATGATATCTCCGAAGGGCCGTATCAAAATAACCGCGCCGAATTTGAGCGCAACGCCTGTAGCGAAGGCAAGAGCGCCGATAACCTCGCGAAAGACCGGATCGCCAAGTTCAAATCCACCATGAACCAAAAGGGGACCAGCGGCACCTTCGCGCCCTCGTCCCTCATGTACTATCATTTCTCGCGATATTTCGACATGACGGTTGATGTCCCTGTTGCAGTGTGGCGCAGCATGGACGCCAAAGCGCATCTCTCCGAGGTCGCCGAGGCGGGGCTTTCGCTTTCAGGTGGTGCGCACGGCGGACGAATGAACCACGAAGGATGGCGCGCCTTTGTTGCTGCCGATCAAAACCCCAGCACCTATAGCCCGACGGATGATCTGTTTACGGCGGATCGCACACAAATCTATGGCGTGATACTGGACAGCCCCGGACAGCGCTATAACTCAGCGGTCAACGGCACCCGCAAGTCCGGCTGGGGCAAAGGCCAGAACAACGATTTTCAGGTTACGCCGCCCTACCTCGCACTTCGCTCTACGAAACCTCTACCTGAGGCGATTACAGAGGGTGTGACCAACGGGCGCAAAGACAGGCAAATCAACAAAGACTTGGGCGATGATGTTCCGCCCGTGCAGATAGCCTATTGGATGAAGGAACTGTCCGAGATTGTGCTCTTGGATTTCATATTTAGCCAACAGGATCGCGTGGGGAACATCGACTTCACGCCTTATTGGTACTGGGTCGCAAGCGGAGACGTAAAACACAAAAAGGCCAAACATCACGAACCGAACGACGGTGATGTGCCAGCGGACGCGATCCTCATAAAGCGTACCAACCTGAACGATAACGACGCGGGCGGTCGCGTAGAATACGCCAACTTTGCCAAGTCGACACAAATGCTGGAAAAGCTCCGCCACTTTGATGGCGACACCTACAAAAAGCTCATCGATTTGGACGCCGATTTACAATCGCAAGGGCCAATATACGCGTGGCTAAACGCAAGCCTTGGCCTTTCGGATGGTCAAGTGCAGCAGGTTGTTAAAAACACGAACCTCGCGACCAATATCCTGCGCGAAGCATGCAATGACGGACAATTGATTTTCGATCTTAACCCCAAGGAGTTTATGCTCAATGGGTCCGTTGCCCCCAAGAAAGTTGACTGTAATGCGCCCTAAATTGCCAACCCTTTGGGCCGCCCTCGCGGTGTGGATTGCCAGTGCGAGCATCGCTTTCGCTCTCGAAGTTGCGGTAATTTCGGACACAAACGGTTCCTATGGCTCTACAAAATATAGCAACCGCGTTTCCCAAGCGATTGAACGCATTATTCAGATCAAGCCCGACTTGGTGATCGCGACAGGTGACTTGGTGGCGGGGCAGCGAAAACCTCTGCTCTCGCAAGCGGAAGTTGATGCGATGTGGACATCGTTTCACCGCACGGTCAGCGACCCACTCGCAAAGGCAGGCATACCGCTGGCCGTTACACCCGGAAATCACGACGCCTCTGCTTACTCGGGCTTTGAGCGTGAACGCAAAATCTTCGCGGCCCAATGGAGTAAGCGTCGCCCTGCGGTGAAGTTCCTAGATGATAAGGATTATCCATTCTTCTATGGGTTTGAGAAAGAAGGGACACTTTTTGTCTCTTATGATGCCACAACACTTGGGCCGCTTTCCGGCGATCAGATGCAGCGCCTCAAAGCGATGTCGAAGGGCTATAAGTCGATAGTTACCTTTAGCCACCTACCCCTATGGCCGTTTGCACAAGCACGGGAACGCGAAATAATCGGCGATACGACGCTCGACGCTCTTCAACGAGAAGTCGGGGTTTCGCTGCATTTATCCGGCCATCACCACGCCTATTATCCGGGCTGGAAGGATGGCGTGGCGTATGTTTCGCAGGCCTGCCTAGGTGGGGGCGCACGAAAACTGATCGGAACTTCGGGCACCTCTGAGCACAGCTTTACGATGCTCTCAATCGACGCGAACGGCAATTACCGCGTCAAGGCGTTGCGCGCGCCGAATTACACAAGCGAGATTGACATAACAACACTTCCCCAATCCATCAAAACGCCCAAAGCGACCCTTAAACGGCTTGATCTGGCAAATTAGAGATTCACTTTGTGGTCAATTTCCGCGGGAATTGCGGCGGATATTATTGTCTCTACCTTGGCTTCGTTCATGTGGCCCGAGATTTGGAACAATAGCGTGATCGCGGTTTTGCCAACGACGTGATGCTTGTTCACGAGTTGCCACTTTGCGTCTTGCGCGGTTTGTTCAAGATTCGCACTCGCGGCAATAACTTCCTCCTCACTCGCACCTTTCAGGACAACCTCCACACCGCGTTGCCGCCAGCCAAGCCAGAGGAAACACCAAGTAAGCAGAGCCGTGAGCAGCGCAAGAATAGGCAGACCCATCCCGACCGAAAGCCCGAGAACCGTAACGATTATCATTTCAACTGTGTCTTGGGATTGATCCAGATTTGATCGAAACCGAAGAAGCGCGCCGATGCCAAAAATGACGAATCCAATGATATAGCCGTGCTGGATCACAAGGAAACCAACGGTCAAACCAACCAGCGCATAGAGGAAAAACAAGCGCGGCATTTCGATATCTGCAAGGGTTCTGCGCGATTTATGCCGTACCGGATGATACACGATCATCGCCGTAAGAAAAATCGTGAACAGCGCGTCTAGCGTGAACACCTTAAGCTCATCGAGGTTTTTGATTTGCGACCAACCGCCCCCCTGGAGGCTAATCGCGTTTTGAATGTTAACTGCCCCGTCGTCAGGAAGAAGTTGCGCCATCGCCGCACTCGGCAGCGCGCCCAATGCCATGAGCGCGCCGTATTTTGTTACTCTCATTTACTATCCAATCTCTTCCTTTTGGCACTTTAGGTCCGACTGCGTCGGCGTCGTAAGCATTGCCTCGTCCCCCTGCATCCAAAAGGTATACTCGCCCTCAAATGTCTCTCCGCGGTACTTTGCGCCAGAGCCTGTGGGTTCAAGAGCCGGAATGACCCACTTATCATTCCACCGCAGCGAAATCATCGGAACGTCAGAGTTCACGGCAACCATCGAAACGCCCGCATCCAAGCCCTCGCAGATATATGCGAACGGCCCCGAAGAGATGCCCGCGTCATCTTCACTGCGTGCATCGAAATAACCTGTACGAAGATCATCGATACGCTGGACATAACTCTTGGCGATACAAGTATTCAGATCATCGGAGGATTTCCAACATTCGTCGCGCCCCTTAATCCAGCCGCGCTGCATTGCGCGCAGCTCAGCCAGTCGATCTTTGCCGGTGTTCTTCCCATGCCGCGCAAGGTCGTAAAGACGCGCAAGTTCAACATCCAGCCGTGCCAAATTTGGGTCCGAGCACACGGCCTCCTCGGCGCTATTTGATGCCTTGCCACAATCGAATGCCGGCGCAACGCTTGCTTGTGCACTTTCGACCAAATACCGCCCCGCGGACCAACCCGTAACACCGTTGTATTCAACTTGGCACCAACGGTCATGCTTGGCCGCATCGCGTTCTTCGTCGGTTGCTGCTGTCCACTCTTCGAAGGAAAGTCCGCCCTCGCACCCAAGGTTCCGTATACCCGTTGCGTTCGGGGGAATCTTTCCGACAATAGAGTCGGACGCACTTGGCCCCGCGCGCATGTTCAACACATCCTCAGAGGCAACACCCTCAACCATAAAATAATCCGGACCGTCGGCCTCTGCATGACCAACCGCTGGAAACGAAATAATCGCCGCCACAATTGCAGCCAAAAAAGTTTTCTGCATGTCGACCTCCTTTTCAATGTAAGCCTATCTTAGAAGGTTAATTGATCAAGGCTTTTCACCATGACCACGCAAAATACGAGGAGCTATCTCACGAAATGGAAGAAAAGCGTGATGCTGGCAGTAATCGCCTTCTGCGTAGTGGCGCAGCTTGCTATGGCACAAGACAATTCGACCCTACGATTTATCGAAAAGCACAAAATATATGATGGCTCGAACGGCTTCAAAGAACCCTCGGGCTTGGCGTTCAGAGCGGGGGAGCTTTTGTCCGTTAGTGACAACGCGGGAGCGATTTACACGTTAGACGCCGAAGGCTCCATAAACGAAAAGGCATCGTTCGAAATACCCGCCAAAGACCTCGAAGGAATTACGCTGCTTGATGACGATATAGCGCTTGTGGTGGAGGAAGAGCGCACCAGGGTACTAACCGTCAACCTTGTTAAGCGCCGCGTCATCGCGGAAACATCGCTCTCCGATATGACGGGTGCCGACCGAGTGGCAGCATTGCGCACGAACACACCAAAGAACAAAAGCCTAGAAGGTATCACGGTTGATCGATCAAACGGTGTCATCTACGTCGTTACCGAGGCCGAACCGCGCCTTCTGTTAAGCATCGCACCTGATCTATCAGAAATAATGGACATTTGGCTCCTAAGTGAGCAGGTGGGCTTCTCCGTCGAGGGGATTGAAGATAGCGCACTGGATGTATCAGGCATCACGGTCTCACCGAGCACCGGAAACCTATGGATTGTCAGTGATCAAGCGCGAACACTGTTTGAGTTCAACCTTACAAATTCAAAGACAAAGAGCTACCCACTTAAATACCAAAACCATGGCAAAACTTACCAAATCAAGCACGCTGAAGGCATCGCAATCGATCCTGAAGAACGCCGGATATATATCGTGAACGATGATGGGAAAGACTCGCATCTTTATGGTTTCGCTCTACCAACCTCCCCATAATTTTCTTGATGGAAAAGGGGCAACATGCTGAGATGCGTCAGACTTTAATAAAATCAGGCGCTTAAACAACCATCATACAGGGATCTTATCTTATGCTCACAGCTATTCGAACCGTTCTCTCGAAGTACGCGACTTTCACAGGTCGTGCCACGCGATCGGAGTTTTGGTGGTGGGTTCTCGCATTTATGATTTTGCTCCTTGTAACCAATCTAATTGACCGCGCATTATTCGGCGCACCCGTCATCGAAGACGCGTCGCCGAGTGTCAGAACACAACCTGTCTCGACGCTGGCTGCTATTGCTCTCTTTATTCCGCATCTCGCCGTGAGTGTTCGTAGGCTACACGATATCAGCAAATCCGGATGGTGGTTGCTGATCAGCCTCGTTCCAATCGTCGGCGCCTTGGTTCTACTGTACTTTTACACGCGCCCGAGTGATGCTGGCAGCAATGATTTCGGCGCCCCAAACCCCCTACCCGCCGACGGCTAGTGGTGTTTGCACTAAAAGTATCCTCGCACCAGCGCGGATGAAATAAGTGTCCAGCCATCGGCAACTACGAAAAACGCGAGCTTGAATGGCAGTGAAACAACGGCTGGGGGCACCATCATCATCCCCATCGACATCAAGACGGCTGCGACCACCAAATCAATGATGAGAAACGGCAGAAACACCAAGAAGCCAATCTCAAAGGCGCGCTCTATCTCGGACAATAGGAATGATGGCACCAAGAGAGACAGAGGATGCTCTGACGCGGTTTCGCCCAATACCGCTTCCGGTCGTAGCGCGGCGAGTTCGTTGAAAGTCTCAGGATCAATACGGGCGGCCATAAATATCCGGAACGGAGCTAGTGTTCTGGAGAACGCTTCCTCCACCGAGATGCTTTCTTGGACGAGAGGCTCTAGCCCGTTCAGCCAAGCCTCCGAGAATACTGGTTCCATCACGAAGTACGTCAGGAATAAAGCCAAACTTACAATCAACATATTTGGCGGAGATTGCTGAAGGCCAATCGCCTGACGCAGGATCGACAATACCGTGACAATGAATGGAAAGCACGTCACCATGATCGCAAGGCCCGGGACGATACTTAGCACGGTAATTAGTGCGATGAGCTGAATGCTGCGCGCAGCGATCGAGCTGTCATCACCCAACGAAATCGAAAGCTCCTGAGCGGCCGCGATTTGTGGCCAAATGAGTAAGATTCCGACTGTGGTTAATACTCTGATGAACAGCATGCTAACGGCCATTGCGGATATCAACGACTTCGGTCAATCGAACTGCCAGTTGCCCTGTTTTTTCCCCATCGAGTTCGACAAGTTCCCCTTTCGCCAGAAGCCGATCACCGACAAATAGCTCCACCGGCTCATCGATTTTGCGATCCAACTCGAGGACAGCGTTTTGCCCCATCGTCAGCAAATCTTTGATCAGAGGCCGTGCCTTTCCCACAGCAACCGTTATTGTAACGGGAACATTGGAGAACGGGTTCGCTCCCATTTCGCTCGCAGAATACTCATCCATGTGCTGGGACCTCATCAGTTATTTCAAAAAATCCGGCAAGCGCCTCGGAAAACCCGTCTAGAACGGAGTCCAGATCAACCAACCGTTCACTCTCGCCCAGTCTGATAAGTGCCTGGTCTTCGCCCAATGTCGGATCTTCCACTACGCTAAGCGGCAAATAATTAACCTCGTTGCAAAGGTGTTTGAGAGCTGCAGTGCTATCCGGTGAAACCGTAATCAATACGGGGACTTCGCTATTGTTTTTCGAAAGCTCCATGATGTCATCGCAAATGATTTGCCCAAGTGACTCTCTGGCAATTTGAGGCAGAACACTTGTCAGCATGCCCCGAATGATCGGCTCCCACGACTTCACGATTGCGGCGCGTGCCTCATAATAGGTAAAGGACAGATCCCTCAGATTACGCGCGAACTCGGCGGATATTTTATCTTGATCTGCGACGCTTGAAGCTACTGAATCTTCCCAGCCAGCCTTGTAACCCTGCTCGAACGCTTCGAGACGCGCGTCTTCGATCACGGATGAATCTGGTTGCTCCTTGATGATGGCAGGTTGGCCTTTACTGCCTTCAAACACTTCAAGTCGAAACGGACTGGACACTAAACTGTCTCCTCATCTTCCATCCAACTTTTCAAGGTCGCGACTGTTTCTTCTTGGCGCTCCTTAATCATCTCTCGTAGCCTTGCGACAGGGTCATCAGAAACGGGCCCCGCAAATCCATCCGCCATTGGGAGTGCGGGTAAATCACCGAGCTCAGGGAGATCAAAATCTGTGACCGTTGCGGGATGAGGAAAATCCGACGTGTCAATCTCACCGTTTAGAGCTTGTGCCTCTGCCTCCTGAAAATCTGGTAATGGCGGAGCGATTGCCGCTTGCTCGAGCTGCGGCACTGAACGTCCAACAAGTAGAGGCCGCACTACGAATAGACCCAAGATCAACGCGACCGCGCTCACTACCAGCAACTGAATGATCGACATCATGTCCAACTCAACTGGCGAGGAAATAGACGCATCCGCAAGTTCACCCAATTGGTCGATAGGCTCGAATGCCATTGACTTGATGGTCATGATGTCACCACGCGCTTCGTCAAAACCAACGCTTGAGGCGACCAAATCTCCGAGCGCGGCGAGTTCTTCATCACTTCGCAGCGCGAACTCCTCCTCGCCAGCCGCATTTATCGAGCGAACACCGTCCACAAGAACAGCAACGGTGAGCCTTTTGACCGCCCCCGGAGTGCGAATAATCTCTCGTTTCACTTCGGAAACTTCGTAGTTCGTGCGCTCGCGAATCTCATTATTTTGGCTTGAGCTCATGTCATTTTGCGCAGCAGCATCCCCATCCGGCAGGTTGCTTGCGACTGTCACGCCGCCTGAACCACTTTCGTTCGCATTCGTTGAACGCTCTTCAGTGTCTGTACTGATCGCGACACGGGAGTCTGGATCAAAGGTGCGTTCAAAGATGGATTCGCGGTCTGTTTGGGTCTCGACGTTAATCTCGACAATCGCCTTACCAACGCCGACGCGGGCTTCTAATATTCGCTCGACACTTCGGCGTAGCTCCGCAGCCTTGTCGGCAGTATGCCCATTCGCCGCAAACTCATCGCCCCCGACCACGACGCCCGCCCTGCCGTCAATTATAGTGACGCTTTCCGGATCCAGCCCTGCGACAGCAGACGCCACGAGGTATTTGAGTGCCCGCGCATTTGTTGCGTTAATTGCGGCCGCATTTCCCGAAACCGTGACCGAAGCACTAAGTTCGGTATTCTTTTGAAACGGGCTTGAAGACGTATTTGATAGGTGAACGCGCGCGGACTGAATATTTGGATTGGCAAGAATTGTACGCGCCAATTCTCCCTCTTTTGCCCGCCAGTACGCCGCATCAAACATTTGCGATGTCGTGCCAAATCCCGTCAGGGAATCGAGAAGTTCATAGCCCTGCGCGCCGTTGGCTGGGAGCCCTTCTGCCGCAAGCATCATTCGTAACTCATCACGCTGAGCGGCGTCGACATAAATCGCCTCTCCACGCACTTCATAATTTGCGTTCTTCTGCTCAAGTGCCGCAACAACTTCGCCAGCAGCGCTCCCGTCCATACCCGCATACAACAAGCTCATCTTCGGCGTCGACGCGATTTTTGACATCGCGAGAATTGCAACGAACATTATCGCAGTCGCACCGATAATAAGAATGCGGCGTGTCGTATTCAGGGAGTTCCAAACAGACGAGAGCTGTTGCACGATGTTATTCCTCTGTTCTTGGCTTCTGCCACTTCAATAAAAGTGACTTTCGCCGAACAGCCTTAACAATCGGTTAGTTTTCATCGGTCTATAACGATGTTGTTGAAACTAATCGGTGAACATATGTCGGACGCTACGATCTCGAACGCAGGAATCAATTCCCGAAGGATCTCAAAGAAAGCCCTGTTACTAGGGCTATTTCTCTTCCTTGCGAGCGGTGGAATAGGCTTTGCGGTGGTTCAGCTCGGTATTTTTCCACTCGAGTCCGCCGCAACAAAAGCCACTCATAAAGAGCAGATAGACGAACTACCGCGAATCGCTTTTGTTCCGCTTGACCCACTTATTATTTCGCTCGGGGGTACAGGTAAGTCCAAACATCTTCGCTTTTCCGCCCAGCTCGAAGTTGAGCCCGAATACATTAAAGACGTTGAGAATTTACGACCGAGAATCGTAGATATGCTTAACAGTTATCTTAGGGCTGTTCGGCCCTCCGATCTTGAAGAGCCCACCGCACTCATCATGCTTCGAGCGCAAATGCTTCGGCGCATCAACATTGTTACAGGAGAGGGGCGCGTGCGCGACCTTCTTATCATGGAATTTGTGCTCAACTAGGAGGGGCAGATGGCTCTTATCGCAGATATATTGTTGATTTCTGGTGCGTTGGGCGCGGCGATTTATTGCCTCGTTCTTTCAAAAAGATTGAACAAGTTTAACGATCTAGAAAAGGGCGTGGGAGGCGCAGTAGCACTCATGTCCGCACAGGTCGATGGCATGACCAAGACCCTCGCCCAAGCCCAAAATGCAGCGAAAGAATCGACGGCATCGCTCACGGAGTTAACCCAACGCGCGGAAAAATCTGCGCAGCATCTTGAGCTGCTGGTCGCGTCACTTCACGACATCCCGCAGGAAACCACGCCAAATCAAGCGCCGGCTTCGGAAGCCACCCCATTTCTGCGTCATCGTGAGACAAGAGGGTAGAGCCATGAGTGCAAAACAACCCACCCCCAAGCGTAAACGCCAAACCCGGTATTCGTTGCTTTTGGTCGCGGCTCTGTTTGCCATGTCGGGCCTTCTACGTCTAGGAACGGGAACAGGAGCGGCCATAGCGCGTGAAATCGAAGCGCTAGGGTCGCCCAATACCAATGTAGCTGAACAATCGTGCCTAACGAACGAAGGTTTACCAAATCTGCTCGCTGACCTGAAGGCGAGAGAGGACCGGATCAAGAGTCAGGAACTCTCGATCGCAGAAAAAATGCACACACTTCAGATCGCGGAGGCCAAGTTCAGCAAGAATTTGCAAGAGCTCGTCGCCGCTGAAAATGCGCTCGAACAAACGATCTTGCGGGCCAACTCCGCGTCGGAGGATGATTTATCGCAACTGACCGCGATGTACGAAAACATGAAACCCAAAGAAGCCGCACTGCTCTTTGAAGAAATGGATCCCGATTTCTCCTCAGGTTTTCTGAGCCGCATGAGACCGGATGCGGCGGCGGCTGTCCTTGCCGGTCTGCGCCCTGAAACTGCTTATGCAATCAGCGTCATCCTTGCTGGTCGAAACGCAAACGTACCCAAAGAGGACTCCTAGTATGCTCGGAATAGTCGGAATCGCTCTCATCTTTATTATGGTGTTCGGTGGGTACCTTGCTGCTGGCGGCAAGATGTCCATCATTCTAAAATCGCTCCCTTTTGAAATGATGATGATTGGAGGGGCAGGACTTGGCGCTTTTCTCATTTCGAACAATGTTGCCAGTGCTAAATCCACGCTAAATGACATCGGCAAGGTCTTTAAAGGTGTCAAATGGAAGAACAAAGATTACAGCGATTTGCTTTGCTTGCTATTCGAACTCATTCGGCTTGCACGTCAGAACCCTGTGAATCTTGAAGAGCATATCGAAGCCCCCGAAAACTCATCGATATTCACTCGATATCCTAAGATTCTCGCTGATAAAGAGGCAGTAGCTCTGATTTGTGACACGCTTCGCTCTGCCTCAATGAATTACGACGATCCACACCAAGTTGAGGAAGTCCTTGAGCAGAGAATGGAAACCAACCTGCACGAAGCAATGCACGGAAGTCACGCGCTTCAGTCGCTCGCGGACGGACTCCCCGCGCTCGGGATTGTCGCGGCGGTCCTAGGGGTTATCAAGACTATGGCGTCAATTGATCAACCCCCAGAAGTTCTCGGCAAACTGATCGGCGGCGCGCTGGTTGGCACGTTCTTGGGCGTATTTTTGGCTTACGGGTTAATGGGACCATTCGCAGCAAAGGTGCAATCAGTCGTAGAGGAAGACTCTCATTTCTATGGGCTCATTCGCGTCGTACTGGTTGCGAACCTGCACAACCACGCAACCAACATTTGCATCGAAGTCGGGCGCCAAAATACGCCCAGCCACCACCGCCCAAGCTTCAGCGACTTAGAGGAAGCGCTGAAAACCGTAAAGTCGGAGGCCGCATGAAGCTCCTCGTTTGGCTCTTCCTCTCGATCTTGTTTTCCGTTTCCGCCCGAGCAGAGACGGTTACTGTGCGATCAGGTGAACATCCAGAATTCTCGCGCCTAGTATTTCCCATAACAGAACAGACCGAATGGGTATTAGGCCGCGATGAGCGCGGATATACACTTTGGATAGAAGACCCCAATTTAAGCTGGGATATCTCAGATATTTTCCGCTTGATGCCAAAAGGCAGGCTAAGAGATGTAATCCGACTCGATGAAACCTTTGAGCTACGGTCGGACTGTGCGTGTCACGCAAATGCGTTCACCCTGGATGGCAATAAACTGGTTATCGACATAATCGACGGAAAGCCGCCGCAAAACTCAATATTTGAACAGCCGCTTAGCATCGAAAGCCCCTCGGTCGAAGCCGTAGTCGACGAAACAGCGCAAAGCACAGCGCACACTATGAATGATTTTCCTTTGAGCTTCACCTCAACTCAAACGAAGGAGCTGGCTATGATGGAGCGGCGCTTGGCTGAGAGCATCGGACGTGCCGCCAGTCAGGGACTAATAGAAGTAGAGCCGAAACATCTACCAACTGCAAGCAAACCTACAAATACTATTGAAGGGATAGATCTGGAGGAAAAAAAACTTCCGGACAGAGTTAGTGCGACAACCATAGTTGATCTTGGCGTCAGAGAATTAACCGAAGCTTTGGCCCCAGCTATAAATACAAATTGTACGGCTGATCTTGCCGCCGACATCGCGAGTTGGGGCACCCCAGACGCTATCTTCGATGGGATAGCAGAGGCACGTAGTAAGCTTGCGGGCGAACTAGACTCGCCAGCCGATGGCTCACGGATTCAACTGGCTAAAGCATACCTATATGCAGGGTTCGGAGCCGAGGCGAAGGCTTCGCTCGCGGCAATATCTCCCAAGAATCAAAACACTGAACTACTATTTGCCATCGCTGATATCTTGGATCAGGGTGAGATAGATACACGCGAGGTGCTCTATGCCCAGCTATCCTGTGACACGTACGGTGCGATATGGCATGCGCTCGGCGGCATTGCGGTCAAAGACACCGCGGCGATCAAAAGCGAGTATTTTGCGTTACCCTATCATTTGCGGATCTTACTTGGCCCTCAGTTGATCGAAGCACTAAACCAAGCAAATAAGCGCAACACCGCAGCAGAAATCCGTAACCACTTAGAACGCACACATGACGCCCCAGATGATGAATTCATCCTATCCAACGCGCGCCTGCTTCTCGCCGAAGACCAAAAGCCACAAGCCCTTAGTGATCTAAGCCGCATTTACGAAGGGAACACCCCATCATCCACAATCGCGCTCCTAGAGCTTGCGTCGCAGGAGTTGCAGTCGGGCTCCCCCCTCGCTCCCAAGACAATGACGGCCCTCGAAACACTAGCGTTCGAACAGCGCGGAACCAACATTGACGGAGCGGTGACCAAATTGCTCGTAGACGCTTTCTCACTAGAGCACGAACCCAGAAAGGCCATTCGTGCAATCATTGACGCTAGAGAACGCGAAGCGATATCGCGCGACGAAAATAGAGAGCTATTAAGCAAGACAATTATTAACGCAAATAAGGAGTTAAACGATGCTGATTTTATAAGCTTCGCATATGAAATCGAACCCCTCTTTCAAAGCGAAGATATTTCGCCTCCCGCGCGGCAAAATACTTCTGAGAGGCTGCTAAATAGTGGCCTTCCCCGGTTGGCACAAATAGCGCTAGGCGAAAGCAGTGCGCAAGATGCGTGGTCTGCGACTTTGATTGCGCGCGCAGCTAACATGGAAAACAACTCCGAAGAAGCACTTAAGCTGACCGCCATTTTTCCTCAGAATCGGGCGGCGACTGAAGCTCGCTTAGATGCCGCGTTGAAGTTAGAGGATCACATACTCGCGGAAAGAGAACGTGCACGTCTCGGTGAGAATCCTAAGGAAAACCCGGCACTTTCTTCTTTTCCTGAACCCATAGATCTGGCACTCGCCAATACTGACCGCTCGATCGTGTTACAGCCAACCATCAACAGTGAAAGCCTGTTGGCGGCTAGAAAACTCATTAATAAGAGCCGCGAGTATCGATCAAATGTGGCTGAGTTGCTAAATTCAATGACTGCCCCCAATTAACGCACATCATTACCTTTCCTTAAGACTCTCGATGCTAATTTAAGCCGTACAACAGCTAGAATGGCTTCACATGAATCTAACTATCGGGAATGTTTTTCGACCAACGGTTCTGCTTGCGCTTGCGCTTATGGCGATCATTGTAATGATGATCCTTCCGGTCCCAGCGTGGGTGCTTGATATTGGATTGGCAACATCCTTTGCTCTCGCGATTCTTATGTTTACGGTCACGCTGTTTATCGAACGGCCACTGGATTTCTCAGCCTTTCCGACCGTTCTGCTCGCGTCATTGATGCTGCGCCTTTCACTCAACGTTTCGTCAACGAAACTTATTATCGGTCAAGGCCACACGGGCCCCGGTGCCGCAGGCGATGTCATCCAAGGGTTCGCAAGCTTTGTTATGGGGGGGAGCATTTTTCTGGGCCTCGTTGTTTTCGGGGTGTTGCTCATCGTCAATTTCATTGTGATCACCAAAGGCGCGGGGCGAATGGCGGAAGTTGGTGCCCGCTTTGCTCTGGATGCGATGCCGGGGAAACAGCTAGCCATTGACGCCGACATGTCCGCTGGGGCAATTGACCATACCGAAGCGAAAGCACGCCGTGAGAAAGATCAAGCCGAAATGACTTTCTTTGGGTCACTCGATGGTGCCTCTAAATTCGTCAAAGGTGATGCCGTTGCAGGCCTCCTAATCACTTTACTTAACCTAGTGATGGGGCTGATTATTGGAGTTGTCTTGCACGGCATGCCAATCAGTCAAGCGTTTGAAACTTATTCAATATTAACTGTAGGAGATGGCTTAGTATCTCAAATACCCGCCGTCATCATCTCGATCGCCTCAGCGCTCCTCCTTGCTCGGGGCGGCGCGACCGGATCAACCGACTTGGCTCTCGTGACGCAGTTAGGACGCTACCCTGCCGCGCTCGGCACAGTCGCCGTTCTGATGGCCCTCTTTGCGCTGGTCCCCGGCCTACCGTTTGTTCCGTTTATCGCGGGGGCCACGACCCTCGGACTCTGCGCTTGGTTCGTTCACAAGAAAAACATCTCTCAAGAGGCCACCGCAACGACTTCACTAGAATCCGAGGTTTCAGAGCCGGCGCCGAAACCGCTCGGAGATGTCTTGGACCTCGATGATATACACGTCGAATTCGCACCCGACCTCATCAATCTAATACTCGATCCAGCGACCGGACTGGACGCTCGCATCGAAAGTATGCGTTCGCATGTAGCCACATCCTTTGGACTATTGCTTTCGGAAATTAGGCTTACGGATGAGGCCTCGCTCCCCAAAGGCACCTACATCATCCGAATCCAAGGAGTCGAACAGGCGCGTGATACACTTCAATCGGAGCGCGTGCTCGCATTGATCTCGGGCGACGCCGATCTCTTGCCGCCCGGCGATGACGTAAGCGAACCTGTCTACGGCGCTCCTGCCCGCTGGATTTCATATGAAGATCAAGATCAAGTGGCGATTTCGGGGACCACGGTCGTGAACGCCACCGAAGTGCTTGCCACCCATCTCTTGGAGGTAATCAAAGCCAACTTGCCTCGTCTTCTAACGCTTAAGGCGCTTCGCAAAATTCTCAGCGAACTTACAAAACTATCGGACGAGAAACGAGCTACTGCCAACAAGCAAATGATAGATGAGCTAATACCAGAAAAGGTGCCCGTGGATTTACTGCTCAACGTCATGAGAATGCTGCTCGAGGAACAAGTTTCGGTCCGGAACTTACCCCTAATTCTCGAAGCAATCGCCGAAGCGCGCGGCACATACCCTACGACGGAGGGGGTCTGCGAGCACGTGCGGCAACGGTTGGGCTTCCAACTGGTGGTTGGAATGAAGCGAGATGACGGCACAATTCCCTTGATACAACTCGCGCCTGAATGGGAAGAAGCATTCAATCTACATCAAATTGTCGGAGATCGCGGGCAAGTTGACGTTGCCCTCCCCCCGACTGAATTCAATAAACTTGCAGATGGCGTGGCCGATCGCGTAGCACGCGCGTCTAAAACGGGAACTTACCCTGCGATCGTCACTTCCAGACTCAGAAGACGGTTCATCCGTACAGTTTTGTCCGCCAGGGGCATAAACAACCCCGTGCTCTCTTTCGAAGAGATCGGCACAGACGCAAAACCCTCGCTCGTCGGATTGGTTCCCGCATGATTGAGGCGATGATTGAGCTGGCCGACCCTAGCAAAACGGAAATGGCGACGTTCTTCTTCGTTTTTCTGCGGATTGGGGCGGCCATTGCTCTAATGCCCGTATTTGGGGAACAAACGATACCGTTGCGCGTTCGGCTGGCACTTGCACTAGCGTTTACTGCAATTGTCTTCCCCATCTCTGGCATGAACTTCATCAACGACGGAAGCTCGATTTGGATGTTAGGGGCCGCAGAAGTCGTCAACGGTCTTGCACTTGGAGTTGGCTTTAGACTGCTCGTTTTTTCCCTTCAAATCGCCGGCTCAATCATAGCTCAATCAACTTCGCTTTCCCAAATTCTCGGATCCGCGCAAGCTGAGCCAACGCCCGCCATAGGGCAACTCTTCCTAGTATCTGGTCTTGCGATCGCTGCCATTCTGGGGCTGCACGTGCGAGTAACGCACGCTTTTGTTTTTTCATACGAGATGCTTCCTGGCGGCAATTTTCCATCGCCCAGTGAAATCACGCAGTGGGGTGTCGCGAATGTCGCGCGCGCATTCTCGCTCGCTTTTTCTCTTGCGGCTCCGTTCGTGATTGCCTCCTTCATCTATAATGTGGCCTTGGGCGTCATTAACCGCGCGATGCCGCAATTGATGGTCGCCATGGTCGGCGCGCCAGCAATTACACTCGGAAGCCTCGCGCTCATGTTGGTGGTCGCACCCTTCATCATTTCGATTTGGTGGAACGCTTTTGAGCTCTATCTTGCCAACCCGTTTGACGCGCACTGATGAGTGAAGACGACAGCGACAAGCAACACGAGCCAACGCAGAAAAAGCTCGATGATGCCAGAAAGAAAGGGGAAATACCCCGCTCGACGGACCTGCTGACCGCTGCTTCCTACAGTGGGTTTCTCATTACTGCCTTTACGATCGGCGGATCCAGCCTGAGGCAAGCGGGGCAAGACCTATCGGGCATGATTTCCCGCGCTGACCAAGTTGCCCCGCTCTTGTTTGAAGCAAACGGATCAGAACTCTTGAACGCCCCATTCCTCTCACTCTTGGGTACAGTTGCGTTCTGGTTCGGCCTTCCCGCTCTCATGGTGACCCTAACCGTTCTCGCTCAAAGAAGCTTCGTAGTAGCCCCCGAAAAGTTAGCGCCAAAGCTATCGCGTATTTCACCGCTGTCAAATGCTCAGAACAAGTTTGGAAGGTCCGGATTGTTTGAATTTGGGAAGAGTTTTCTAAAGCTCGCGATCTTTTCAATCGTTCTAGGAGCTGTGGTTCTTGGCAATATGGAAGAAATCATAGCTACCGTCTATTTATCGCCACAGGTCGCGATGAAGCTGTTGTTTACGCTCTTCATCAAGTTTTTATTCATAGTTCTAATTGTCTCTGTGGTTATCGGTGCCGCGGATTTCCTATTTCAGCATCAGGAACACATGCGCAAAAATCGGATGTCGCACAAGGAGATGACGGACGAGCATAAGAGCAGCGAAGGCGATCCACACATAAAACAGCAACGCCGCCAAAAAGGTTACGAGATCGCGATGACCCAAATGATGGGAAGCGTGCCAGAGGCGGACGTTATCATAGTTAACCCGACCCATTACGCAGTCGCACTTAAATGGGATCGGACATCTGGCGCTGCGCCGATCTGTGTCGCAAAAGGTGTCGACGAGATTGCCGCCGCCATTCGTGAAATAGCGATGCAGAACGGCGTACCAATCCATAGCGACCCGCCAACCGCTCGCGCTATCTATGCAACCGTCGAAATTGACGCTGAAATTCAACGTTCCCATTATCAAGCCGTTGCTGCGGCCATCAGGTTCGCTGAAAAAATTCGCCAGAAATCCCGTACACTAAGAGGCTAGCGTGGACGAGCGTCTAGAAAAAATTCAATCCATTGCAGGGATGACACAAGACTTAGAGTTGGCGAAATTGCGTGCAATATCGGGCGAACTCGAGCAGGTCGAAAAACACATCGCGGATCTTCGATCCCAAACCAAGCAACAGGGCGTAGAACTGGAAATCCAAGATATTGGTACTTATACAAAATGGATTCAGTGGACGAACCAAAAGGCTGTTGAACTCAATCAAGAGCGCGCTCGGAAACGGGTCGAGTTTGAGCAACAAAAAAGCATTGTTCAAAAAGCGACGGGTCGCAAAAATGTGCTCCATAAACTTGTTGCGCAGGAACGTAAAAGGCGGAAATAAATTCGTTTGTGCTTTGGCCAAAAGTAGTTTCTGTCGCTCTGAGATTGAAATTCGTCTGCCATTGATTTAAGTCGCTACTGAACACGATCAGGATCTACGAACAAAGCGGCCACCTAGAACCCGCTTCGCATAACCACGCGCACCACCCTCCAGCAATTCGCAGAAAGGCATACCTTAATGACCGACAAAAAACGCCCCGACATATTGTATACCATTGTAGACGAAGCTCCCCAGCTAGCCAGCGCCTCTTTGCTCCCCATCATTCGCTCCTTTGCTTCCGCCGTGGATGTCACCGTCGGTACCAAGGATATCTCACTCGCGGGTCGTATTCTCGCAACTGTTCCAGAGTATCTCACTCCTGAACAGCGCCAGTCGGATGACCTCGCCGAATTGGGGCAACTGGTAAAAACACCAGAAGCAAATGTCATTAAGCTTCCCAATATTTCTGCATCTATTCCGCAACTTACCGCCGCAATCTCAGAATTGCAGGCTCAAGGTTATGCAGTTCCTGATTATCCCGAAAACCCTCAAACCGATGAAGAGAAAAACCTTCAGGCACGATATGACGCGATTAAAGGCAGCGCGGTGAACCCTGTGCTACGCGAGGGCAATTCGGACCGCCGCTCCGCTAAAGCAGTTAAGAACTATGCGATGAAAAACCCGCACTCGATGGGTGAATGGGTGTCAACATCCAAGACGCACGTCGCTTCAATGCCGGGAAATGACTTCTTCGCGAACGAGAAATCCGCAACGATCACAGCGGCACAAACTGGCGCGGCCAAGATCGAATTTGTCGATGAAACGGGTGAAGTTTCCGTTCTGAAAGACGGCCTTGATCTCGCCGAGGGCACAGTCGTCGACGCAACCTTCATGAGCGCCGCTGCCCTTCGCGCGTTCATCAAATCCGAAATCGCAGACGCCGCAAAGCAGGGCGTATTGTTCTCTGTGCATCTTAAAGCGACAATGATGAAGGTGTCCGACCCGATCATTTTCGGACATTTCGTCTCGGTATATCTCGAAGATGTTTTTGCCAAACACGGTACCACACTGGCGGACCTCGGCGTGAACCCCAATCAGGGCATTGGTGCCCTTCTGTCCAAAATTGACGAACTCCCCGCGGACGAGAAGCTTAAAATCTCTAGTGACATCAATGCTGCGCTCGCCGAAAAACCACCGCTTTATATGGTGGATTCCGACAAAGGTATTACGAACCTGCACGTATCGTCGGATGTCATCATCGACGCCTCGATGCCAGCGGTCATTCGCGCTGGCGGCAAAGGCTGGGGCCCGGACGGGCAGCCATCGGATACCAAATGCGTCATTCCTGACAACTGTTATGCTGGTATCTATGACGAAACGATTAATTACTTTAAAGAAACTGGCGCGCTTGATCCTACAACCTCAGGCTCCGTTTCTAATGTTGGGCTGATGGCGCAAAAAGCCGAAGAATACGGCTCGCACCCGACAACTTTTGAAGCGCCCGCAAACGGTACGATCCGATATGTATTGGCAAATGGTGAGACGCTTCATCAGCATACTGTAGAAAAGGGCGACATCTGGCGTTCATCGACTGTTAAGGCCGCTCCGATCGAAGATTGGGTGAAGCTTGGAATTAGCCGTCAAAAGGCTACAGGCGCGGCTGCAATTTTCTGGCTGGATGAGAACCGTGCCCATGACGCTCAGCTCATCAAGATCGTAAAAGAAATTCTGAGCGCAGAGAACGCAGATGACCTTGGCATTGAAATTATGTCGCCTCGCGATGCGACGCGTCGCAGCCTGGAGATCATTCGCGAAGGAAAAGACGCGATTTCTATTACTGGTAACGTGTTGCGTGATTATCTCACCGATCTGTTCCCGATCTTGGAATTGGGCACATCTGCCAAAATGCTCTCGATCGTGAAGCTCATGAACGGCGGCGGATTGTTCGAAACTGGTGCCGGCGGTTCTGCGCCAAAGCACGTTCAGCAATTGATGTCAGAAGGACACCTTCGCTGGGATTCACTTGGCGAGTTCTGCGCATTGGGTGAATCTCTAGCGTTCCTAGCCGACACAAAAGGTGATGCGAGAGTTGCAATCCTTGGACGTGCTGTCGAAGAAGCAACTGAGAAGTTGTTGGACGCAGGCAAGTCACCGCAACGCAAAGTGGGGCAGCTTGATAACCGCGACAGCCACTACTTCTTTGCTCTATACTGGGCCGAAGCTCTTGCCGCTCAAACAGAAGATGCCGCGCTTGCCGCACACTTTGCGCCGATCGCCGAGAAACTTGCGGCGAACCAAGATGCGATACTTGCGGAACTTGCTTCTACGCAGGGTAAATCTGTTGAGCTTGGTGGCTACTTCCACGGCGATTTTGACAAAACCGCTGCGGTCATGCGCCCAAGCGCGACCCTCAATGCCATTATTGGGTAACGGTTGAATAATTGTGGGCGCCAATATCTGTTGGCGCCCCTAGCCTGCCACGTCCTGCCGAACGACATCTGAAATCAGAACGTCGGTTACGGCGTTACCTAGTTCCGTCTTTGCAACCTCGAGCAGCAAATTCTGCAAGATCACCAGATTATTACTGCTGGTAAAGACACCACCGAACCCGCCAGCGTTCGCATGATCAAACAGAACCAGTAGGAATGCATTTCGCAGCTTAGGCTCAAAAGCCAGAACCTTTTCGCGATATCCTTCAACGACTTCTAAGTTCAAAACCATCACGACCAATGCACCAACTTGGCCGTCATTGATGGTCGGTACGACAAACTGATTGCTTAGCTTCACATACTCCAAAGACTCGTCCAAATTCGCACTACGCGGCTCAGCAATGTCGCCAACTATCTCGTCACTTGTAGGCGTACAGGTATCATTCTCGGCGGCCAGCTCTCGAAGGGTTAGTCCTCCCGCGATGCCGCCTCCGACTCCGAGAACTGTAAGGACAAGAAACAAGATAATTTTCATCCAATCCCCCTAGAACGGCAAAATGATGTCGTTAATCTGCTGACCGTAGGCTGGCTGTAGCACCTGAGTGATTTGCCCCCTCCCACCATAGGAAATTCGCGCGGAGGCGATTTTGTCATAGGTGATCTGGTTTTGGCGGGAGATGTCTTCTGGTCGAACATAGCCCGAGACGAGCAACTCGCGAATTTCGAAGTTTACGCGCACCTCTTGTGATCCCTCGATTGCAAACACGCCGTTTTGCAGCACATCAACGACCGTCGCGGCGACCCGTAGCGTCAGTTTCTCGTTCCTGCGCACAGAACCATTTCCCGAGTGACTCGTCGCCGAATTGGTCTCTACCGCGTCAGCCATATTAGCGCCAATTGGCAATTTTTCGTTAGCGCGCTGGGGTAAGCCAAAGAAAGAAGGGATACCCATCGAGGTCTTGCCTGTGCGTTTTCGGGAGGTCGTATTCGATATCTCAGCCTTCTCATCTATTTCGATTACAACCGTTAGAATATCTCCACGTCTTAAAGCGCGTCGATCCCCCAGCAATGACTGTCGCTCCGCACTCCAAAGTGAAGCTGCATCTCGCCGTTGTGTAGGCGTCAGTTGCGCAGGAAATCCCGGCGACATCATTGAAGAATACTCAAGAGATCCCCTTGTCTCGGTAAATTCTGGAGCCTTCCCAACATCACCAAGAGACTGGCAACCCGCTAGAAACAAGACGTATAGGAAACTTAGAATTCTATGCATATTGGCCTCTATTGCTATTGAACTAAAATCGAACCATCCGCCTGAACGACCCCTGAAACGGTCGTGCGAGAGGCAAGGTTCATGAAACGCAAAACATCATTCGCGCCGCCGCGTCCAAGCGACCGCGCCTCGACCGAAATATTCAAACCACCATCAATATACGTAAGGGTAACGATTTGATTTCTCTCGACCATTGCAGGAGATCCAACTTCCGCACGGCGAATAGGACGTCCAGCGTAAATAGTTGTGCGCGCCTCCAGGCCGATCACATCTGTGGGGGTCTGGAACGTGCCAGGAATAGTGTCTGTACTAACCGTAAAATCGTCAGACGTGATGACTGTGCGGCTCGGGATTGTTCGTGCCGCAAGCATGGTGTCCGCATGGGCCTCAGCCAACACAAGAACACAAACTATGAAGTATACTAGCGCCCTCATCGGATCTGCGTTGTTGCGCCGAGCATTTGATCTGCTGCGGTTAACACCTTGGCGTTCAACTCGTATCCACGCTGTGCTTCGATTAGCTCCGTGACCTCGCGCACTGCATCAACGGAAGAACTCTCTAGATAGCCCTGACGCAAGGTTCCAAGGCCATTTTCACCTGGCGTGCTCACATTCGGTCCGCCAGAAGCAGATGACTCTAGAAACAGATTTGACCCGATTGCCTCAAGCCCCTTGGAATTCGAAAACCCGACCACCGTAAACTGCCCGAGCAACTCCGCCTCAACCCGATCAGAGAAGTAGGCGTAGACTTCGCCCTCAGCATTGATCGAGATACTCCGCGCATCAGCCGGAATAGTTATTTCTGGCGCAACCGCATAGCCGTCAGAAGTTACTACAAGACCATCTGCCGACCGCTGAAGCCCACCGTCCCGCGTATAGGCGGACTGACCTGACGGTAGTGTCACCTCCAAATAACCGTCACCGTCAATTGCAAGGTCCAAGTCTCCTCCCGTTTCAGAGAGGCTACCTTGTGCAAGCTCAACGGTTATAGATGACGGACGAACACCCAAGCCTAGCTGCACACCAGTTGGCAAAATCGTGCCATCCGAAGCGTTAATTGTGCCAGCGCGAGTTTGCTGCTGGTAATGCAAGTCGGCAAACTCGGCACGGCGAGCGTTATAGCCCGTTGTGTTCATATTCGCGAGATTGTTGGAAATCGTTTCAACCCGCATCTGTTGAGCGGCCATCCCCGTCGCGGCAATTGCTAGCGCACGCATGAATTGTCCTTTCCTATTAACCCAAAACTCGAAGGACCGAACGAATGCGCTCATCCTCTTTTTCTAAGAAACCCTGACCTTGCTCGTAAGCTCGCTGCACTTCGATCAATCGCGACACCTCGGCAACGGGGTTTACGTTTGAATCCTCGACATAACCTTGAAGAATGGTCTGGTTTTCAACAGGTTGCACCTCACCATTTACCGAGAACCGAACACCATCTTCGCGCCGCATTGCATGCGTTTCGCGCGGCACGAATAAACCGATTTGTGCAAGCGGGTCGCCATTCGCGCTCAGGGTTCCGTCCGCCGAAATCTGGAAATCGCTCACGTCAGGCGGAACAAAGATCGGTGTTCCGCCAACATCTAACAGACGCATTCCATCGTGCGAAACAAGGTCGCCATTGGCATTTGGCGTAAACGTTCCCGCTCGGGTCAGGCGCTCCCCTTCTGGGGTCTCCAGCATAAAGAAGCCGTCGCCTTCAATCGCCAGATCGAACGCTCCTCCAGTTTGAGTTAGGGCGCCCTGTGTTAAGCTCGTATTCGCGACCGCCGCAGTCGCCATCGACAAACTCGGGTCATCACGGCCCAGCGCATCGACGTGCTCAGCAAATATGACACCCTCTTTGCGAAATCCGGTTGTCGCCATATTCGCAAGGTTATTGGCCACCGATTGCATTTCTCGCATGAGGCCAGATTGCCTTGTTAGCGTCGTATATCCCGCGTTATCCATACTCAAACTCCTGCTACTAAGGGAACGATCGTGACCTTAAAGAATGAAACCAGCGTCTCTGTCATGAAGCCCATGGTGATCCAAAACACGATCAGAATGACCGCGAGCTTTGGCACGAATGTCAGTGTCATTTCCTGCACTGACGTAAGAGCCTGAAAGAGCCCGACAACGACGCCAGCCACCAATGCAACCGTTAAGATCGGCGTCGAGATGATGACCGACACCCACAAACCTTGACGCAAAGTGTCATAAAAAATGACCTCATCCACGCGTTACACCGGCATCCGTAGAATCTCTAGATAGGCTTCCACGACTTTGTCGCGCACAGCTACTGCGGTCTCTACGGCGAGCTCGGTTTGAGCCAACGCCTGAACCAGAGAATTAGGGTCCGCGCCACTCGTCATTGCCGCCAGCGCTTGTTGCTCTCCATTCGCGAGCGTCGTCGCAAAATCTTGCGCAACCTTGGCAAAAGCCTCGCCGCCCTCGGGTTTAGGGGCGGTGGCGGGACGCGTGGCGGCATAATTCTGAGCCGCTAAGGAAGATCTAATATCCATTCTGGATTCCCTCTATTTACGTAAGAGCTCAAGCAACGCAGAAGACATCTGCCGCGCCTGATCGAACATTTTCAAGTTGGCCTCGTAGCTTCGCTGCGCTTCGCGCGCGTCGGCGATTTCGACGACCAAATCGACGTTTGAGCCTTGGATATGGCCCGTTTCATCGGCCAATGGGTGCGAAGGATCATAAACTCTATTCAGTTCCGACCGATCCAATTTGACGTCACCCGCGCGCACTTCTCCCGTGCGGTTACCGCCCTGCAAGACCGCTTCGAACGAGGCAGTCTTACGGTGGTAACCTGGGGTATCTGTGTTCGCGATATTCTCAGAAACATGGCGCAATCGCGTGGATTGTGCCTGCATTCCGCTCGCTGAAAGAGCCAGCGTTTTCATTAGATCACTCATATGCCCTGCCTTTCTAGCGGATGCTCGTTCGCAAAATGTTCAGCGAAGATTTGTAGATGGAAATTGCGGTATCAAACTGATGTCGCGTTTCCGCAGCGCGCATTAACTCGGTCTCCAACGAAACAGAGTTCCCGTTCGGGGAAAGTGCTCCACGCGTGCCGTCCATAATCAAAGTGGCGGCATAATGCGCCTCACCTGCGCTCAAATGACTAGCGCGGGTTGCTCGCAATGGTGACGAACCCTGATCCCGAAAAGTTTCAGAGAACTCCGCAACATCACGGGCCTTGAACCCAGGTGTGTCTGCGTTCGCTATGTTCTGTGCAATCGTCGCGTGGCGCGTGCTTGCGTGCGATGTCATGGCTTGCGACATGCGCATTATGTTCAGTTTTTCAAACATCGGGGCTTCTCCCTCGACCGGCTTCAACTAACTCTTAACGGTGATTCCTTTAGAAAGGGTTAGTGATCAAAAAGGGAACAAAATGCAGTCTTCAGATTTCAGTGCGCTCGCGGCGGCGATCGGCAGAACACAAGTTGCGTTCGATATTGGACGCGTGACGAGTATCAATCAAAATACGCTTAGTATTAAGGGGTTATCGAAGCGCGCCAGTATAGGAGATCAGGTCGAAATCACGCGGCTTAGCGGTGAAAGCATTGGTGGAGAAATACTGAACATTGCGCCCGACTCAGTTTCTGTTTTGCCAGACGGAGATGTCGAAGGAATCGTTCTTGGAGCACAGGCTAAACTCATTGGGCCAAATGTCTTGTTCCCTTCCGACCAATGGGTTGGCCGCGTAATTGATCCTGCGGGAAATGCGCTTGATGGCAAGACGCTTAACAAGGGAGCCATCGCGCGCCCACTCCGCTCGGCACCTCCCAAACCGGCGGGAAGGCGCGCGATGGGGGAACGTCTGGAAACTGGTTTGGCCGTATTCAACACTCTGCTCCCAATTGCAAAAGGGCAACGGATCGGCTTGTTCTCTGGGTCGGGTGTCGGGAAATCCACACTGCTGTCCAATCTTTCGCAGGGGGTACAAGCAGATATTGTGGTCGTCGCTCTGATCGGAGAGCGCGGACGTGAAGTGCGCGAATTCGTAGAAAATGTACTCGGCCCCGAAGGAATGAAGCGAGCGATTGTCGTCGCCGCCACGTCCGATCAATCCCCACTTATTAGACGCAGGTGCGCATTCTCTGCGATGGCGATCGCCGAACATTTTCGCGACCAAGGATTACACGTTTTGCTGCTTGCCGATTCAATCACTCGTTTCGCAGAAGCACATAGAGAAGTTGCCCTACCTTCAGGAGAAGAAGCGAGCCTGAAGGGTTTTCCGCCATCTACTTCATCTTCGATCATGGCGCTATGTGAACGAGCGGGTCCGGGCGCGGGGATGTCGGGAGATATTACTGCTGTATTCACAGTGTTGGTCGCTGGATCGGATATGGAAGAGCCCATCGCAGACATATTGCGCGGAGTTTTGGACGGGCACGTTGTATTGGACCGTTCGATAGCGGAGCGCGGACGTTTCCCGGCAATTGATCTCCTTCAATCCGTATCGCGCAGCTTACCAGCCATCGCTTCAGAAGTTGAAAACCAGTGTATTCGTGATGCTCGGCAGTTGCTTGGCACTTACGATAAGGCAGAAATGATGATTCAAGCGGGTCTCTATTCGCACGGAACAGATTCACAAATTGATGCAGCGATTGAAGCTTGGCCACTACTTGATGAATTTATTACGCTTCGCGAAGGCAATAATATCAATCAAAGCTTTGAGAAACTTGCTCAGTGCCTAACGTTCAAAGAAGCTGATCCCTCGACCAACCATTAGAATGGGGAGGGCAATCGGGCACTTTGCAAGAGCGTTAGAGCCGCTTGGCCCGATTGAACATTTGTGTTCATGGCTTGGAGCTGCGAACGTATCATATACTGCTTGATAAGTTCTTCTTGCGTCTCTTCAGAAACAAATATCGACGGATCGCTTGATCCGAATTGCCGTTCAGCTTTCTCTTGGTAGACTTCAAGTTGGCGATCCAAGTCCAAGGCAGCAAAAGAACTGGGAAGATTAAACACTGTATCAAACACCTGACGAAGTGGAGGATTGCCCATAATTGTAAACCACTTGCTATTCTCGCTTATCTCACTTCCCGATATTGTGGGCATCTCTCGCTTTACCGTTAGCGCAAGGCGCATATCGTCATCCGCATCACCTACCGCGACTTCAAATTGGCGCCCCATGTAGGCCGTCGCAATGCGATCACCAAAGTTTGAAATAGCGGAGTTAGGCACGCCCATATCAAAGCCAAACGCCTTCGCCATTTCTAGATAACGTTTATCTGATAATCGGTGAGCGAAAGCTTCGTCATCAAGCGAGCCTTCTGACAGTACTTTCTCAACGAAAGCTTTGTTCGGCAAATCCGCTTCGAGACCAAACGCGCCGAGCGCAACTTTTAGCACTGTGCGGTCATTTACGAGATCATGGGCAGTTGCGATCTCTCCGATGTTGTCCTTGAAATAAGCAACTTCCCTTCCGATGAGAGGTGATGAATCGTGCATTTCCTGCTGCGTTTCCTTGGTCCGCTCCAGAAAGGTCCATCCCGCATATCCCCCCATCGGTAAAATCGCTTGGAACGTCATTGCAGCGTCGCAGCCGCCATTAGTCGTTCTTCCCTTGGAAGCAAAGTGCGCAACGACTTGAGCGCCTGATAATACTGCCCGCCTAACACGGCATCTGTCGCTGCTGTCAATAGTTCCCGACTATCGACGTCGACCAGTACTTGGCTGAGTTGCTCAATCCCGCGCAGCATCTGGATACTTGCCTTTTCCTGTTCGGCGTCGCCCGAGAGAACAAGCTGTGCAATATAGCAGACACGACGAACGGGCGTATTTGCTTCTTCTGGGTGGATTGCGTCTCGCAGGCGAAGAATATTTGCGTTCGGCGTAACGATGGAAAGTCGCGAGCGTCGATCACCATTTTCAATCACTGCACCATTAATTAGAACCCGCTCTTTTGGCCCCAGCTTTAGGACGAGGCCACTCATTTTGCCCCCCCTTCTGCACGCAAGCCGCCCATGATCGCAGAATTGATGTCGATCAGCGCGTCCGCGGAGGCACCATCTTTCAGTACTCTTCGTGTCTGAACGGCGGTAAACTCTGCGAGATAGAAAATCCTTGCTCGTAAGTCGTCTGACAGTTGGTTTGAGCTTTCGGCGACGTCCGACGCGAGTAGTGTCCATAGCTGGCGGTTCTGATGCATAGCTGCCACCAAATCTTTAAACCCCGCCTTCCCTTTCGATTGCGCTGCCTTCAATGCATGCGTGATGCGCGCAAATGCTTCGTATTCGATTCCACGTGGAGAGCGAGTCGTTGTTTGTGTTTTACCATAAGCCGTTTTGGCCTGATCTAAAGCGTTCATTTCTTTTCCTTCCGAAGCTCTAATTACTATGCGTAATGGGGCGCCTTATTAGCGCCCCATGGGCCTCTCACTTACCGGAAGAGAGAAAGGATCGACTGAGGAGCCTGATTTGCAATCGACAATGACTGAATCGACAGTTGCTGCTGTGTCTGTAACGCTGTTAGGCGCGCGGAAACTTCCTCCATGTCAGCGTCAACAAGCGTACCGATTCCGGACTTCAATGAATCTGTTAGCTTGCCAATAAAGTCGCTCTGATTTTCAATCCGCGCCTCCGCAGAACCGAAGTTAGCGCCAGCATCAATAGATGATTGAATTAGTGTTTCGATACTATCCAGTGCCGACGACGCTCCAGCGTCACTCCGCACGTCAATTTTGTCCAAACCGAATAGACCACCGGATGCGGTTCCGCCCTCATTTGCGGTCCGCGCCAGCGCGAGACTGGAACCGCTGTTATCAATACTCAGGCTCCACTGTTTTGTCGTCGCATCTTGGGAAACCTTGGTCGTAATTCCGTCGATATCACCGCCATCAATCGCAGTTTTTAGGCCCTTGGCGACGTCCTCCATAGTCTCATTTTTGCCCGCGATATAATTATACGAGCTGCTTCCGACAGTGACTTTGTAGCTATCCCCGTCCTTCACAGCCGCCACTGTCGAGAACGCTACCGTTTCCGCTCGCTGCTCGATTGTTGCGGAAGCATCCGTCAAGCCAGTTGTACCGTTCGCAGCAGTAATCTGGCCCGTACCATCGCCGGCTGTCGTTGCCGAAACTGCTACGTCGAGCCCCTCAAACGCACGTGTCGAGCTAATCGTTAGCGCACCGCCAGACGAAGAGGCTGTAACGCCATCCAGTCCTAAGCCGTTGATCGCACCTTCAAAATAGCTAGCAACATCCGCAGGATCAGTTCCCTTCGCAGTGAACCCTAGCTCCACACCCGCGACCGTTAGAGTCGCAGTGTCATTCGCCGCCCAAGTTGCACCAAACGTGGCAACCGCGGTGTTCGCAGTATTGGCAACCGCAGTCGCACCGCCGGAAATGCTTGCATTGGCAGAAATGTCCGTACCAGAGCCATACGTACCCGCGGTCGTTGACTGATCTTGGCGCTCAATTGTGATGTTCGATGCAGAGACAGTTCCATCGCTGCTTCGATCTAGGGACGAAAGAATATTAACTTCGTCGGTACCCTGGATCAAATTCAGTCCGTTAAACTGCGCAGCACCAACCACAGCGGTAATTTGATCGCGAAGCGCCGAGATATCCGTTTGAATCTTCGTGCGGTCAACATTCTCTTCCTGTGCGGCAACGATTTTTCCCTTAATATCGGTAAGCAATCCAGTCACCGTCTCGGACGCTTGGCGCGCTACAGCAACTGTTGATTCTCCGAGAGAAAGACTATCTGAGATCGCCTTGAAACCATTTACATCCGCTTCCATCACCTTTGAAATGGCCCAAACCGCCGAGTTATCCTTGGCCGAAGATACGGATTTACCAGTAGAAATTTCGTTCTGTGTGGTTGCCATGTTGGCGTTCACACCTTTAAGCGTCTGAAGCGCGACCATCGCGCCGGTATTTGTCAGAATACTGGACATATTGAATTCCCATTTGAGGGCGCTTTTGCGCCAATTTTCGATTTGCACGCTGACGTGCGGTGGTTGTCGTTCTGACAAATTCAGACGTTCAAATTCCAAACGTCTCTTCCGTAATCGAAAGATGGCAGGCAAAACCTAAGAGTTTCCTAAGCTCCAATCGCCACTTCATGAGAATTTTATTCAACTTATCGCAGCGATCTCAGGTCCGCCGTTCAAAGCAAACGCGCCCCTTGTCGCCAAGACTCTGGCGCTGACCTGCGAGCGTATAGGTGTTGAGCGTTTCTGACTGCCCTTTAGCAGCCTGCAAGCGGCCATTCACGGCACGAATTGCCCGCACTGCCATCGCGAGAAGGTCCTGATTCCGTCTCGCCGCACACTTGAGTTTCGCGAGGACCTCGGCATCTGGACGCTCCCCGCGCGTGAACTCATCTACAAGCCGCGCCTTCTCATTTGTGAATTTCCTTAGGTGCTCAAACTTACCCCCAAGAATCGCGTTTCGCTCGTCGCTTAACAGCATTTCGAGATCATTTGCCAGCCGCTCTGCACTCATTTCTGCGCCTCCTTAAGGGCGTCGAAAAACGATTGTGCTAGGCCGATTCCACCGCCCTCAACCATGGCGTCGGCCTGTGCGCTAACCAAGAATGAACTAAACTGGTCCTCCCCCGCACCACCACCGAAACTCTCCGGTGTTTGACCAAACCCGGCCGATTTGAGCATTTCAGATAGAAAACTCGCCTCTAGCTTTTTTGCAGCATCCATTAATTGCGAATCCTTTTCGGTCATCGCGTTTTGCCGCCCATTTGCGGAGGGTATTATAGAGAGACTGTCAGGTATCATATTGCATCCAATTCTAGCTAATTTTCCGATTGTGCGCCGAATTCGGTAAACATCCGGTAACTAAATCAGCCCATAGTGAGCCCTCAACGAGGTAGAACCCCGAGAGGGCAACGATGCATATCCAATTAATCCCGATGACTGTGCCGCCGGCGGTCGACTCAAATGAAGTGCTTGGCAGTTTCGGCGTTGACGTGCTCCCACTTGAAGATCAGCTGTTTAGTCTTGAAGACTTTGAAACTGAGTTCGTTCCGGAGTTAGTGGATTTGCCTCAACTGCCACAACACACGCCTTCTCCTATCGCGTTTGAACTAGTGAGTAATCTTCCAGAACTACCACCGCAAACTGAGGAACAAATCGACAAACAAGTAACGCCATTGGCTCAAATGCCGGAGAAACCCAATACTCCGATAGCTTCTTTTACTATGCCCCTACCCGTTCAATCCTCTCCTGAGGGCCAAGTACCAAGCCCCCTTCCCAGCGGCGACCTGCCCGCTCCGCACCAAACTACAACTATCCCGCCTTCGGATCCTGATCCGACCGAAGTACCAACTTCTCAGCCTGAGAAGCGGACAGAAAGGGAATTTCTGCATGTCCCCATTTCGGTCATGAATATTTCCCAGGACGTAACTAACCCCTCACCAATGACGCCAAATGCCGCCTTTGGAACCGAAACAATGTCGCCAGAAGTCAAGGCGCCCCGCAGCGTTTTAGAGACTACCCTTCAAGCTTCTCTGCTTACAGAAGTCAGAGCCAAATCGCCTGAGGTCTCCGTGAAAAATACTGAAGCGCCTGTAGCGATACCGACCGATAAAGTAGCTCAAAGTGCTCCAATCGTTGCTACGCCAGTGACAACAAATGCGGCCATAGAGATACCTTTAGGTGATAGTTCGGAGCATTATAGTTATGACAAGGCGCAACCTTCACAGAGTGCCGAATCGCGTGAATTGACCGCCATACAGACCACCGCTCCACAGAGCCCAAATGGAGAACCCGAGCGACCCTTAAAGCCATTGGAACCACTTGCGCCCACGACAAATGTCACATCCGACGTGGATGACAGCTCTAAACCGCAAGAGAAGCCATTGCCGCCGCAAAATGACAACGCTCCCCTCACGGCCATTAATCGTCAGACAGAGCTGCCTATTTCCGGGCTTCCGAATTTAGCGCCATCGCTGGCACCGACTGAATTGCCGATTATGATCGAGCAGGCGGCAGCAGAATCGACACTTCGGGTAGACCTCCAAAGCCATGAGACACCAAGGACCGCCCCAACACCAACCACAACGCTCCCACCTCCGCCGGTGGCGCGCGCGATTGCGCAGCAGCTCTCTGTCGCGCTAACGGCGGACGCATCGCAACCGATAGAGATCGCCCTTTCGCCTGAGGAGCTTGGCCGCGTTAAATTATCGCTTTCACCAAATGAGCAAGGAATGACGATTTCGATCGTCGCTGAGCGGCCCGAAACACTTGACCTTATGCGCCGAAATGCTGCCCTTCTGACCCAAGAGTTTACTGATAGCGGATACACAAGCCTTACCCTTAACTTCGCACAATCAAACCGCGATCAGCAGCAGGGCGCGGATCAAAATCAGGCAAACGATTATGACTTCGATTTCGCTCGCGATAGTTCCGAAGGCCCCTCGCCGCATCGAATTGATCTTACAACATCCACCGGCGTCGATATTCGCGTTTAGATAGGAGTAACTAATGGATATTTCACTCACATCCGCACCCGTACAAGCCGCTGCAACCCAAACCGGAAGCGCTACTGATGCGGATCGCGCTGCGCTCTCTTCGGACTTTGATACATTTCTGAAAATGTTGACTGCGCAGGTCACTAACCAAGACCCGCTGAATCCAACTCAATCACAGGATTTTGCCGCTCAGCTTGCAACATTCTCCAACGTTGAGCAGGCAGTGAAGACCAACGAACTCTTGGAAAGCATGGTATCAGGTAACGGGCCCTCAGGATTGGCCGAGATGGCGGGCTGGATCGGTATGGAGGCCCGCGCCGATGGGCCCGCATATTTTGACGGCAGCCCGATTTCAATCTCGCCGATTCCTCCTAACGGAGCAGATCAGAACTTCCTCGTGGTCCGGAATCAGGCTGGCGATATTGTACAACGGCAAGCAATTTCTGCGACCGCGGAGACAATGGAATGGGCAGGAGCTAGCGACTCGGGAACTCCACTGCCAAACGGCCTCTATTCATTTTCGCTTGAAAGCTATCAAGATGACGAACGCCTCCCTGATGGAGTGGTGGAAATTTACAGCAAGGTGCTTGAGGCGCGCGCCGATGGGGATGAAGTGGTCTTGGTCCTCGAAGGCGGTGCGCAGCTTAAAGCGTCAGAAGTGTCCGCATTGCGGCAAGAGAGTTAGTTTCCGTAGCTTGTGTTTGCTTAGGTCCACACCTAATTTGGCACAGCTATGAACCAGCCCTTGCAACATAATCCTACATTTGAACTCGCACGCGAATTGCGGGCTGTTATCTCTGCTGATGCGACATGGACACAACTTGCGGGCGGGAAAACCAATCGCAGTTGGCGCGTAACTGGCTCCGGTTTTGATCATGTTTGCAAGCTGTACCCATCCGCAAACAAGAACCCGCTTTTTCCTAATAATCCGCACGACGAGTTCAGAATTCTTTGCGCATTACAGGAAAGCTGGTTCACGCCACCTGCGGTATCTCTACACCGTACGCGCTTGGGGGACTGCGTCGTATACGAATATGTCAGCGGCCAGCCGCACACGCGACGCGATTCTCGGGAGGTTGGTCGCGCGCTGCGTGAGGTTCACCGAATCCCGAGCAATCTAAATTTACGTGAACTACCCACGCAGCCATTGGCGATAATCGAACACGGTGAACGCATTCTTGAGAGTTGTTCTGGAAGTAGCGTGGATAGGCTGAGTGAACTAAAGCCGCAGATCCCTCAACTCCCGCATGTTAGCCCAGTGCTACTACACGGCGATCTGGTCCCCGCAAATATCATTCAAACACCAAGTTTTCCCGTGTTTATTGATTGGCAGTGTCCCGCATATGGTGATCCGTGCGAAGACATATCTACCTTTCTTTCGCCAGCGATGCGGGTGGCCTATTCGTCGTTTCCGATTACCGACGACATGATTGATGACTTCCTGAGCGCGTACGGGGATGGGCGCATTTCCGATCGATATTATGCACTGGCGCCGCTATATCATTGGCGCATGGCGGCCTATTGTTTGTGGAAATCGCAACATGGATCGCATGAATATCAGGCGGGATATGACGCGGAAATCGACGCGCTTCGCCACTATTTCTAGGTGACGGCTACCCAAATCCACTGAACAGCAAACGCGAGAGCGACCCCCGCTCCGAAAACCAAACCAACCTTAACTGGCTGTGCTTTGGGTGGAGCCTCCGGCTTTTGAGACCGAGCGATAAGCGCGTCTTCTGCCATTCGCGGAAGCAGAGGACCAAACCGACTCAGCACTCGCACCGTGCGCACCAAATCAGCCATCAACGCCTTGGGGCCCAGATTTTCTTTGATGTAGCCTTCGACAATTGGTTTCGCGACTTGCCAGATATTAATGCGCGGATCCAGTGAGCGCGCGACACCTTCGACCACAACCATCGTGCGCTGAAGCAGGATAAGCTCGGTGCGAGTTTCCATCCCAAAACGCTCTGTTACCTCAAACAGATAATGGAGCAACCGCCCCATCGAGATCGAACTGGCATCCATCCCGAATATTGGCTCTCCGACGGCACGCAGAGCGTTGGCGAATTCTTCGACATCGCGGTCAGCAGGCACATAGCCCGCCTCAAAGTGCACCTCTGCCACACGACGGTAATCGCGCGTTATGAACCCATAGAGGATCTCTGCGTAGACACGCCGCGTATATTCGTCGATACGCCCCATAATCCCGAAGTCGTAGGCAATAATATCTCCGTTTTCGGCGATCTTCATATTGCCCTGATGCATGTCAGCGTGAAAATAACCATCACGCAGAGCATGACTTAGGAAAAGTTGAAGAACCCGCGCGGCGATGATCTGTCGGTCGTGACCAGCCGCATCTAGGGCGTCGTTGTCACCGATCGCCGTGCCCTCTGCCCAGTCGAGAACCATCACGCGACGGCCTGACAATTCCCAATTCGGCTCGGGAACTTGGAACATTTCGTCGTCGATGGTATTCGCGCCAAACTCTGAGGCCGCTGCACTTTCCAAGCGCAGATCAAGTTCCCCCGTCACGCCCTTATCAAAATGCTCAATAACTTCGGTCGGGCGCAGGCGCCGCGTACCTGGCAACAGGATTTCCAGAACGCCTGCCGCGAAATAGAACGCGTCGATATCCTTGCGAAACGCGCGCTCAATTGACGGACGAAGCACCTTTACCGCGACCTCTTGGCCGGTGGCGGCAAGGCGCGCGCGATGCACCTGTGCGATACTTGCCGCAGCGACGGCTTCGCCAAATTCACTGAACAACTCATCTGCCGGGCGACCTAGTTCGTCCTCAACGGATTTTTTGGCGAGCTCGGTTGAGAATGGCGGAAGCTTGTCCTGCAGGACGCGCAATTGTTTCGCCAGATCCTCTCCCGCAATATCGGGACGCGTAGAGAGTACCTGACCGAATTTGATGTACGCAGGCCCTAATACATTCAGCGCGCGCGTCACGGGCGTAAGCTTCGGGTCGCCCTTCAACCCCAGCCATTGAAACGGCCAAGCCAAACTCCGCAGGACCACTCGCGCCAACGGAGGCGCATCGACCGCATCCAGCAAGATTGGCATCGCACCGTTGCGTTCAAACGTGGCGCCAGTGCGGATCAGACGCCAAATGTTGTGCGGACCGCGCATCTAAATTTTCCACCCTGAATGCAGCGCCGCAATACCCATCGAGAGGTTGCGGTACTTAACGTTCTCGAACCCTGCATCGCGGATCATCTGGGCGAAGGTATCCTGATCGGGGAATTTTCGAATGGACTCAACGAGATACTGATAACTCTCGGAATCATTCGCAATAACTTTGCCCATCTTGGGAATGACGTTGAACGAGTATAAATCATATGCCTTTTGCATCATCGCGTTGGGCAATTGCGAGAACTCCAGAACCATAATCCGTCCCCCCGGACGCAAGACACGATAGGCCTCTGAAAGAGCATCGGGTATCCGAGTGACATTCCGGATACCAAAACTGATGGTATAGACATCGAAAGAATTATCGGGAAACGGAAGCGCCATCGCATCTCCAACGACCCAATTGAGTTCGTCAGCACGTTCAATGGCTTCGGGGCGCTGCGCACCAGCCACAAGCATTCCCTCGGTCATATCGCACACCGTGGCGTGGCCATGCCCTGCCCGCTTTAGGAACTTGAACGAAATATCGCCCGTTCCACCCGCAACATCGAGGAGTTTCTGACCCGACCGAGGCGCAAGCCAGTCCATCATCGCCTCTTTCCAAATACGGTGGATGCCCATGGACATCGCGTCATTCATCACATCGTATTTGTTTGCAACATTCGTGAAAACGCCGTGGACCATGCCCGCCTTGGCGTCTTCATCTACAGTCTGAAAACCGAAATGCGTTGTTTTCTGGGAATTGTCGGTCATTTTGCCTTGCCCATTCCTATCCATCGCGACTCTTATAGAGCGCTCAGATTTGGTTACAACGTTCAGATAGTCAAAGGAAAGGTTCACATGCCTGAATTACCCGAGGTCGAGACGGTTCGTCGCGGCTTGGCCCCAGTGATGGAAGCCAAGAGAATCCTTCGTGCGGATATACGGCGCCCCGACCTTCGCTGGCCGTTCCCACCCGATATGGCAGAGCGTCTGACTGGGAAGCAGATACTTCGGCTGCGGCGCAGGTCGAAATATATCCTAGCGGACCTCGATAGTGGCGAAACGCTTATTATTCACTTAGGCATGTCTGGACGAATGCAAATTTCAGGAAGCGCCACGGGCACGTTCCCTCATGATTTGCCGACTCCTGCGAAACACGACCACGTAGTGTTGGATATGGAGGGTGGAAAACGCGTAACCTTTAACGACGCGCGCCGATTTGGAGCGATGGACCTCGTCGCGACGGCGAACGTCGAGGCACACAAACTTATCGCGCACTTGGGACCAGAACCTCTGGGGAACGCATTTAACCAAGAATACCTTGCTGATCGCCTAAAGAACAAGAAAACCCCGATCAAAAGCGCGCTTCTCGATCAGGGAATCATCGCCGGATTGGGCAATATCTATGTCTGCGAAGTGCTTTTCCGGACACAGATCCGCCCCGAAACACGCTCGGACTTCCTTTCCAAGGACCGAATTGAGCGTTTGGTTCCTGCCGTTCGCGAAGTCTTGAGTGAGGCTATAGAATCAGGCGGCTCGACACTTAAGGATCATCGCCAAGCGGATGGTGATCTAGGTTATTTTCAACATAGTTTCAGGGTTTACGGCCGTGAGGGACTGCCCTGTCTGACAGAGGGTTGTACGGGCACGATTCAACGAATCGTACAGTCCGGTCGATCAAGTTTCTATTGCGCGCAATGCCAAAGATAACTTGAATAGCGGCACAAGATTGTTAATCCATCGTATATCCGAAACTATATGGTAGCCCCAAATGGCCTATGAAACGCTCATCGTCGAAGTCGAAGAACACGTTGCCCTTATCAGGCTCAACCGCCCCGAGGCGCTGAACGCGCTAAATTCGGAACTGTTGGGTGAACTTGGACAAGCGCTGAGCGCAGCCGAAGAAAACGATAAGGTTCGCTGCATCGTTATCACCGGATCGGAAAAGGCATTTGCGGCCGGTGCGGACATCAAAGAGATGGCGGATAAAACCTTCGTTGAGATGTTCAATTCCGACTACTTCGGTGCCGAGAGCGCAAGCCTCCTTGCCAATCGCAAGCCTGTTATTGCCGCTGTTGCGGGATATGCGCTCGGCGGTGGATGTGAGCTTGCGATGATGTGCGATTTCATCATTGCGGCAGATACAGCCAAGTTCGGTCAGCCCGAAATCAACCTTGGCGTCATTGCGGGACTGGGCGGCAGCCAACGTCTCACACGATTCGTCGGCAAATCGAAATCTATGGATATGCACCTTACCGGACGTTTCATGGACGCCGAAGAGGCGGAACGTTGCGGCCTCGTGAGTCGTTTGGTGCCTGCGAAAAAGCTGATTGACGAAGCGATGTCAGCAGCGCAAAAGATCGCAGAGAAATCCATGCTGGCCACCAAGGCGGCCAAGGAAGCCGTGGATAGATCATACGAAACAACGCTCTCTGAAGGGTTGTTGTATGAACGACGTCTATTCCATTCTCTGTTCGCAACAGAGGACCAAAAAGAAGGTATGGCTGCGTTTCAAGAGAAACGAGAAGCGCAGTTCCGAGATAAATAGTAAAAAACGTTGCATACCCCCGTTGACTTGCGGGCGAGTCGGGACTAGAAGCCCAACTTCAGATTTATGCGACCCCAAAGAGTGGGAATTCGAGATATGGCAAATTCGCCCCAAGCTAAAAAACGCGCTCGTCAAAACGAACGTCGTTTCCAAGTTAACAAAGCACGCCGTTCGCGCGTTCGTACCTTCCTCCGTAAGGTTGAAGAAGCGATCGAGGCCGGCAACAAAGAAGATGCAACTGCAGCATTGCGCGCCGCTCAACCAGAGCTGATGCGTGGTGTTACTAAAGGCATTTTCCACAAGAATACAGTTGCACGCAAAATGTCGCGCCTTTCGGCTCGCGTTAAAGCAATCGCTTAAAACGTTAAGACATCTGCAGTCTTTAAGAGAGCGCCCTTCTGAGGGTGCTCTTTTTTTGTGCTTGCGCGGCAAAAAATGCTGCGCCGCACGAAGGAATTTGGTCCAACTAGATTCGTTTTGAGAAAGTCAGAGTCAAGCTCGAAGATGTGTTGCGAACGCACGCTTTCAGTTGCTAGCTTGACCATGCGATTCACTACGTCGTTGAAGACAAAACTACAGCCACGCCAACAACTACTTGTCGATGGTGGTGGGGGGTATTATTTTTTGAGAGAACCGGAAGTTTCATTCTCAAAGAAGTTTATCTCAATAGAACAAGGGGTTGCACCCAGGTTTTAGAGAGAGGACCTTACATCTCTGGCTCATGCCCGAAAATTCGGCGAGCTTGCGGATGAGTTTTTGTTTTCATCTCTGCGTTTTTGTGAGGCCTTGTAAGTGTACGGGTAAGGGACATCCCATACTGTTTACTGGTCACATAGAACTCCTGCTTTCAGAGCTGCTCTGAGGCGATAATTCACGTTTTCTGCAAAC